>CAZSUF010000277.1:0-352 GCA_964609875.1 uncultured Bifidobacterium sp.
AAATTTCCTTTCGCTGAAAATAAAAAACTCATAGGATCCGGAGAAGCCGTTTTAAAGTCAATCAACATGCCCAAAGCCTTAAAACCTAATAAAAACCCTATGAATGCCGACACCACAAAATCCATGGCCGTAGCAGGTTTACCTGTTTCTACCTCATCAATCGTAAAGCCAATTTTACCTTGCGCCTCTTTTCTTTTTAGTTCAAGATAAATGATATACCCTGCGCCCAAAAAAGCCATGGCCACCATAAAACCAAAAGTTTTTAGCAAACTCAAACGAGGAAAATCAAGACCAAACAAGTCCTTCAGCACATGGTAAAAATCAGGATACATGGCGATAATTTTTAAAAAAA
>CAZSUF010000277.1:363-1068 GCA_964609875.1 uncultured Bifidobacterium sp.
TGGAACCAAGTCTCTATTTGATAATCCATAACTCTGCTGTTGACTATATGCTCTTCTTACTGCATACTCCGCTTTTTTATTTTCCAATCCAGCTGCCTTTAACGAATTATACAACGCTCTATTATATGCACCAATTGTCCGTCTTTCAGCAAAGCTATACAAGGAGAAGACGGCGGATAAGGCATTAAATAGGTTCGTGCTTGCTGCACAGCGGCGGTATCAAAACCTGCGAACGAAGTCACACAATGATCAGGTTTTTTAGTAGCTTGCTGCACGGCCATCACTACACCTGGACGTGCTGTACCTGCGCTACATCCACACACTGAGTTCAGGACTAATAAAGTGGTACCTGATTGTTTTAAGGCTTGATCTACTAATTCGGGAGTAGCTAAATCTTCAAAACCTTGAGAAGTTAATTCTGCCTTCATTGGCATTACGATATCTGCTGGATACATGTATAATTATTTTGCGCAAAAGTACATGATAGTGGCTAAATTTAAAGTATAAAGTGTTAAACATAATTAATAGGCATTTCTATTTGATTTTTTTCTTTTGAAGCTATTCCCGCTGTCCGCTGCTATCCATCTCGTTTTGAAGAACGAGATGGGATATTCGCTACCATCGGGGCTAGGGCAGGCTAGTCACCTCAAGGCCTTGACTCTTTGAAATTTATCAGGCCATTTTGAATCGCCTATACCTAATACT
>CAZSUF010000277.1:1078-5141 GCA_964609875.1 uncultured Bifidobacterium sp.
TAAATTACTTCATATATAACTAGGTAAAGAAATTCACATGCCGACTTTTTTAAAGCATTCGTACATTTGCGAACAATCCGAACAATAACATATGGCTAAGAAAGCATCTTATACAAAAGATCAAGAACAAATGGCACGCTTCGCAAAAGCCATGGCACACCCTGCACGAATTGCCATTTTGCAGCTCCTCAATACGAAGTCTTGCTGTTATCATGGCGATATGGCCGACGAACTCCCTATTGCCAAATCTACCCTATCACAACACCTGAACGAACTTAAAGATGCAGCCCTCATTCAAGGCGATATCACACCGCCTACTGTCAAATACTGTATCCATAAACCACATTGGATGAAAGCTAAAAAACTCTTTGATACTTTTTTTCATGACCTAGCCCTCAAAGAAGATTGCAAAAAATAACTTCGTAAAAAATAATGTTCGTAAAAGTACGAATTAAATTTGCAGTTCGTACATTTGCGAACATCATAACGATGGAATAAACTACTTACAATCAAGACTAAAGAACACTCATTCCTAATTCAAAAATTATATCTAAAAACTACACATCATTCAATATGCAACCCAAGCTTAAATTTTTAGACAGATACTTAACGCTGTGGATTTTCCTTGCCATGGCTATAGGTGTCGCGATAGGCTATTTTTTACCAGGAACACCAGATTTCATTAACTCTTTTAATAGCGGCACAACCAATATTCCACTAGCTATAGGTTTAATATTCATGATGTATCCACCCTTGGCCAAAGTAGATTTCAAGAAAGTACCTCACATGTTTAATCAACCCAAACTTCTGAGTGCTTCATTTTTTATCACATGGATAGTAGGACCATATTTAATGTTTTCTTTGGCATCCATATTCTTAAAAGACTACCCAGATTATATGACGGGGCTCATCATCATCGGATTGGCTCCGTGTATTGCGATGGTCATCGTATGGAACGAATTAGCTGGTGGCAATCGCGAATTGACTGCAGGTTTAGTAGGCATCAATAGTGTGTTGCAAGTATTATTTTTTAGTGCTTACGCCTATTTTTATTTAGAAGTCATGCTCCCACTCTTTGGCATTCAAGCCTTAAAGATCGATATTAAATTTACTCAAATTCTTGAAACTGTTTTCTTGTATTTGGGTATCCCATTTATACTTGCCATGCTCAGTCGAATCGTGCTTATCAAACAACAAGGTGAAGTTTGGTTCAATACCAAATTCATTCCTAAAATCTCTCCAATCACTTTAATTGCTTTACTTTTTACCATCGTAGTTATGTTCAGCCTCAAAGGCAATATGATAGTTCAATTACCCATGGATGTTCTTAGAATCGCTTTACCCTTGAGTATCTTTTTTGCCATCATGTTTTTTCTCATGTTTTTTGTTAGCAAACAAATTGGCGCCAATTATCGCGATACTGTAGCACTTTCATTTACTGCAAGCGGAAATAATTTCGAACTCGCCATTGCGGTGGCCATTGGGGTATTTGGCATCAATAGTGGACAAGCATTTGCAGGTGTGATAGGCCCCTTGGTGGAAGTTCCCGCATTAATTTTATTAGTCAAAGCCAGTTATTATTTAAAAGAAAAATATTTTTAAACAATTGGGCGTGTCTCGTTGTGCTTGAAAAAGCGCATTCACCTTAAGCTTACAGAAAGCCCAACGAGATCGGGCTATTCGCTGCAATCTTTTTTTCGTTCCTCAAAAAAGGATTTTCGCTACTATCCCTCACGCATCAAAACATCTTCACATGAACAAAGAAATACTCAAACATCTTGAAGCTTTTTCTACAGAGCAAATCTCTCAAGAAAGAAAAGAAATTTTACAACCCTTAGTTGATTATATCCAAACCAAAAAAGATAATCACGAAACAATTCGTTTGAATTTTATTTGTACCCATAATTCTAGAAGAAGCCATTTGTCTCAAATATGGGCTCAAACTATGGCCTTTCATTTTCAAGTAAAAAATATTTTTTGTTATTCAGGGGGTACAGAAGCTACAGCCATGTTTCCAAAAGTGGCCGAAACACTCATAAATCAAGGTTTCCAAATCCAACGATTATCAGAAAATAATAATCCTGTGTACGCAGTAAAATATGCCGAAAACGAAAGCCCTATCATTTGCTTTTCAAAAACCTACAGCAACCCATTTAATCCTTCAAACAAGTTTGCAGCCATCATGACTTGCAACAACGCCGACGAAGGTTGCCCGCTGGTCCTTGGCGCTGAAGCTCGATTTCCTATTCAATATGAAGACCCTAAAGCTTTCGACAATACTGAATTACAATCAGAAAAATACGCAGCAAGAAGTTTAGAAATAGCCCAAGAAATGTGGTGGGTATTTAAATCAATTAGAAATTGATTTTTTTAAACATATGCATAAAGTGACTGCAGCTTAAAATCCATAAAAAAATATGTACATTACAATTGCTAAATCTTGAACTAGATTTGTGTCCGTTAATGAATGAGCATAAATTCTGCAAACATCAAATGAATAACCATGTATAAAAACATTTCCCTTGCCCTATTTATAATTTTCACCTTTATACATAGTAAAGAAACAAAAGCACAGAGCATGTTTCGTGGCGAAGTGTCGGATTTAAATAAACAACCCATCGCGAATGTAACTATTCATTGGCTTCATTCTCAAAACAGTACCACCACAGATGAAAAAGGTAATTTTTCTATACCCTTTCCAACTGATACTGTCACCTTGCCATTTAAATTAATTGCATCGTATGCTGGCTCTCAAGATACTTTTGAGCTAGACGATTTACATGCTGAATGGCTCTTTACCATAAGCGTGAGAGTTACCTTAAAAGAGCTTAAGGTCTTTGACAACAAAACTGGAGCCTATATCTCACAAATGCAGGTTATTAAAACCGAAGTAATTAATAGAAATGAATTAAGAAAGGCTGCGTGCTGTGACTTAGCTGGCTGTTTTGAAACTCAAAGTACGGTGCAACCACAAACAACTAATATTTTGACCAATGCTAAAGAGCTTCGCATCTTGGGATTGAGCGGTGTATATAATCAAATCTTAGTAGATGGGCTTCCAACTATTCAAGGGCTTACCTATACTTATGGCATTAGCACGATACCAGGTAGCATCTTAGAAAATATTTGGGTAGTGAAAGGAGCCAATAGCGTGTTACAAGGTTACGAAAATATGGTTGGACAAATTACCCTTTTCCCGAGGGAAGGTGGAAGGGCTGAGCCATTTACAAGTGATTTATTAATAAATAGTTTTGGTGAAAAGCATTTGAATGCAGCAGCGGCGATTAAAAAAGAAAATTGGAATAATTACCTAGCCGTGCATACTTCCCAACCAGGCAATAAATTTGACAGAGACAAAGATGGCTTCCTTGATTTACCCTTACTTACTCGATACTCAGTTTACAATAAATGGCGGTACAAAAAAGAAAATGAAAAAGGCTTTAGTACCTTTATAGGCGCTCGTTTCATTGATGAGAAACGAATTGGCGGTCAAGTTGTGTTTGATCCCGAAACAGACAAAGGTAGTACAAGAGCCTATGGACAAGCTACACAATTTATACAAACTGATCTCTTCACTAAATCAGGCTATCGTATCGATGATAATCAAAAAATATCTCTGCTAGCAAGTAATGTCGAGCATAATCAGCAATCGTGGTTTGGGGTAGTTCGTTATAAAGCTAAGCAAAGTCAACGATATGCCAATTTACAATACGAACTCTATTATGGCAAAAAGAAACAACACGATTTAAAAACGGGTATTTCTTATCGTTATCTTCTAATCAACGAGAATATAGATTTCACATCAGATACTATTCAGCGCACCTATAATGGGTTATACACAAGACGCGAAACTGTACCCGGTATTTTTATAGAGAATATTTATAAATCAACGAATGAAAAATGGACTGCTATTACAGGAATCAGAGCAGACAAACACAATACCTTTGGATGGTTTGTAACACCTCGCTTACTATTGAAATATCAAGTAAGTGAAAATACAGATCTTCGCGCTTCTTTTGGTACAGGTTGGCGTACTGTAAATTTATTTGCTGAAAATATTAAT
>CAZSUF010000278.1:0-5138 GCA_964609875.1 uncultured Bifidobacterium sp.
GTTCTTCATCCAAGATATACCTGATGGGTTTTACAGCATACACTTCCGGTGCTTCCGTATGAATTCTTTTTACAATACCGCTATATACTTTTCTTTTCCCTAATTGAACTTCTACACGTTGACCAATTTTTATGTTGCCTTGCATTTCTATAGGTACACCATAAGTATAATTCCTTTCCAAGGCTAGAGGCAATATGATATCTGCAAATAATTTCATGATTGAGTATAATTTACTTGCCATTGTGTAGCAAAATCCCACACTTCTTTTGGAGAATTGTTTCGACAAAAATCAAGACAATCTTGCATATATTTTTGTGCGAAATCTTTTAATTGATCTCCGGCTTTTTTATCAAATGCAAGATAGGGGATTGGTGGCAGAAATACAGCTCTATTTAACCCGGGTGTAATTTTCCATAATTTCGAAGGATGAATTCGATTGGGTGTATCCAAGAAAAGTACGGGTAAGATATCTACTTCTTGCATGAGCGCTAAGGAAAAACCACCTGATTGAAAAGGCAATAATTCAGCTTGAGCTTCGTCCTTAAAAGTGCCTTCAGGAAAAATCAACATGGAGTTTCCTTCTTCTAATTCTTTTTTCATTTTTCTAAGGCTTGTTGCCCTCGCTGTCATAGAACTTCTATCGACTGTAATGACAACGCTTCTATAAATTATGCCATAGACGGGTGCTTTTTCTAGTTCTTTTTTACCTAATGATTTAAATACATGAGGAATAGAAGTATACACAATGGCTGCATCTAAAAACGATTGGTGATTGGCCATGATGATATAACTCTTCGAAAAGTCTATGTTACTTCGGTGATAGTTTTTGGCAATAAAACCAATGAGTATAAACCAAATATTACTAATTGCTTTTAATAAAATAAACATACCATGATCTTTAATTCGATTCGGAAATAACATCAAGATTAAAGTGATAGGAAAAGATATCAAGATCACAACCACAAAAAGGATGGTGACATAAATAACATAGGGTATACGTATGATATTTTTTAGCAAAGTCTAAATATTATTGAATAAATGCAGAATCAACCACAGGTTCTTTGGCGGTTTCTAAGTCTTTTAATTTTTTTGCATCTACAGCCAAATCTAACAATTGAATTAACGCATTTTCAGATTCATTGGTAAAGTGCAAATTGCCATTTGTTATTACAGCGCCTTTTTTCATTTGGCCTCCATGCATCTCCACATAGGTCATCAAATTTTTCGCTTTGTCTAACAAGGCTTGTTCTTCTGCATTGTCTGCTTCCATAGGAATCACTTGCGTTAATTTTTTTATGTCCATATAAAAGACAAATGGGTTAGAAGATAATTTATCCCAAACCCCATTTGGCAGACTTTTACGAATATCATTTTTGCCTTCAAGAAAAGAATTCACTGAATTTGCTTGATTAGAAAATGCCAGATACTTATCGTTACAAACAATGTCTGTCATTGGTCCGCCATCTGCCATGACATAACGATCGCCCATTTTATTGAAAATTTTATTCTTTACACCGATATTCATTAAGTCTTGCATGGCGGCTTTTTCACCCACACGCAACCCACAAAAAACTTGCATGTCGGTCAGTCCTGCAATGCCTTCTTGTAAACGAGAGCTGGAGTCTTTCATTTTTACATCACTCACAGCAAAAACAATATCACCTTTAAATGCTTTTTGAAGTTGATCCATACTTGTGCCGGCTAATCCGAGGCCCATATTAGCTAATCCATCCATGCCAAATAGTTTCAGAAAATCTCTAATCATTTCTACTTTGAGTTGCATACCCATGATCATCATCACGTCTTTGCCTGGGACTCGCTTAACCATGTCCATGTCCAATTTGTTGCCACCTGATTTTTTATAGATATCGCCCATTTCTTTAGACATATAATAGGCCATTTCTGATTCGATTTGACCTTTTTCAAAATCAAATCCAGAAGCTAAGGCAGCATCTTTAAAATAGTCTTTTTTCATGAAAGGGTTAGAGCCTGTTGGCATGTTTTTCTCCATGATTTGTTGGTAATTCAACCACATACTGATATCATGATGATCGTCTAATAAAGATTTAAAATGTGCATTCGATTGAATAGAATTTTCTTCTTTGATCGTAAAATATTCTTTTAAATGACTTTTAATATCTGCTTCGCTATTCATCGAAAAGCTCATGGCTAAAGAGTCTGTCGGCGATGCATTGACTTTTTGTAAAGGGAAAAACAAAGCGGCTTCGTCATTCCATGATGCTACAACCATCGATTCTAGCGTGCAGCTTTTATATCCATCACCTTTATCGATCGTTTGATTTGGATAATTTTTCTGAATAAAATCTTCAAAGGTTTTGATATTTTCCATTCCGGCTAATATGCATAAACTTCCTTGGCCGTTTTCTATTCTATTCGAAAAAACATATACACTAGAGTTTTGTTTCAATCCAATACTAGAAATATCTTTAGCCGCATTTTTCGAAGATTCATTTTTCATATTCTTCATCATGTCTTTGAACAATTCGCTCCCTGTAACAGCATTCCAAATTAATTTCTTCCCCATTTTGTCTAAATCAATGGCCACGACCAATTGAGATTCTTTGGGGATATATTTCGCATGTTTGGGTATTTTATTACACGCAGTAAAAGCAACTAAAAGCATACAGCTTAGAATCAATAGGCGATGAGAATGGATCATAAAATAGAATTTGCTCAAAGATATTTAAATTTTGCAGACTTCCGTTTTTACCTGTATGAGTGGTTTGTAGACTATTTGTTTGTGCTGTATATAGGATATTTGGGGGTGCCCTTATGGCGTTATAATCAATTCGCAAACCGAATCTTTGCTCAAGCGCCACAAGGTCGGGCTGTACACTCCAAGGCCCTGAAAGTAATTACATCATATAAGTTGTTTATGCTTCAGGGCGCTTTCCGTTGCCATCCCTCACCCGGCATTCCGGGAGTGTCTGCATGCCAAAAGCGTCTCGCTTGTGGATTTTGTATTATAGCATCACGCTTTGAATTCTAGTAACCTGAGAATCTGCTGTAAATTAGACATTTTACTATTCGAATCATCAATATGTCATGTTAAGGATAATGCAGAAATCTGTTGTTCTAGGAAGCGTCCTCGCTTCGTAGTTTTATTTTATTGCTTTCAGCAATAAACGCAATCATGCTAAGGAAATTTGTTAATAATAATTGTTCTGTGAGACATGCAGGCTAATCAGAGATGCTTCGCAGAGCGGGGACCTAATTTATCTAGGCTTTGGGATGCCGCAAAGAACATCTCGAAGAGCTGGACTATATTTTAATATATATTCAAATACACTAACTATTAAAATCTATTTTACGTCTAGTTCGAAAATTAAAAAATGCATAAAATATTTCTAATTCTATTTTGTCTAATAACTATAGTATCATCAGCACAAGACTCATTAGTTTCTAAGAAATTTAGCTTTGGAGGATATACTAAAGAATTTGGGATAGGAGGTACACAATTAAGTGATACTAGAGCTATGATTTTTAATATTACTTCAAATTGTGTTTCTGGCAATTGTCAGCATGGACTTGGGATGGCACTCATTTCAGACAATGGGAATTTAATAAAATCAGCAGCATTCGGACATGCTGTAAATGACTTCGATGTTGTAGAGGCTTACAAAAGTTCTGATGGAAATTGTATGGCTTTGGGCAATTCGACAAATAAAGTAGTTATTATTCAGAAAATTGATACCAATTTAAATATTAGTTGGAACAAAGCAATACCAATAGACACAGGTATCAATCAATCAGATATTTACTTATATTCAGCAACAGAAATAGACAATCAGAACCAAGTACTTTATGGCAACCAATGGTTCACCTTAAGTAACGCAGGTGTAATCATTCGTAGCAAACGATATTTAAATGGATATGATGCTTCAAATAGATTCGATTTAAGCGCCATTCAAAAACTTACTACAAATCGATACGTCCTAGGGGGGCACATTTGTGATTTAAATGGGTTCGATTCTGACCCAGTAGTTATGATTGTAGACTCCTTAGGTAATAAATTAAAATCTAAAAAATTTATTATTCCAAACTCTCCTTTTACCGATCAGATCTCAACTATCTATATTAAAAATGATAATGAAATGCTTGCTTTTGGAAACAAATACAACGATTTTTTTATGATGTCAATGGACAGTAATTTAAATTTAAATTGGACAAAAACGTACACTTCAGCTAACTTCAGTGCCTACACTCATCAAGTCACAAAAGTCAATTCAAATTGCTACGTAATAGTTGGTAGCGGAGTTGTTTTTGCAATAAATGCACAAGGGGCAACATTGTGGGCAAAATCAATCAATTTTGGTCTGAAGCCAAAAATATATGCAACAGATACCTGTCATTTCGCAACCTATTCTACAAAAACAATCAACAACTGGGGAAGTGGGTATTGGAATAAAATGAGTGCACAAGGTAATGGAGCTGCAAACATTGCAGTCGACATCGTATTATCAGCCACGAATGTAAATCTTACTTCAGCAACTCCCGATATTTTAGATATGGGTGCTTCTGTAATGATACCTTTTTCAGTTCCATTCACAGTCGTGAACACAGTGCAAGCAGTAGATTCAGCAATTATAAAAATGCCAAGTGCCAGCAATTGTGGTTTGCAACCAAATTCAGTGATTGATACTAAGTCATCTGAAAATATGTTTAATGTCTATCCAAATCCAACATCAACATTATTAACTTTTGAATCTCAATCAAACATGTTAACAACTTTTGAAGTAGTGATAATGGACGTTTGTGGCAAAAAAATGAACAGTTATAACAACACAAATTCAAGGCTACAAATAGATGTATCTAATTTTCCAAACGGCATCTATCTATATCAATTAAAAACGAACGAAAGAGTCATTCAAAATGGAAAGTTTTTAAAACAATAAGCTCATTCAGTTTCAGCAATTTGTAACATTTAAAATAAATCTAAGCTTGTAAATCATTTTGTGGGACTTTGTGGTTAATGCATGAAAAGCTGAACTCTCTGCAACTATGGATAATCAGTCAGAAAAGAAGATAGTCAGTTGAATACTTGAGTTGATACATTCTGAAAAAATAATACCGATTGGAATTTTGTAACAGACCAATTTTTCGTACCTCAAATTGTT
>CAZSUF010000279.1:0-5125 GCA_964609875.1 uncultured Bifidobacterium sp.
CACCATGATTATCAACGCAACGAAACACGCCCAAATTATTTTAGAGGTTTCATTTTACCACTAATCTTGCAAAACCAACCAAATTCTAATTCTTAGATGCCAAATCCTAATTTGTCCGTAGGGTTTTAACTTATCTGAAGAACTTTGTATTCCAAATTCAAGCTTATGAATTACCAAGATCATAAGTTCAACCGTAGTGAAGAAGTAGATAAAGCGTGTAATAATTTTTACTTGCCGTGTGAATTGATATAAATCAATTTGAAGGACGAACCCTAATTCGGTGGTATTTTAATTAAGTCTAAGAATTGTAAGACTTACTAAGCTTTGGCATAGGTCTATCCTTGATAAAATTCAAGGATGAAACTTAATTATTTAAACTAAAACCAATAAATATGAAACACACAATTAAACAACTTTTGCTTTCTGCCTTTTTAATGGGCAACCTAAGCGTGGCTACCTTGATGCTTACTTCGACTGAAGTGAAGGCACAAGCACCTAAAAAATTCAATTATCAGGGCATTGCACGTGATGCGAAAGGCAATCCAATAGCAAACCAACAATTAGGCATCAAAATTTCTATTCTTCCTACACAAGATGCAGTTCAATCTGAATATGAAGAAACACAAGTAGTCAGCACCAATGAGTTTGGTTTGTATACTTTACAAATTGGCAATGGACAAATGCTTACAGGTTCGATGAATTCAGTTACTTGGGAAACAGGAAATAAATACATTCGAGTGGCTATCGATCCAACAGGGGGCAGCCAGTATGCAAACGCAGGAACTACTCAATTATTATCTGTGCCTTATGCGTTGTATGCAGACAAAGCTGGTTCTTCATCACAAGCTTCTGGTTCATCAAACACCACACGTGCAACAAACAATTACATTGAAAAAACAAATGGGTCAGGTGTGGCTAACTCTACTTCTTTGTTGTATGATGATGGCGTAAATATTGGGCTAGGAACTACAAGTCCAGTAGCTAGATTTCACATTAATCAAAATATAGCTGCCGTGCAAGAACATTTACGTATGCAAAATTTAAGTGCTACGGGAGCAGGTCGTTTTACATTATACAATAATAGTGCAAACTCATACGCTACCTTCACTAAATACGGAACTACTTATGCGGGTAATTATGGGGGCGCTACCCAATATCCATTTGCCAATTTATTAGCTTTTGGAAATAATGGCATAGCCGCAGGTGATGGACTTGGGAGATTTTTAATTACCAATGGCGGTAATATCGGTATGAGTTTTTATAAAGGCGGTCTTACAAAACTTAAATTTCATGCAGACTTTACTACCGAAAATGTAGGCATTGGTGGAAATGCAGATCCTATTGCTCGTATACACGGAAACAATACAGATGGTACAACCATGGATTTACGTTTAACGAATAATACCACAGGACATTTGGTTGATGATGGATTAGAAATTAGCACAGTAGGCACTGCAGCTAATATCATCAATAAAGAAAATAATAGCTTGTCTTTAGGTACCAACAATACAACGCGCATGACTATTTTAGGCAGTGGATTTATAGGGGTTAATAATCCAGCACCTACCTCGCTTTTCCATATCAAAGGCAGTTCAAATGGATTTAATGCGGGTATCCGTTTAGAAGATGATGGTAGCACAGAATTTGGAGATATCTTATGTGGACAAGAAGGATTAATTTATCGTTCGGCTAGTACAGGAAACGATCATTTATTTTTAACAAGTACATTGGGAAGTGTTTCATCGCCTGCTATGGCTATTAAAGACAATGGAAATGTAGGGATAGGTGTGATTGCTCCAACAGCTAAACTTGAAGTGGCTGGTCAAATAAAAATTACTGGAGGTGCTCCAGGTGCAACTAAAGTTCTTACTTCGGATGCAACTGGTTTAGCTACATGGAATACGCCTGCTATTGTTACATCGGTGGGTACAACAAATTATGTTCCTAAATTTAATAGTGCTGGAACAACCTTAGTCAATTCAACGATTATTGATGATGGTATTAAAGTAAGACTTGGATCTGGTTCAACATCCTTATCAACTTTAAATGTAGGAGAAAGATCAGATCAAGATACAGCATCAATTTCATTGAACACCAATGGGCAATTGTTCACCATGTTTGTAAACAACTTAGGTCAAGTGCAGTTCACACCAAATTCAGGAAGCCCTGCTACAGGAACACCTTCATTAACTTTAGATGATGGTTCAACTGGAGCAGTCATTATTGGAAATGTAAGTTCTTATCCTTCAGGATACAAGCTATTTGTAGAGAATGGCATTTTAACAGAAAGATTAAAGGTGGCTGTAAGCGGTTCTGCTAACTGGGCTGATTATGTATTTGCTGATAACTACAAACTATTGCCTTTAGAAGAAGTAGAAGCATTTGTAAAGGAAAATAAGCATTTGCCAAACGTACCTTCTGCAGATCAAATGGTAGAAAACGGTATTGATGTAGCTACAGTAGATGCAAAACTTATGGAGAAAATCGAAGAACTTACTTTATACATGATTGAAATGAAAAAGGAAATGAAGGCTTTGAAAGCAGAAAATGAAATCATGAAAGCTAACTTTAAAAAATAAAACACATGAAAAAATTATTAAGCATAGTAGTCATGTTGTTTTCGATAAGTGCTTTTGCGCAAGACAACTTCTACTATTATAAAGATCAAAAAATTCCACTGACTTTAAATACACAACACCTTTACATACTTACTTCCATCTCTTCAAAAAGTGAGTTAGAAAAAAATTTAGGAGCCAATATAAGTGTCGTGAAATTTGCTCAAGACATTTATCAAAATCGTTTGATTAAAACCTATAAAACTAGTTCAGAAAGGATGTCGAGCCCAAGCAATTATTTTGCTGAGATAAAATTTAATGCTGCGCTTACTCCTGAGAACTTGCAAAAAGAAATGAGTTCGTTGAAAGGAAAACAGTTTATAGTTTCTCTATCAAATTGTTACAACAATACAGATCATGATTTAGTGGCTGTAACCAATTATGTGTGGGTCGGCTTAAAAAACGAATCAGATATGGTTAAATTAATGTCAGAAGTTTCTAAAATTAATTTTGATATTGTTGGACAAAATCCTTTTATGCCAGAATGGGTGATGATTTGTCCCTCAGCCAATGCACAACTTAATCAAGTAGATGCCGCAAAAAAACTTTTTGAATCAGGACTTTTTAAAGCTGTAGAACCCGAATTATTAGGAGAGGCCAAACACGATTGTGTCAATGATGCTTCATTTGCTAATCAATGGGGTTTATCAAACACAGGACAGTATAGTGGCACAGCAGGCACTGATACAAGAGTTTGTGGTGCATGGGATTATACAACAGGTTCGAGTTTAGTAGACATTGCTATTATGGACGAAGGGGTTGAAAATACGCATCCCGATTTAAGTGGTAATATGCAAAATACTGGCTATAATGCTATGACAGGGAATACGCCCAATACTGTCTATGGATCACATGGTACCTCTTGCGCTGGAATAGCAGCGGCCTCAGGTAACAATAGTATTGGTGTGGCGGGAGTTGCCTATAATGCAGATTGGTTTGCTGTTTCTGTAGATTTCAATGTTTTCACTTGGGCACAAATGTCTGACGGATTTAATTGGGCAAGAAACAATGGAGCAGAGATATTAAGTAATTCATGGGGCTGGAATAATCCAAGTGCCTTGTTTGATGCAGCAGTCACGAATGCACTCACTTTAGGTCGCAGTGGATTGGGATGTGTTGTCTTGTTTTCTGCAGGGAATGATAATCTAACCGCTTTAATTTATCCTAAAAATTCAAACCCAGATTTGGTAATCGTTGGGGCAATTAGTCCTTGTGCTGAACGTAAAAGTCCAACTTCATGTGACGGAGAATCTTGGTGGGGTAGCAATAGAGGCACTGGATTAGATGTAATGGCTCCTGGTGTAATCATATCTACTACAGATAGACAAGGCACAAGTGGTTATAATTCAGCAGCTGGATTAGCAGGAAATTATACTGATGGTTTTAATGGCACTTCATCCGCATGTCCTCATGCAGCAGGAGTAGCAGCGCTTATTTTATCTGCCAACCCATGTTTAACTCAATCAGAAGTAGAGCAAATTATGAAACGCACTTCTAGAAAAATAGGTGGCTATACCTATTCGGGTTCCCTTGCAGATGGCACTTGGAATACTGAAATGGGACATGGTTTATTGAATGCAGAAGCCGCAGTAATTATGGCATCTACTAATTATTTACAAAACCTAACTATTGGTGGGGCTTCTACCAAAAAGGGATGGTTTGTAAGAGCAGGCTATAATGTAAATCCATTTTTAACGAATGGAAATTTCACTACAACTACCTCAGCAAATGTAGACATTACAGCCAGCGAATATATCAATTTCGAAACAGGTTGTGATATTCGCGGAACGGTTGATGCAGTGATTGCTTCTCCGGGAAGTTGCACAACTTGGTAATTTTATTCTAGGCAAAAATGAAAAGGCGCTTTGGATTTTTCCAAGGCGCTTTTAATTTTAGATTTCCCTGTTACTTAATTTGGGATTGCTTGTATCTCTTGATGTTTACAGAATCAACATCGTAATAAACTGTAAATAAAGATTTTTTTAATGCAAGAATGGCTAATGGGTGCTCCTTTGGGCAGTAAGCTTCTATCATAGCATGCTCGTTTTTATTTCCGATTATGAGTATGTATTTTATAGTTGTTCTATCCATAAATTGATTCTCGAGCTCGTACCAGCATGCCGACAATTTATTTATTTTGTAGCTTTTCATTTCGATTATTTTGTAATCCTTGCCAAGAAAATATTTTTCACTTAGGCGGCTTTTTATCGAGTTGAAAGAATTGTTGGATTGAATCACGCCAAAATGTGCGCCGGTTTCGTTATTTACATAACCCAGTGAGTTAAGAAGCAAACGAAAATTTGATGGAGGAACTATAAAAACTTTAGAATCTTTCATCAAAGTATGCTCAGGCGTCATTTTAATTTTGAGCTTAGATTGTGAATGGATTTCTGTAATGGGGAGAAAACAAATGAGGAATAAAAAAAGCGGTTTCATAATTTTTTTTAAAACATTTAATGCTTATCCGTAAAAGTGCACCACTGCGTAAACTCAATATGCAGTTACACTTG
>CAZSUF010000280.1:0-1748 GCA_964609875.1 uncultured Bifidobacterium sp.
GTTGTATTGCGGCAAGGATTGACGTGGAAAGCCCGCATTCCGAGAGGCTTTACGAAAGTAGAAGGCTAGCTAACTGATTATAGCCGATTCGGAAGAGGACTTGGAACAGAAAGCCTGTGTGCCGCCCAAAATATTAAATAATTAAAGCTTCGCTGCTTGACGAGAATCTTCAAGTATCGCGTCAATCTTTTCAGGTGTAAGATGTTCCTTATAGGTTTTTCCTAATTGCATCATTGGGGCATAACCACAAGCACCAAGGCATTCAGCTGTTTTTAAAGTAAACAAACCATCAGCTGTAGTTTCGCCATTGTTGATCTGAAGTTTTTGTTTGATATAATCGATAATCTGATCAGATCCATTCAACATACATGGACCCGTTTGACAAACTTCCAAAATATACTTTCCGACTGGTTTCAAGTTAAACATGGTATAAAAAGTAGCCACTTCATACACTTCAATAGGAGTAATGCTAAGCTGTTTGGCTACCTCATCCATTTGCTCTATACTGAGTGAATTATTACCCGTTTCCTGAATTAAATGTAAGACAGGAATTAAGGCACTTTTTTGTTTTCCTTCAGGGTAACGAGCTACAAGCTTGTTTATTTTCTCAATGATATCGGCGTTGAAAGTCATAATATTATTTTGTATTCTTCAAATTAAGCGTCTAATTCTCCAGCAATTAAATTTAGGCTACTCATGGTGACGACAGCATCACTAAGCATACTGCCTTTGATCATTTCTGGATAAGCTTGATAATAAATAAAGCAAGGTCTTCTGAAATGTAGTCTATAAGGCGATCTGCCGCCATCACTAATTAAATAAAATCCTAACTCCCCATTACCACCTTCTACGGAGTGATAAATTTCACCTGCAGGGATTTCGGTTTCGCCCATCACAATTTTAAAGTGATAAATGAGGGCTTCCATTTTGGTATACACATCTTGTTTTTCAGGCAAATAAAATTCTGGAATATCTGCATGAAAAATAGTTGGATCTAGGTCTTTAATTTTATCTAAACATTGTTGTATCATTTTACAACTTTGCCAAATTTCTTCATTGCGCACTAAAAATCTATCATACACATCTCCGGTTGTACCTACAGGAATAGAAAAATCTAAATCTTGATATCCACTATAAGGGTGGGCTGTTCTGATATCGTAATCGATACCGGCTGCTCTTAAATTGGGTCCAGTAAAGCCATAGTTTAAGGCACGTTCTGCTGAAATACCTCCGACACCCATGGTTCTTTCCATGAAAATTCTATTTCGAGAAAACAAGGTTTCGAATTCCTTCATGGCTTTAGGGAAGGTTTTCAAAAAGTGATTTATTTTTTCAAAAGCAATAGGAGAAAAATTTCTTTCGAAACCACCGATACGTCCTATGTTGGTAGTTAAACGAGAACCGCAAATTTCTTCAAAAATTTCATAAATCAATTCACGGAATTCAAACACGTACACAAATCCAGTGAGGGCACCTGTATCTACACCAATCACCGAATTACAAACCAAATGATCGGC
This sequence comes from uncultured Bifidobacterium sp., assembly GCA_964609875.1. Classification (GTDB taxonomy): domain Bacteria; phylum Bacteroidota; class Bacteroidia; order Chitinophagales; family Chitinophagaceae; genus OLB11. Next base: position 1,518 of record CAZSUF010000280.1, read on the forward strand.
AATACGTGATAATTCCATGATGATGATTCTCATGTATTCGACACGCTTAGGTAACTCCGCCTTAATTAATTTTTCGAAGGTCATATGCCATCCCATATTATTAATAGGAGAGGAGCAATAGTTTAATCGATCTGTGAGCGGGGTAATTTGATAATAGGCTCTATGCTCGGCTATTTTTTCAAATGCTCTGTGTATAAAACCTACCGTAGGCACGGCATCAATGATTCTTTC
>CAZSUF010000280.1:1773-5092 GCA_964609875.1 uncultured Bifidobacterium sp.
GTTTGTATGGCGATATTCTGAAAAACGCCATGCGTAGCAGGATGTGTAGGTCCAAGATTTAGGGTAGTGGTTTGCTTTAAAAGCGAACCTTCTGGTAATTGTATATTTGGTTTCTGATCCATGTAGCTTACAAAATATTCTTTTTATTAATTAACGGCCAAACATGGCATCATCTTTATCAATTCGAGTTTGGTCTTCAAGTGGATATTCTTTTCGAAGAGGGTGGTAGTCCATTTCATCCACATTCATGATACGTATTAAATTTGGATGGCCTACAAAATTGACTCCAAAAAAGTCGTAAGCTTCACGCTCTAACCAATTGGCTGTGGCAAAAACACCCGTGGCAGTATACACATCTGGTTTTTCTATGGAAGTAAATACTTTATATCTGATTCGTAAGGAGTGTTTGATATTTTGAAGCATGTACACAACCGCTAATTCTTGACCCTTTTTTTCAGGATAATGCACAGCAGTAAGATCATTTAAAAAAGTGAATTCCATGGCCGGATCGTCATGCAAAAAATTCAAAATTTTCAAGTTGTGTTCTTTAGGACTTTCGAAGGTCAACATGCCATATGGCTCTTCAAAAGACTGAACTTGATCACCGAATTTCTCTACTAATTTATTTTTTACTTCCTCGTTTGTCAACATAAATGCTTTGTAATAATTTATTGAATACCATATCCATTCAACAGCTCCTTGTATTTGTCGCTATGACGTCTGCGAATATTTTCGTGTTTGACTAATTCTTGCACCTTCATAAAACCATCTATAATAGCTTCCGGTCTTGGTGGACAACCTGGTACATACACATCTACGGGTATCACTTGATCGATACCTTGTAGTACAGAGTATGTATCAAAGATTCCGCCGCTACTAGCACAAGCTCCAACAGCCATTACCCATCTAGGCTCTGCCATTTGAAGATAGACTTGTCTTAAAACAGGCGCCATTTTTTTGGCAATGGTGCCCATCACCATAATCAAATCGCATTGACGAGGAGAAAAACTAAGTCTTTCTGCACCAAAACGCGCAAGATCATAATGCGCAGCCATAGTGGCCATAAATTCGATGCCACAACAAGAAGTGGCAAAAGGTAGGGGCCAAATCGAATTACTTCTGGCTAATCCAACAGCCTCACTCAATTTCATTGAAAAGAATCCTTCTCCGCCATAGCCTTGAGGAGGTTCTACCAATTTTATTTTTGTATTATGTGTTACTGGTCTCATGTAATTTGTGAGAAATTGTGTTTAATTTTTAAAATATAACTTGATTAATCTTCCCATCTAAGGGCTCCTTTTTTAATGATATAAGTAAAACCTAAAATGAAAAAAGCCACAAACATGATTACTGCTAAAAATCCATCCCAACCTAAAGTTCGAAAGTTAATGGCGTAGGGATAAAAGAAAATGACTTCAACATCAAATAGAACAAATAAAATGGCCACCAAAAAATACTTCACTGCCAAAGGTTGTCTGGCATTACCTTCTTGTTCTATGCCACATTCGAAATTTTCTAGTTTGTCTGTTGTCTTACGACGTGGCCCTAAAAAATGAGTTCCTGCCATCATCAATGCGACAAAACAAACTGCAACAACTAATTGGACGGCAATGGGGAAATAATTAAAGGGGGTATTGGTGATATCTAATAGGTACATCCTTGAATCTTGATTAATCGTACAAAAATAGTCTCAAAATGTTCAATCTTCAAATAAATAAAAGCTATTCTATCTTTTTTTTTATAATATTTTATTCAGCAAAATTTATTCCTAACTTTACTTTACACAAAGCCGTCTAAGTCTAGGCCAAACAAAAATTCTCATGATAAAAAGAAACTTTCAAATTTTACTTTGTTTATTAGCATGTTGCAGTTTTACATCCACATTTTCACAAGGACTTATTCGTTTTTATAATCAAAGCAAGGTAGGATATAAAAATGAAGCGAATCAAATCATAGTCAATCCGATCTACGATGCTGGTAGTGAATTTTCAAATGGATTGGCCATAGTGGTCAAAGACAATAAAAGAGGGTATATAAATAGTCAGGGAAAGATAGTTATTGATCTAAAATTCGATGACGCTTCTGTATTTGTAGAAGGTTTAGCTTCAGTTAAATATGCAAATTTGTATGGATTTATCAATACCCAAGGAGAATGGTTTGTTCAGCCAATGTATCAAGCTGCTTTTAGTTTTCAGGAAGGACTTGCACGAGTTCAGAAAAATGGACTATGGGGATTTATTGATCAACGAGGTGAATGGGCCATTCCATGTCAATATCAAATGGCACAAGACATGGCTCAAGGTATGGCCGCGGTTCAAGCTGGCGACAAATATGGATTTATTGACAAACTTGGAAAGACGATAATTCCTTTCAAATACGAAATGGCAACTAGCTTTAATGCAGATTTAAAAAGTCAAGTGATAATCAACAATGAGCACTTTGTAATTAATATGCAAGGCAAGGTTTTGGAAAAAGTGGAAGCATACGAAGAGCATGAAAGAAAACGTAAATAGGTCATCTCATTCATTCATCAAGTCTGTTTTGTACAAGACACTCAATTTTTCAATTTAAGAAGGGTTATATAATAGGTATGGATTAAATGGAAAGAGGTTTGAATTACTACTTAACATAATATTAATTATGGGAATAATAAATAACTAAAATCAGGCCATTAGAATCTATGAAATTCAAGTATATCAATACTTTGGGCGTGCCCTCCCAAAACCTCGGGCCGAGCTCTACGCTGCAATCCATATGGCGTTTTGAGAACGCCACATGGGATTTCCGCTACGATCTCTCACGCGAAAATTACACTCAACCTAAAATTATTATCTTACTTGGAATGACTTTCTAACGACGAATCTACGATTTGTGTTGCAGGACTTACAAGTTGCAAAACTGCTTTTTCAATTGCTTCCTGATCATAGCCGCATTCTTTATGCAATTCAGATGGCTTACCATGTTCTACAATTACATCCGGAATGCCCAACATTTTTACATGCGGTCTATAGCCATGTTCAGCAAAAAATTCTAAACAAGCACTCCCAAAACCTCCCGGAATACAGCCATCTTCTACAGTAATGATATGCTCATAATTTTTACCGATTTCGTGTAACATATCAAAATCTAAAGGCTTGATAAATATCATGTTATAATGAGAAACTTGAATTCCTACTTTAAGTAAATTTTTACATGCATTCACCACAAAATTCCCAGGATGACCGATGGATAAAATGGCTATGTTTTCACCTTGCTGTATTTTTTCACCTTTCCCAATCGCCATATTTTCGAAAGGCGTTTGCCATTCAGGCATGACACC
>CAZSUF010000281.1:0-1959 GCA_964609875.1 uncultured Bifidobacterium sp.
TTATTTTCAGTCATACCGATTTTCGGCATGTTGAAGTGATTTTCTCAGCATTAAAGCTTTATGAATCTCATACCGTTCTATTTTTAGAAATAGGGTTTGCTGAATAACTCATAGGTTGTTCAAATTCAAAGAAGCTTTGGAAGTATAGTATGATGGTTTATACTTTCGCAAATGATGAAGAAGGTTACTCAACAGATTCAGTAAAGTACCTTAGCTTACAAACGGATATTGAAAGCAATAATTCTCTTTATCTGAAAAGTTCTTGTAATGTTTTTGTTGATATGAACATTTTCCCACTGTCAGGAAGTTTTATAAAATCATATTTCTTATAAAACTCCTCAGCTTCATCATCTATCGGATCGACAACTACTGCAAATGATCCAATTTCTCTTGATATTTCATCGCATCTTTTTAGTGCATCGATTAGCAATATTTTTCCTATTCCTTGTCCTTGATATGTTTTATCAACGGCTAATCTTCCAAGTAAAGTGGTTGGAATAGCATTGTATGATTTTGGAAGTTTCTTTTGGATATGTGCTGGAAAACTACTCAAAGGAATGCTATAATTCGAAAGTGTATAGTATCCTTTAATACTAGTTTCATTTTCTGAAAGTACAAAACAAGCAGATAACTTTCTCTTGACATCTTGTCCTGCTTGTGTTTTCAAGTAATTACTTAAAAGCTCTTTTCCACAATCAAAATCTGCTCGATTATGTTTTTTGTCTATCAGTTCAATCATTTCTTTGAATTTGACACAAAAGCATTATAGTCCTCTAGAGCAATTTTTAGTGTTTGGGAAGGTTTCTTTGGCTTTGTAATTGCATCAAAAAAGATTTGACTGTCTCTTTCAGAGGCTATTATTTTTTCTTTTTCGCGAATGATTTCTTTTGCTTTTTCTTGCACTGTTAATATAACAAAATCTGTCAAACTTCTAAAACCGCCTAAATAGGCAGCTTTTTCAAAGAATTGTTTTTGTTCTTTGGGTAGCCTTGCATCAAATCGCGCTTGTTCTTTAATTGTCGTGCTCATCTTTGAAATATTTCTACAAGTGTACGTAAATAATCCGTAAACAAAAAATATTTTGTACGTTAAATATCTGTACAACATAGAGGTTTAATATTGTAAACAACAATGATCCTCCCTGCTTTAAAACCACTAAAAAAGAGGATTAAGTGTGATTGACTTCGCTAACTTAATATTCAGTAATTTCGTCTTGGTTTATGTCCATCAAATTTTAAACCCTTTTTATCATGATCAGAAAATTCAGCACTTATATATTTCTTTGCTTCCTACTATTCTTTTCAGCCTGTAAAAAGAAAACCAAGGCAGGCTTTGGAGGAAATGCCAACTTAAAAATTACAGGACAACATCATGGCCAAATCATTGATAGTATCACCATGTACGTCCTATTTAATAGCAGCGAAATCCCTGAAAATGGGCAATACGATTATCAAATAAAAGCCACCACCTTAGGAACTAATAATTCTTATGCCCTCATCAAGGGTTTAAAATCAGGCGACTACTACCTTTACGCCCAAGGCTGGGACCCTTCTATCAGTAATGCTGTCAAAGGAGGCATTCCGTTCACCATCGATCAAGAAAAAGACTACGAGATTATTATTCCGGTTACAGAACAACATTAAAAGTGGTTCAATTGCACTTCAAATTAATCTATAAGCTTCAATCAGGCATTTTCACTTTTATCCTATAACTTTGCCGCATGCTAGATACCATAGAAAGTGCCATCGAAGATATCAAACTAGGAAAACTCATCATTGTAGTTGACGATGAAGATCGCGAAAATGAAGGCGATTTTGTTACCGCAGCCCATCATGTAACGCCCGAAATTATTACCTTCATGAGTAAGTTTGGTCGAGGACTTATTTGTGCACCGCTTTCCGAAGATCGTTGTGAAGAACTAGGCTTAAATTTAATGGTGAATGATAAAAAGTGCCATCG
>CAZSUF010000281.1:1969-5089 GCA_964609875.1 uncultured Bifidobacterium sp.
CTATTTCTGTTGATTTAATCGGTCATGGTTGCACCACAGGTATTTCTTCTCATGACAGAGCCAAAACCATTCAAGCTTTAATAAACCCCCAAACTCAAATAGCCGACTTAGCCAGACCAGGACATATTTTTCCATTAAAAGCGCGTAAAGAGGGCGTTTTACGCAGAGCAGGTCATACCGAAGCCGCCATAGACTTAGCCAGATTGGCAGGGTACGAACCAGCTGGCGTGATCGTAGAAATTATTGATGAAGATGGCGAAATGGCCAGACTACCAAGGCTCTTGGAAATTGCCAAAGAACATAACTTAAAAATTATTTCTATTGAAGATTTAATTGAATATCGCTTGCGCACCGAAAGTATGGTAGAAGAACAAATTCGCGTGCAAATGCCTACTAAATATGGCGATTTCGAATTGATTACTTTCAAAAATTTAAAAACCAACGAACTTCATCATGCCTTGAAAAAAGGAGATTGGAACCTTGGTGAACCTGTGTTGATGCGAGTACACAGCTCTTGTTTTACAGGTGATATATTACACTCTCTTCGTTGCGATTGTGGTGAGCAATTACATAAAGCCATGGAATTAGTTTCTTCCGAAGGCAAAGGATTGGTGCTCTACATGAATCAAGAAGGAAGAGGCATTGGTTTATTAAACAAACTAAAAGCCTATAAATTACAAGAACAAGGTCGAGATACTGTTGAAGCTAATTTAGAATTAGGCTTTGAAATGGATCAGCGCGATTATGGCATTGGTGCCCAAATTTTACGTAAACTAAATGTTTCTAAGATCAGGTTAATCACCAATAACCCTAAAAAAAGAGCTGGGCTTACTGGCTATGGCTTAGAAATTGTAGATGTAGTTCCCATAGAAATTCATTCCAACCCACACAATGAAAAATATCTCCAAACTAAACGAGATAAAATGGGACACGAAATCATGAAATAAATTTAGTTGTTTTCTAAGGCCCTTAATTCCTTAGCAGTCTTTGAACGTCCATCGTGGCTCCATCCTGGAGGATTGACTACATACTTCAATCTGATTTTCCAATTGATATTAGGTTGCGTGATATCCTTAAATAGATTGAGCCATTCATGAAAAATAATACCAAAAGGGTGATAAGGATTTTCGGGATTTTTAGTAAGTCCGTACACGACCTTTTCTTCATCTAGTTCTTCTTGGAAAGTTGAAAATAGTTTATCCCAAATGATCAGCACCATGCCCATATTTTTATCTAAATACTTCACATTGCTTGCGTGATGTACTCGATGATGCGAAGGACTCACCAACACAGACTCAAACCAACGTGGCATTTTCTGCACAAATCGAGTATGAACAATGATGCCATAAATTTGACATAAAGCGTCCATAAACAAAATATCTAAGGGTTTAAATCCAATCAACACTAAAGGAATAAAAAACCAACAAGAAACAAAAGGTCTGAATACAGAAGACCTAAAGCCCGTTGTTAGATTAAATTCTTCTGATGAATGATGCGTCACATGAACGGCCCAAAGTAAACGGCAATAATGCTCGGATCTATGCTCTACATAAAAACACAAATCCAAGGCAAAGAATAAAACGATCCAATACACATAAGGATTTGAAATCGAAAATAATTGAAATTGGTACAAGGTGGCTAATAAGGCTAAAACAGTTCCTTTTACCAATAAGCCCAAACTGGCATTAGCAATATTCAGCCATACATTAATCAGTGAATCTTTCAGCGAATAAAAAGCTTTATGCTGATAATTACTTAATAAGACTTCTAGTGTAATCAATACCGTATAAATCGGTGTTGAGATGGCCACCAAAGGATTTTGCTGTATATATGATTGCAACCACTGCAACATTAGACCGTCATCAATTCTTTTTCTTTCACCGAACAATGATGATCTACTTCTTCGATTTTTTTATCTGTTAAACCTTGAATGCGCGATTCAGTGCCTTTGCATTCGTCTTCACTTGCCCCATCTTTTTGCAATTTTTTGATAGCTTCCATGCCATCTCGACGAATATTTCTAATGGCAATTTTGGCATGTTCACCTTCAGACATCACTTTACGTACAAATTCTTTTCGGCGATCTTCTGTTAATGGCGGCAAAAAAAGTTTGATGATCACGCCATCATTTTGCGGGGTAATGCCGATATTTCCTTGAAGAATAGATTTTTCTATAGGCCCTAACATATTTTTTTCCCAAGGTTGAATCGTCAAGGTTCTTGCATCAACGACAGCGATATTTGCGGCTTGTGCAATAGGCGTTGGATTTCCGTAATATTCTACAGTTAATCCATCTAGCATTTGAGGAGTAGCCCTACCTGCTCTAATTTTTAATATTTCAGCTTCAAGGTGTTGAATAGCTTTTGCCATATTTTCTCCTGTGGCTTTCACGATACTTTCTAAATCTACCATAATGATGTCATTTTCGTTGGCGAATGTACAAAGATTCCTGAAAAAAAATGATGCATCGTTTAAACAAACTTCTCATATGAAATCGGGACATTGTTTGCATTGCGGCAGGGATTGCAGTGAAAAGCCCGCATTCCGAGAGGCTTTACCAAAGATATTTCTACTTGACACCTCATAGCCGAATCGGAATAGGACTTGGAATGAAAAGCCCGGTTGCCGCCCAAAAAGAAATAAAAAAAGGGATACAAAAAATGTATCCCTTGAAGATGTAAAATGGTGACTTTATTTTTTAACAAAATGGCGAACGACACTTTTGCCATCGATAATTACTTTGTAAAAATAAGTACCTTGGGCCAATTGGCTTGTAGATAAGCTAGTTTGAATGCCGGTGAAATTTTGTTGATTCAATACATGCCCCATCATATCAAACACATATACACTGCCTTTGGTTTGTGCAGTGAATTCGAGGTTCAAGAAATCTGTAGTTGGATTTGGATAAGCCTTCACAGAAAAAGCTTCTGATTGAATATCATTTACGCCCACTGATTGTTGAAGCAAGGTAGAAGCTGTTTCAATGATATCGCCTGAGTCACCATTGTTATTGTTCGCATTATTGACAATGGCATTGATAGTTACAATAGCTTGTCCGATAGCTGGGGCTGTCCAACTATATTTCCAAGTAACTGTGTTGCCAGTTTTGATAGCAGTCAC
>CAZSUF010000282.1:0-5081 GCA_964609875.1 uncultured Bifidobacterium sp.
GCCCCCAAAAAAATATTTTTTTCATCATACTCAAATTAGAAGGAAGGCGCGCTACCAAAATAAATTAGATATTGATTTTGTCTAAAATTCTTTCTAAATCACCATCATTATAAAATTCTAAAGTGATACTGCCTTTACCGTTTTTCTTTCTATTCAGAACAACTTTGGTAGATAAATGAGAAGCAAGCTGATCTTCTATGCGCTTATAAGCAGCAGGCAAAACAGCCGCAGCAGTTGGTTTGGCGGGCTGAGCAGAAGTTTTGTTGGCCATAATTTGCTTCACCAATTCCTCAGTGGCACGAACAGATAATTCCTTGTCTTTAATTTCCTTGGCGGCAAATAATTGTTGTTCAATATGTTCTAAACCCAATAAGGCTCTTGCGTGCCCCATGGTAAATTCTTTATTTCTCACAGAAACTTGAATGCTCGGAGGAAGCTTGAGTAAACGAATATAATTGGTGACTGTACTTCTTTCTTTTTTCATTCGATCTGCCACTTCTTCTTGCGTTAAATTGCATTCAGCCATGAGTCTTTTGTAAGCCAATCCAATTTCAATGGCGTTTAAATTTTCTCGTTGCAAATTTTCCAACAAGCCCATTTCCAAAATCTCTTGATCATTGGCTACACGCACATAAGCCGGAATATCTTTTAAGCCTGCAAGGTGCGAAGCTTTAAAACGACGTTCACCAGAAATTAATTGATATTTTTTATTTGCCAACTTGACCACAGTAATCGGCTGAATGATATCATGTAATTTGATAGATTCAGCTAATTCCTGAAGCGGTTTTTCATCAAAAGTTCTTCTAGGTTGATTAGGATTCACTTCAATCGAACTCAAAGGTATTCTTGTAATGCTACCAACTAATACCTCTTGAGGTGAACTTGTTTTTTGAAAGGCATTCACTTCATCTTTGATATTTCCCAACAAAGCACCAATCCCTTTCCCGATTTGTTCTTTTGAATTTAGTTTACTCATTGCCTTCTATTTCAAGTGTTTTGTCAACATTTTTAATTTTTGTCATATCATTTCTTTGCAGAATTTCTTTGGCCAAATTTAAATAATTTAAAGCGCCTGTAGATTCGGCATCATATAATAGTACAGGCTTACCTAATGAAGGAGCTTCACCTAATCTGGTGTTACGATGTATGATCGTTCTGAATACAGAATCTTCAAAATGATTCTTTACTTCTTCAACCACTTGATTCGATAATCTTAATCGACCATCGTACATAGTCATCAAAATCCCTTCAATATTTAATTCAGGGTTCAGCCGAGATTGTACAATTTTAATCGTATTCAACAATTTACCTAAACCTTCTAAGGCAAAAAATTCGCATTGAACCGGAATAATCACGCTATCGCTTGCACTCAAGGCATTTACCGTAATTAAACCTAAGGAAGGAGAACAGTCTATGATAATAAAATCATAGTCTTCTCTAACTTCCTCAATCACTTGGGCTAATTTTTTCTCTCGATTTGGATGATTAATGAGTTCGATTTCTGCCCCTACCAGATCCAAATGAGAAGGAATTAAAGATAAATTGGGCGTTTCAGTTTCAAGAATTACTTGCTTAACTCCTGTATCATTTACCAAACAATCATACAAACTTAATTGCACATGTCTAAGGTCAAAGCCATTTCCTGTAGTCGCGTTCGCCTGCGGATCAGCATCTATCAAAAGTGTTTTGTAGTCGAGCACAGCCAAACTGCAAGCTAGATTTATAGCGGTGGTTGTTTTACCTACACCACCTTTTTGATTGGCAATTGAAATTATTTTTCCCATTAGCTACAAAAGTGATACTATTCGGGCGGAAAATAAATTTTTTTTATGCACTAAGTTTAGTAGAGTGTAGAAAAATTGTCAATACCCTAGTTTAAATGATGTTTTTTATTTGGGTGGCAAACACGCTTTACACTCCAACTCCTCTTCCGAATCGGCTATTAAAATTCAAGTTAAATGAAATTACGTAAAGCCTCTCGGAATGCGGGGTTTCCGTTGCAATCGTTGCCACTAGCATGTATTAAGATTTTTTTGACTTCATTTGAAATGAGTCAATTCTTTTCCATAAAATCATTGGATTAAGTTTGCCTGCTAGAAAACAAGGCATTCGAATACCTGAAATAATATAATCCTTAGTTGTAGACTTTGACTACACACACAAAAGGCTGAATTTTTTTCACTTGTGTAGCTCGGGTTTCGCTTTTTAAGGCATTTGCTTGTAACTCATTTCCAGAAAACTCTTTAGGCATGGCTTTTAGCATATTCAATAAAGATTTGGACTTAATCGCATAAGTAATTCCTTCAGACTGAGATTGTTTACCAGAAATTATGCCAATCACATTCCCTGTTTCATCTATAATGGGGGCTCCACTAACTCCTGGCCCAGAAGGTAATTCCAATTGGTAATGGGCACTATCTCCTTCAAAACCGGTTGTCGAACTAATATATCCTTCATTATACACAATGTCTTCTTTAGGATAGCCCAATGAATAAACTCTTTGCGCGATATTCGGATTAGATTTTCGAACAGAATAAGGTAATTTTTCTTTAAACAGAAAATCTGATTCGGTAATACGCAAAATAGCTAAATCATTTTCTTCATCTGTGGCTACCACTTCCGATTGATGACCTACATTATCATTGGTAAAAACAAATATTTTTTGCGATCCATCAATTACATGTAAGTTGGTCACCAAATAGCCATTTTGACTGATGGCAAATCCTGTTCCAGTTGATTTTGATGCCTCAGTTGGAATATCGGCTTTGCGTTTTTCAATTTGGTCTACCTTCTTTTTAATGTCTTTTTGCGCCTTAATAATGGTGTTAATGTTTCCACTCAATTTTTGGTAAGTTGCTTGAGTTTCTTTTTTGTATATCGAACGAGCACCTACAAAAGTAAGGAAAGAGGCGATAAAGGCTACAGAGGCTGCTACAGAGGCAGTTCTCCAATATCTGTTAACATGTAGTTTGAGCTGATTGAAAATAATTTCGGTCTGACTTCTTGAATGAGAATGAATATTATCTAATGCATCATGTATAAATTGAGCATTTTGCATATGCTCAAACGACAATAATATGGTTTTGTGTTCTTGAACTGCTGATTTTAAAGCAGGGTTATTTTCCATCTCTATTTCGAAAAAAAGCTTTTCCTTATCATCCATCAATTCAAGACAATACTTTTCTATCAGTTCATAGGTATTAGTAGATTCGTTCATTTTCAATTTTTTTTGGTTCACTAAAGAACAATTTCCTCATTCTGTTTAAGCACTTATATTTCTGAGTTTTGGCATTTTCAGGATTTGTGTATCCATGTGTGATAGCAATTTCCTGCATGCTTTTATTTTGCACGTAAAATGCTTGTAAAATACTTTTGCATGGTTCGCCAATTTGTTCGAAACAACGAGTAAGCGCCGAAACATTAGCTTCAAACTCAAAAAATCGATTCACATCATCATCAACCTGTATACTTTCTTCTAAATTATCATAGAGTATAGAAACAGATTGCCTTTTTTTAGAAGCCAATTTTTTAAGCCATACATGCTTTGCAATCGAAGTTAGGTAGGTAGATAATCTGCAAGTTAATTGCAAGTCTTCTGCCTTTGCTTTTTCGAATAATATGGTCATACTATCCTGAAATGTATCATACGCATCATCCATAGAACCATTCATTTTAAACACCATTTTTTCAACGGTAGGATAAAAAGTTTTGTACATATATCTGATAGCTTGCGTATCTCCATTTGCCAAAGAACTAATCAACACTTCATCATTCATATCGTATGGAGAATTGTTAGTCATTAATACAGAAACTTTGTTTAGGTAACCCAAAAGTCCGATAAAAAAATGGATTGAGCCTCTTTTTACAAAACACATCTATAAAATTGTGACAATTTTCTGTTTCTTATCAACCGCTGTTTAATATTTTATTGAAATTACATACAATCTCGATTAATTGACAGCTTATGTGAGTTTGAAGTCATGAATATATGGGACTGATTACAATTTCTTTTTTGTTATTAAAATATTTAAAATTAAGATAATATAAATAATAAATAAAAATATATAAAAATAATGGGTTACCATTTTTACAGATTGAGATTAATACTCAAACAATTAAAAATTTATAAAATGAAAAGTGTATTAAAAGTTTCTCTATTTGCAATCGCATTAGGATTTTTCGCATCATGTTCTGAATCAGAAGCTCCTGCTACTGAAACTCCAGCTCCAACTGAAGCTGCTGCTCCTGCTGAAGCTACTCCAGCACCTGCTGAAGCTGCTGCTCCTGCAACAACTGATAGCGCTGCTACTCCAGCACCAGCTGAAGCTGCTGCTCCAGCACCTGCTGAAGCCGCACCTGCTGCTCCTGCTGCAACTGAAGCTGCTCCTGCAACTAAGTAATCCTGTTAAGGCAAAAAGTTAAAAAAGTCACCTCATGAGGTGACTTTTTTGTGCTTATAATGAAAGAATTATTTTGAAATCTTGAACTTTACCTTATCTTTGCACCCCAATTTGATCAGCTACCTTATTAAAAGGTATCCAAACATAGTTGCTGATCGGGTTGTTATTATTTAAATTAATACTATAATATATGAACAGTTACGAACTGATGGTCATATTTACGCCTGTACTCTCAAATGAGGAATTTAAGGCGGCGACCAAAAATCTCAAAAAATTTGTTACAGACAATTCTGGAGAGTGTATCGGTGAAGATGCGTGGGGTTTAAAATCTTTCGCTTACCCAATCGATAAAAAAACTACAGGTTTATATTACGTAATGGAATATAAGGCTGAAGGAAGTTTGAATGCCAAATTCACCATTCAAATGAATCGTGATGAATCTATCATGCGTTTTATGATCACTTCTCTTGACAAACATGCAGTAGCATATAATGCAAGAAAAAGAAGTGGTGAGAAAATTGTAAAACCTAATTCAGTAACCGAAAAAGAAGAAGCATAATCATGGCAAAATCAGATATAAAATATTTAACAACCAATCGGGTTGAAGTTCGACAAAAGAAATATTGTCGTTTTAAGAAAATGGGCATTCATTACATTGATTATAAAGATCCTGAATTTCTT
>CAZSUF010000283.1:0-4604 GCA_964609875.1 uncultured Bifidobacterium sp.
AGCTCTTCAACAAATTGAGGCATGGTAAATAAGGAAGGGCCTGCATCGAAGCGAAAACCATCAAGTTCAAATTCTGTCAGCTTTCCACCTGCATACGAATTTGCCTCATATATATGTACCTCAAATCCTTTTACCTTTAATCGGATAGCAGTTGCAAGTCCAGCAATCCCTGCCCCTATGATGACTGCTTTTTTCATAGTCCATTTGATTTAATTCCGTTTTTGGCCAGTAAGTATTCATAGATCATGACAGAACTTAAAAGCATGGACATGCCATAAAAAATATCTTCGAAAGGTATAGTCAAAATTCTCACGCCAATGATATGTGCCTCATTATACCAAACAATAGGGGCTTTCAGTCCAGTGCTGGTCAGAATTCCATTTACAATCAAAAAAGGCACTTGCAATAAAATATACACGAAATAGAATCGACTAAGCCAAGTAACATTTGCTACAAACTCTAAAAACAATATTATACCTGAAGCACCTAAAAATGCAAACAAGGTATAATAATTGCCCATATAAAAACATGACATGATAATTAAGCAAAGTGAAATTCCTACGGATATTTTGCGTTGAAAAGGTTGGAAATAATTTTTCTTAATATAGGTATTGGCGCAATGATAGGAAAATATGCAAGCATAAGGAATACAAATAAAAAACAACACTTCTTCAATGGGTAAATTACCTAAGTACCAACCAATAAGGTAATCAGGATTAAAACCCCAAACGCCTAAAGAAGTATAAAGCATATCCCACAAAATAAATACAATAGCAGCAATCAAAATAGAAGGGAATGCATATTTCCAAGTTCTATAGAGCTTCATATCGGGATGAAGAGACAGCAAGAAAGTAGGTAAAAACGAAAACAAGTTTACCCAAATATACATTGCATGCATTAGTCTGTTTTATTAAATTCTTCTCTAAAATATTTTAATGGAACCCATAACATGCCAAAACATTCGCCATCTTCTTTATTGACATGTTTGTGATGCATTTTATGTGCCCTACGGATGGCACGCAAATAAGCTGAATTGGAGTTACGAAAGATTTTAAATCGTTGATGAATAAAGATATCATGAATAAAAAAGTAAGCCATGCCATAAAGCGAAATACCTACACCTATCCAAAACGATGCGTCAAAATGATGTAATGAGCCCCAAACAACTAAACTAGCACCAGGAATTCCGAAAATCAGAAAGAAATAATCATTCTTTTCAAGAAAACCATGTCCTTCTTTTCTATGATGATCATGATGAAGATTCCAAAAAAAGCCATGCATCAAGTATTTATGTGCAAACCAAGCTACACATTCCATACCCGCAAATCCTAGTAAGGCGCTAAGTGAATTAATGATTAATGTGTTCATAATGAATTTACTTGTAGATTAATAAATGAAGAACTCAATTGTATTCTTTCCATTACTTCTGAAAAACATATTTTAAGCCAAACGCTATATTCAAACTCTCTTTCATGGAGCTCCTTTTGTAGATCATCGATTGAAATAAATTTCCATGCAGCAACCTCCGAGGGATTGGTGTTTGGGGTATCATCACAAAGCCCAACAAATACATGATCGTATTCATGCTCGCAAAGTCCATTTTCGAAATCCGCTTTGTAGATAAAGCTATACACATGTTGAGTTTCTGCTTGCAAACCCATTTCTTCCATGAGTCTTCTTTCGACGGCATCTTGAAGACTTTCGCCAACATGCGGATGACTGCAACAAGTATTTGACCATAAGCCTGGTGAATGATATTTCTGTAATGAACGCTGTTGCATCATCACTTCGCCTTTTGCATTAAACAAAAAAACAGAAAATGCTCGATGCAACAAGCCTTTTTGATGAGCTTCCATTTTTTCCATCTCACCTATTTGTTCATCTTGTTCATTCACAAGAATTAGCATTTCAGGTTGATTCATAAGGCGGTTTTTTCTGTGATAGTTAATTGATCAGATTGTAATAAATAATTTCTAATAAATGAGCCAAGTCCAAGATCTTTGATATGTGGCAAAGCCATTAAAATGGCAGATTTATCGGCTTTTAGATCATCATTATAATTGAGTAATAAAGGACAATTGAGTTGAATAACAAAACGCAAAAAGATGAGTTCTATATTTTTCGCATCTTCATGAATAGCTTGTTCTAATAAAGATTTTCCATATGTAAACGAATTGAATTTAGTAACAGGATTGAACCCGTATTTTGCCATCATCATATTCGCACAGCCTATATAACCTAAAAAAGTAGCATTACTTCTTTTATTCATTTTATCGCAAGCTTCTAAGAGTTGTTTACATGCAGTTCGACTATTAGCTCCTTCTCTAAATAAAATTCGCATTTGGATTAAAGTAGCCTCTTCTCCAAAAACTTGAGTTGCAAAAAAGATAAGACAAAGTAAAAGCTGCATCCATTTCATAATAAATTTAATTTATTGCGTACTAAAGAAAACAACATCAATTCAAATTTATGTAGATTATTGACTCTTATTCTTTCTTGCATTAAACGCTCGGCAGAAACTTTTTTTATTTTATTAAAAAGCGATCTGTAATATACATAAGCTAAGTATACACCTCCTCTTGCATGAGCAGGTAACTGTTTAATACCTATTAATGCCTCATCAAAATCAGCTTCAATTTCTTTTTCAATCATAAGTTTATTCGCATGACTAAATTTTTCCAAATCCACATTTGGAAAATAACTTCTATTTAAAGTATTAAAATCCATTTTAAGATCTCTGAGAAAATTTATTTTTTGAAAAGCCGCGCCTAATTTCATGGCATAAGGTTTCAAGTTATGATACTTCACATCATCCCCTTCAACAAATACATGTAAACACATCAAGCCTACAACTTCGGCAGAACCTAAAATATATTTTTCGTATTTCTCTGAGGTATAATCTACTTGTTTCAAATCCATTTCCATACTGTACAAAAACGAATCGATTAGTTCTTGTTCAATATTAAATTTATTGACAACTCCTTGAAAAGCGTTTAAAATAGGATTCAAGGAAATTTTGCTTTCAAGCGCTTCATAAGTATCCGCCTTAAATTTTTCGAGTAAAGTCTGTTTATCAAAATCATGAAAGCTATCTACAATTTCATCTGCAAATCGAACAAAACCATAAATCGAATAAATGGGGTTTCTAATTTTCTTATTCAAGCAATAAATACCCAAAGAAAAACTTGTACTATAAGCTCTCGTGGTAATTTTACTACACTCTTCAGACACATGATCAAATAAAGATTTCATTTAATTATGATTTAAGTATTGAGTGAGTAAATCTGCCGAAACCTTCCCTGAAATTAATGAAGGGGGAACACCTGGCCCTGGCACAGTCAGTTGACCAGCATAAAATAAATTATCTATTTTCTTGTTTATGATTTTAGGTTTAAGGTTGGCTGTTTGCATTAAAGTGTTTGCCAAACCATAGGCATTTCCTTTAAAAGAATTATACGCGAAGACGAAGTCATCTACACAAAAGCTTTTTTTGAAATCAATAAAAGGCCTTACTTCCTCTCCGACTTGTTTTTCGAATCTTTGCATCATGATGGTAAAATACTTCTCTCTCATTTCATCTGTATCTTGGAGCCCTACGGCAATTGGCATTAAAAAAAATAAGTTTTCATGTCCTTCAGGAGCCACCGTTTTATCTGTTTGTGAAGGACAGCAAACATAAAACAAGGGTTTGTTTGGCCAAGAAGGTTTTTTATAAATATCGATGGAATGATTATATAAATCTTCATCGAAAAATAAGGTATGGTGATTAATAGCTTTCATTTTTTTGTTTAGGCCGATATAAAAAATTAAACAAGAAGGCGCGAAAACTTTTTTCTCCCAATAATCGGCTGAATAATTTCTGTAAGCAGCTGGAAGTAATTTTTGTTCAACATGATGATAGTCAGCCGCTGCTACAATTCCATCAAATGGCAAGACTTCACCATTTACTTTTAACCCTTTAGTCAATTTACCATCTACGACAATTTC
The DNA here is from genome assembly GCA_964609875.1 of uncultured Bifidobacterium sp. Classification (GTDB taxonomy): domain Bacteria; phylum Bacteroidota; class Bacteroidia; order Chitinophagales; family Chitinophagaceae; genus OLB11. The sequence goes on from CAZSUF010000283.1 coordinate 3,988, forward strand.
TTCGACGGCTGCATTGAGATGTGCTTTCACCCCTTGCTTTTCGGCTACTTTCCACATGCCTTCTATAATTTTATAAAAACCGCCTTGTGGATACCAAGTACCTAATTTCAGTCCAGCATAATTCATCAAACTATAAAGTGCCGGTGTGTCTTGAGGCATGGCACCTAAAAACAATACCGGAAATTCCATCAGGGCTATTAGTTTCGGATGGGTAAAAAACTTACGTACATGTTTACTAAAAGATATACCAACTTATCTATGCCTGTTTTATATATAAATTCCGCCTCTTGCATGAATTGATCCAATTTGGCGCCGCTGCCTTTTTCGATGGTTTCGAACAAATCAGATAGTTTTTGATAATTTTCAGGCACATGCATCGTATCATTTTCTCCAAAAACCACATCAAATGAAGGATCTAATAAAGTCAATTCGTAAAAATCTGACACCTTCGCATCAAAATCATTGAAAAACCTTTCGAATACACCGGGCATCCAATACCAACTTGGGCCGAAGTCAAACAAATACCCAGAATCTGTCGTAAAATTTCGTGCTCTACCGCCTAAGGTGGTATTTTTTTCGAATATATGCACTTCAAATCCTTGCTTCGCAAGATGAGC
>CAZSUF010000283.1:4789-5037 GCA_964609875.1 uncultured Bifidobacterium sp.
AATAGATTTTATTGAATATTCATTTTAAAAGGACTAAAAAAATCTGCTTGACCTTATTTTAGTGCAGAATTCTCTTTATTTCAGAAGAATAGCACATGCAAAAATAAGGCTTCGTCTTTGAACTAGAATTACATTCAATGAACGAGAGACTGCAGCCCCGATAGTAGTGGAAAGCCCATCTCGTTCTTCAAAACGAGATGGCTTGCAACGAATAGCGGGAAATGCTGCCCAAAAAAAATGCACTTTCA
>CAZSUF010000284.1:0-5034 GCA_964609875.1 uncultured Bifidobacterium sp.
CACTTCAAGAATGGGACACCTTATCCAATACCTATCCTTACTTTACAGCCGCCCATTGGATGGCATTTGCCGCTAACCCAGAGGCCACAAAAAAATTGCCAAAAATGGCCATGTATAAATCTTCGCCTTGGTGTTTTGCTGCTTTTGTAGATGCCTGTAAACATCCGAAAGAAGAAAAGGTGATCGAAGAAATTGAACCCCAAACCTACCCTTCATTTTTTCAAGAGGAAATGCCCTTCGACGACGAAGTGATGCTTGAAGAAGAGCTTATTGAACTTCCTGAAGAATTGCCTATTGAAGAAGCCCAATCGACAGAATCAAGTGTGGAAGAAAAATACATGCACGAAAACACTAAAATTCTTGAAGAAGTAGATCATGACACCCAAGATATTTTAGACCTCATTCAAAATTTACCGAATGCCCCTATTAATTCAGTCGTTGAAGAAGAAGAGGTGTTTGAAGATATTTTGCATGATTTGGATACCTTGGCCTTGAATCAGCAAGAGGAAGATCTGTCGCCAACCCTAGATTCTACTGAGACCTCACATGCGGTAGAAGAAGACAAATCCTTGATGGTGATGATGAGTTTTACCGATTGGTTGAATCATTTTAAGCACAAACAAATTAAAGATCAGGAAGAAGAAAAGGACCAAAAGGCTTTAAAAACAGCTTGGAAAAAAGAAAAATTGGCAGCCGCTGTGGAAGAGGAACAGGATGATATTCCAGACAATATTTTCAAGCAAGCCATGGATTCTATTTCTCTCGAGTCGTCGATTATCAGTGAGTCCTTAGCAGAAATACTGGCCAAACAAGGTAAAAAGGACAAAGCCATTGAGATGTACAAAAAATTAAGTTTGCGGAATCCCGAAAAAAGCAGTTACTTTGCCTCCCTTATAAAAGATTTAAACTTAAATAATTTTTAAACATGTCGTATTTATTTCTTTTTCTTATTGTGCTTGCTTGTGGTGTGATTGCATTCTTCGTTTTAATTCAAAACCCTAAAGGTGGTGGATTAGCAGGATCTTTCGGTGGTTACGGCAATCAAATGATGGGTGCCAAACAAAGTACAGATGTAGTTGAAAAAGGAACTTGGGTAGCAGCTACAGCTTTAGTAGCCTTGATACTTTTATCTTTTATTTTTATTGAGAAGCCAAATAAAACCGGTATCGAAAAAACGGCTTCAGAAAAAGCTTTATCAGGACAAAAACTTCCTGCTGCTGCGCCTGCACCTGCTCCGGCTGCGGCTCCTGCCACACAAGCTGCTCCTGCTCAAGGTGCTCAACCTGCTGCACAAGGCGCACAACCAGCACCTGTTGAAGCTGCTCAACCTCAACCAGTTCCTGCACCTGCTGGAAAATAATTCAAGATTTTTTACTTTGTTGATAGGGAGGTTAATCTTTCCATGATCGTAAATACAGCTGGACAAACCTCTGCATTCTTTACTGTCAAGGCACTTCTTTTAACCAATACATCTTCATCAGTATACGGATATCGAGCACATTCGCTGGGTCTAGCCTCATAAATTTGACAAGTATTATCCGAATTCAAAAAGCTACAAGGTTGAGATTGCAACACATAATCGTTGTCTTCATCTAATTTTAAATAGCGTTGTATAAAATCGCCTTCCTTTAATCCTACATACTTTGCTATGCGTTTGATATCAGGAATTTTAAATCTAGGCGAATGATTTTTACAACAATTGGCGCAATCAAGACAATCAATCTTTGCAAAAGTTTCCTCATGCAGTTGAGGTAAAAGTTTAATCACACTTCGCTGATCGCAACGCTTCAGAAATTGAGCATACTTCTTTTTTTGACTTCGGGCTTCCTTTTGCCAATCGGCTTGTATGCTCATACTTTATTGATTCATGATTTAATTTCAAAAGTTATCTTATTCAAGCCATTTTATAATGTACTCATCGAGAAACATGGCCACTAAGCAATCTTTGACAAACTAAACGATTTGTCAATTCTGATTTAAGCTTTAGCCAAATTGTCTAGCATATCCGCCGTCATGGTGGGCAAATCAAATTGGGGCTTCCATTGCCAATCTTGTTGAGCTAAACTATCATCGATACTTTGAGGCCAACTGTCTGCAATTTGCTGCCTGAAATCGGGTTTATAATCTAATTTAAAATTCGGGATATGTGTCAAAATAGATTCTCCAATTTCTTTAGGCGAAAAACTCATGCCACTTAAATTGTATGAACTTCTTACAGAAATTTTTTCAGCAGGCGCTTCCATCAACTCTATCGTAGCGCGTATCGCATCAGGCATATACATCATAGGCAAGTAAGTATCTTCTTTCAAGAAACAAGTATAATCCTGATCTCGTAAAGCCTCAATATATATTTCTATTGCATAATCGGTAGTGCCTCCACCCGGAGCCGACTTATAACTAATCAAACCAGGATATCTTAAACTTCTCACATCTACACCATAATTTTTATGATAGTAAGCACACCATTGTTCACCAGCAAATTTGCTAATACCATACACGGTGGTTGGTTCGATGATGGTATGTTGAGGTGTATCTTTCTTCGGCGAACTTGGTCCAAACACAGCAATAGAACTTGGCCAGTAAATTTTACTCAGCTTTTCTTCCTTCGCAATTTCAAGCACATTCAACAAACTTTGCATATTAATATGCCAAGCTAAAGAAGGATTTTTTTCGCCTGTGGCCGAAAGAATAGCCGCGAGCAAATACACTTGGGTAATATTATGTCTGATAATTAACACATGAAGCATTTCCTTATTCATCACATCACAACTCACATAGGGCCCTGTGCCTTTCAGCAATTCATGTTCATCTCTAAGGTCGCTGGCAATCACATTATTGGCACCATGTATCCTTCTTAATTCTGTGGTAAGTTCTACACCAATTTGCCCACAGGCGCCTATCACTAAAATTTTCTCTTTAACAATATTCATGTATGTATTTTAGGCTTCAAATGTAAAAATTAAACCTCAATATTTTAGTCAAACTTTTAACCTTCAGTTTAAACTCATTTCTTTTAAGATTAATTTCATCAGGGCGGCACACACGCTATTCGTTCCAATCTGCGCGAGGCGCGCAGGATTTCCACTACTATCGTTGCCGCAATACAACATTCCAGTATGAAATTAAAATTTGACTCTTCAAGAAAATTTCATGCTTTCCCAATTGAAACTTATTTTGCAGCACTATTCAAACATTCATTATGCGAAAATGCTTTTTTCTTTTAGCCTTTTTATTTGTCGGTCACCATTCATTTTCTCAGTACTTACCCGTGTATGAGCAAGATGTAAGAAAACTTCAAAAAATGATGAATGGATTTTATTCCAGCGAAGCCCAATCCTTGCGAGATAGCGATTTTTATGATATCAGATTAAAGATGGTACCTATCTGGAAAGATCGTGAAGGATATTGGTTGTATGTCGAACAAGCCATGGCAAGTAGCGAAGAAAAACCTTATCGCCAACGTGTGTATCAACTCCAACTAAAGAATGACTCTACCATTGAAAGTATTGTTTACACGATCAAAAATGGCGACAAATATTTTGGTGCTTGGAAAGAGGCGCGACCAATAGAATCCTTATCGATAGATTCTTTAGAATTAAGAAAAGGTTGTTCTATTTTACTACATAAAATTGATAGACAAACTTACGCAGGAAGTACAAATCAGCAAGATTGTGAAAGTAATTTACGAGGCGCAACTTACGCTACTTCTGAAGTTACCTTGTATTCTGACCAAATTATCTCTTGGGATAGAGGTTTTGACGACCAAGACAAACAAGTTTGGGGAGCAGTGAAAGGGGGCTATGAATTTCTAAAAACAGACTGGTAAAGGCTCTTATCGCTAACAATCTATTAACCTATTTTTTTAACATTGCTGAAACACTTTAGTCTGAGAGTTTTTTTATCGGATCGACTATATTTGCGCAAACCAAAAAATTCTGACATCATGATTGTACTAAAGAAGTTTGGCTTTTCAATGTTGCTCTTAGCTATGATTTCGATCAACAGCTTTGCTCAATCGACTGAAAACTGCGATAAGACTCTAAAAACTAAAACAGCACCCAAAATTGATCCCATCGATTTTGTGCAAAATCATATCCTTAACGGAAATACCCAAGCTGGCAAATCAGACGCTAAAGTAATTTGCAAAGAAAATAATACTGTAGTTAAAACTAAAACTACCCAGATTGCCTCAACCTTAGAAGCCAAAAAAACTGAGACCAAAAAATCAGAGCCTTCCTTCGCAGATGGCATGTTAGATTGGGTTAAAGAAAAGTATTCTGCCATGATAGACGTCATGCCTAATCAAATTTCGAATGTCATGTTGTATCGTTTCATCGATGAGTGGTATGGCGTAAGATACAGAATGGGCGGCACCTCTAAAAGCGGTGTAGATTGTAGCGCCTTTGTACAACATTTATACAAATATGTATTTGGGTTCAGTCTCTTAAGAACAGCTAGTTTACAATTCAGTTCTGCTAACTATATTAAAGATGTAGCAGATTTGAAAGAAGGCGATTTAGTTTTCTTCAGAGTGAATACATCAAGAATTTCTCATGTGGGTGTGTATTTAAGAAATAACTTTTTTGTGCATTCAGCATCAAGTAAAGGCGTATCTATTGCAAGCATCAAAAACGCCTATTGGTCGAAATATTTTGCTGGTGGCGGACGCGTAATTAACTAAGAAATTTAAACTATAAAAAAAAGACTACTCAATTGGGTAGTCTTTTTTGTTTAACCCTATCTAAGCTAAATAAAGTCCGCTGATTATCTCATAAAAATATTCAACTTGAATTAAAAAGGGTCTGCTGATTATCTCATAGGCGCTTCAAGTGCAAGGAAGTGTCAAAGGGATAGTACTAATGTACAGCCCTTTGACACTGACGAAGTAATTGAAGATGCATATGAGAAGTTGATAAAAAATATAAGTGCAAGGTTTTTTGTTACAATGATCAAATAACCAAGCACTTTGATGTTGAAAAATAACTTAAAATAAGACTTGACTTTGTTTTGAACGTTAATCAGCAGACCCTAAAA
>CAZSUF010000285.1:0-4075 GCA_964609875.1 uncultured Bifidobacterium sp.
GAGGGCATTGGAGAGATAGCCCGGTGGGGTTGGGCTTGTGAAAAACTTTCGGGGTTAAATAATGATTGTCAGCCCAACAACACGCGCCCTATAAATGCAAATTGATATGTTGAAAAGCTTGAATAAATTATACGAAATATCATCAAGTTGTTTTACTGCTAGCGCTTATGCCTGAGGTTTTTGGGTATTTAGGTTGAGTTTTTTTGGAAGTTTGATAAGAAATGAAATTTCATTGGCTGTTTTATTGAGTTCAACTTAACCGCCCATTTTTTTGGTAAATTCTTTTATTAAAATTAGGCCTAAGCCTACACCTTGTTCGCCGACTTGCCATTCTTTTTTTGAATGAAAAAGATCTAGAATCGTGCTGAATTTTTCTGCTGAAATTTCACATTCATTTTTCAAATAAAATTCTACAAATTCGTCGCTTTCAAGAAGATTGATTTGTATGGCAGAATTTCTTGGTGAGTTTTTAATGGCATTGTCTAATAAGTTTCTGAGAATAATGTGTAAATGATTTTCATCAATAGCTAACTCGCCATGAAAGTTTAGTTCTTTGATAAAGGAAATGTTTTTTTGTTTTGCCACACCTTCATACACGTCAACCAATTGAATTACAAGGTCATTTATTTTTATAGCTTTGGGGAAATAGATGAGTTCGTTTTGTTGAGCAAGAATCCAGTATAAAATATTTTGCAACATATTGTCTAGTTTTGTTCCAGACTCATCTATTTCAAACGCAACCTTATCAATTTCATTGAAATCTTTTTTATGAATAAGGTAGCTAACTTTTGATGCTAGTCCTTGAAAGCTTCTCAAGGGATTTTGAATATCATGCGTTAAGATGGCATACAATTTGTCTCGCGTTTTTATCAATTGATCTACCTTATCTTTTGAAGATTTAATGCTTTTATTTTTTTTGATTAGAATAATCATGAAAATAATTAGAATGATTAACAGACTAAGTCCAAACAAAAGGTAGAGAATTAGTTTATTTTTTTGGGAATTAATTTCATTCTTTTCGTTCTTTTCATTTTTGAGCTTTTCGAAGTCTTGATAACTATCAGTTACAATATTGTTGTAGTGCTTATTTAATTCTACTAAATTATCATATGCTTCAATTTTGGATTGATAGGCTGCACTAAAGTTTGATTTTTCTTCATGTAAATTTGCCAAAAGGTTGTATGAATCATAATTGAAAATTTTTTTAATTGTATCAAATTTTTTAGCAATGTTAAATTCAACTTTCAAATAATGAATAGTAGAATCCCTGTAAAATTTTCGCTTCATAAAATAATACCTATTCGCAATGTTTCTGGCAATTAAAGATTTGAAGGAACTTTCTGGATGAAACTTTTCTTGAAAGGCATTTTTTAAGTAAATTAAGGCTTGTTCATTTTCTTCAATATAGCTCATCAGATTATATTGGGATGAAGATTGAAATTGCAGTTCATTGCTGTCATGCGTCATTTTTATTGTTGAAGCAATAAGTTTTCGCAGTTTAATTATATCAGCACGACTTTTAATTATTTGATCTTTAGCGAATACATAATCGATAACTATTGGGTTTATAGATTTAATGAGGTATTTGGGGTTAGAAGATTTTAAAGCAAACATGTAGTTTTCAAACATGTATTGGTGCTTTATTTTAATACATCTTTTATTTAAATTTGAAGCAAAAAGTTGATTGCTTGACGAATATACTGACAAGCCTTCGTTCTTGATATTATATATATAAATGATAATGAGGGATAGTTTCGAATAAAAGATGCCAACTTCGTCATCTAGTTCTTCGAAGATATGGAGTGCTTTTTCTGCACTTTGAATTGTTGATCCAGCATAGATAGGACTCATTAAAATATTTCTAATGCTTTTGAAATAAGATCCGCAAGCTAAGCCGAATGGGTATTGTACAATTTCTGATAATGAATCTATTGTATTAGCGTATATGCCAAATTTTGCAGACATCACATTATATCGGCTTTGTTCTAAAATGATTAATTGGTTAATATAATTTTTACTGACCTCTTTTTTAGAGATAATTGATTTTTCCAAGCTATCTGTATGAATGATTGTTGGAATTTTATCAAAAGTTAAAATTGATTGAGCATTAGATTTATTGGTACATGTTAAAATTATAAGTGCTATATAGAATAGAAAAAATTTGACAAAGGGTTTTATGTATACTAAATTTATATTTTTCATAAAGGGTGCACTAAATATCTTGAGAGCTACTTAAATAATTTGCAATTTCTTTTTTGAAAACTCTGCCAATCGGAAATTCACCTAAACTTGTATAGACTGTTTTGGTTTTAAAATCTACTTTGGTGATTTGGTTTTTATTGATGGCATAGGTTTTATGAATTTGCAAGATATCAGAGCCAAGCGACGCACATATATTTTTCATATTGCTAATAATTGTAAATTGATTATTTGTTGTTTTTATTTTGCAATAAGCTAATTCAGATTTAATTAAAAGTACCTGATTGGACTTGATATTTAAATCTATCCCATATTTGTCCTTTATTTTTATACTATTCGAAAATTCGCTTTTTGTATCTTCTATAGGTAACAGTAAACCTTCAATAGCTGATTTTAGACTAAGGTGATGAAATGGTTTAATTAAAAAACTGGAGTTTATAGCTTGTTTTGATAGAATGTAATTTTCAATATTTTCTGAAACAGTAATGAAAAGAAAAGGGATTTCTGCATAGTGAGGAAATTTTTTAAACAACTCGAATATTGTAGTATCCTTTAGTTGAATATCTGAAATGATCAAATCTATTTTATTGGTTTCTAAGCATTGAATTGCTTCATTTAATGTTTCGCATGCTAAAACATCATTGAATTCAATTTTTTCTAATTGCATCAGAATTTCTGTTCGCCAAAGGGAACTATCCTCTATGAGTAATATTTTATTCATATTCTTTATCGTCGAAAGTTACAATCTTGGTACATTAAGTGTAAATTTAATTAATCATCGACATGATTAATTAATTAACGACATTGTCAATTAACTCCATGATATTTTCAGATGGAAAATGTCTCTTTGTCCAATATTATTGCCTGAAAATAACATGGATTCAGTTAAATATTTTGTGATTATTGCCTATAATGTATTGATAATTAATATATTAGTGTAGATAGTTATAAAATTTTGCCGTTAATTATCTTTTAGAATGAGTAAGAATATTTCTTACGCAATTTCGTATTTAAATTATGAAATAGTATGAGGAAAAAACTTACTTTCTTAACAACAGCCTTTTTATTGCTGTGTATTTTTAAAGTCTATTCACAAGTTTCAGGAATCGTTTTCCGAGACTTTAATGGCAATGGGACTAAAGATTTAAATGAACCATTTATGTCAAATGTGACTGTAAATGTTTATGTAGCAGACAGCTCTGCACCTTGTGGAACAACAACTACCTCTGGAAATTCAAGCCCAAATTACTCTATAGCTTCCTGTGGAACAGCTGCTGTTCGAGTAGAATTTATTTTGCCAACTTCTGGAGCTTGTGCCAATTCTTCTATCGATTATTCATCATTTTCAGGGAATGACAATGGGAGTTCTGTACAATTTGCAAATGGAAATAGTTCCAATGTGAATTTTGCCTTCCATAATCCTAATGATTACAATCTTGGTACTGCAGGTGTTTCTGCATTTGTTCCAGTTTATAGAAGTGGAGATCCCTTGCCTGTTGGAAGTACTGCTGGTTCACAACCTTGGTTTGTAGGTTATCCTTACACCAATAGCGGTAGCCCTGTGGTTACACCGGCTGCGCAAACTTTAAACGGTGATGTTATCGGAGCCACTTGGGGTGTAGCCTATAGTAAACAAGCAAATAAAATATTTACTTCAGCATTTTTAAAACGTCATGTAGGATTAGGCGTAATGGGTTCTGGTGGTATTTACATGTTAGAACCTACAGCCACTTCATTTAACGTAACCCAATTTTATGATTTAGATGCCAATGGTCACAGAACAAGAGCTGATGGAACAGCGCCTGCTTATGGTCAAGGAACTAGCTATTCAATAGCTGCCGATAATTCTACTATAACTTATTTAGGTTCAAATGAT
>CAZSUF010000285.1:4085-5031 GCA_964609875.1 uncultured Bifidobacterium sp.
ACAGGTAAACCATCGGGTTTAGGTGTAATAGGATCTAACGCTGATAGAAATTTAAGTACTAATCCTTTAACTCCTACCTATGATGCTGCATCTTTTGACCAAATTGGCAAAGTTGGTTTAGGTGATATTGACATTAGTGATGATGGTAAGTTCCTGTTTGTGATGAATCTTTATTCAAGAAAAGTTTTCAGATTAGAATTGAACAGTGCTAGCAATCCTACTTCAGTGGTGAATGTTACAAGTTATGATGTACCATCAACTACTTGTTCTAATGGAGAATACAGACCATTTGGTTTGAAGTATTCAAGAAATAAATTATATGTGGGTGTCGTTTGTTCTGGAGAAAATGGAGGAACGGCTGCAAATTTAAATGCTTCAGTTTACGAATTAAATAACCCAACAACAGCAGCTGCATTTAATGTAACCTCATTAGTTTCTGCACCGTTAAATTTTTCTAGAGCTAATGATTGGGAAGTTTGGACTAACGATAGTGATAATCCCAATCCAACGCCTTTGCTTTCAGATATTGAGTTTACGGATAACGGAGATATGACTTTAGTTTTTATGGATAGAAGTGGTCATCAATGGGGGGAAAATAATCGAAGATTTTTAAGGACTGCTACGACTTCTTTTTCATATGCTACTACTGGTGATGTTCTAATTGCAGGGCTTAATTGTAGCACAGGTTTATTCAGCTTAGAAAATAATGGGTCAGTAAATTCAATAAACGGTGGTGTGCTTGTAGGTTCAAATAGTAATACAAATGAAGGACCTGGTGGTAAAGAGTTTTTTGATGATAATTCGACTACTGATCCACATGATGAAATATTGGTAGGCTCAGCAGCAGTGTTAAAAGGACAAGGGCACATCATGTTTAGTGCTTTTGCAATGAGTTCATTATCTGGAGATGCAGGTACATTAAAATTATCAACCACCAATGGAAGTT
>CAZSUF010000286.1:0-940 GCA_964609875.1 uncultured Bifidobacterium sp.
TTTTGCATCATAGCCTGCCCCGATCGCAGCATCGGGGGCAAAAGTGGAAAAACAAACAGGTATCTAACTGATAATCATAGTAACAATTCATCAACACCTCTACCCCAGTCTTAATGTTAAGATGTCAATCACATTCAATCAGAAATTAAATTTTTCATATTAAATTTGTCAACACTGTAACTTATTAAAATGGCCAAACAAATATTTATCAATTTAGCAGTCAAAGACCTTCAACAATCTATGGACTTTTACACTGCCTTAGGATTTACAAACAATCCTCAATTTTCAGATGAAAGCTCAAAGTGTATGGTGTGGAGTGAACATATTTTTGTGATGATAATGACGCACGAAAAGTTTACAGGCTTCATAACTAAACCTATTGCGGATACAAAATCTGGTATAGCAGGACTATTTTCATTATCAGTAGATAGTCTTGATGAAGTAAATAAAATTGTGGAAGAAGGACTTAAAGTTGGTGGCATAGAACCGAGTGAAATGAAAGATTACGGTTTTATGCAACAACGAACCATCGAAGATTTTGATGGACATACGTGGGAAATATTTTATATGGACATCACTAAATTCCCATCCCAAGCTTAATTGAAATAAATAAAATTAAATACAAAGTAATATGGCACAAATCAATCCTTACATTCATTTCAATGGAAATGCAGAAGAAGCATTTACCTTTTACAAATCAGTATTTGGAGGAGAGTTCACCAAGGTTGTCCGATTTAAAGACATTTCTTCAGATGAATTTCCAATACCAGAAAATGAGGCCCATAAATTAATGCACATAGCATTGCCAATTGGGCAAAACTTCCTATTAGCCAATGATATTTTGGAAATAATGGGACGTGTAAATGAGAATGAAAATAGAAGTAAAATTGCGATTACAGCGGAAAGCAAGGAAGAAACCATTAGGCTATTTAATGGACTT
>CAZSUF010000286.1:950-5024 GCA_964609875.1 uncultured Bifidobacterium sp.
ACCTTTTACAAATCAGTATTTGGCGGAGAATTCGCTATGATAACACGTTTTAAAGATATGAATTTCCTAGGAAGTATCGCTACTGAAGGTGAAGCCGATAAAATTATGCATGTTGCCTTACCTATTGGCAAACACAATCTCTTAATGGGAAGTGATACGCCAGCAGTTTTAGGCACACATAACTTAAACGAAACTAGAAGCAAGATTTCTATCAGCGCAGAAAGTAAAGAAGAAGCCGACAAATTATTTAATGGACTCTCAGCAGATGGACAAATTGAAATGCCCATTGACGACAGTCCTTGGGGCACTTACTTCGGCATGCTTAGAGACAAATTTGGCATTGAATGGATGGTAGAATTTGATCCGAAAGTTTTAGGTTAATGGTAATAACTCAAGCCAACAACAGTTAACATCTGCAATTCTTAACCGATGAGTTACCGAACGATTTTAAAGTTTAAACTTTGTCGAGATAAATTATGTAATTAGAAAATATTGTAATTACTTTGTGATCACAATAATTCGCTACATGGACATCTCAGTAATACCCATTGGAAATTCTAAAGGAATAAGATTAACGAAAACAATCATTGAAAAGTACAACATTAAAGATACTGTTGAACTAATCTTAGAAAAGGGATACATCATTTTGAAACCTAAATCTACTCCTCGTAAAGGTTGGGAAAAATCTTTTAAAAAGATGCATGAAGAGGGTGAAGACAAACTACTCATACAGGATGTTTTTAATGACGATAATTTTGAAGAATGGAGCTAAAGCAATATCAAATAGTATTGGTAAACTTGGATCCGACTGTTGGTGTCGAAATGAAAAAAACTCGACCTTGTGTCATTCTTTCTCCCAATGAAATGAATAAATACTTAGAAACAATTATTTTGGCACCCATGACAAGTAGTTCAAAAAATTACCCAACAAGAATTGAAGTTAAACACAATAAAACTCAAGGTTGGATTGTCTTAGATCAAATCAGAACAGTAGATAGAATAAGAATAATAAAGATTCTTGGCCATCTAACGGAGAAAGAAATTAATAAAACCAAGGAGACAATTAAAGAACTTTTGGTCGATTAAAAACAAGCATTATTATCTGTCTTATAATAGTAACATCTAAGTAAGATACATCTACCAATGATCGAAGCTAGGTTCTATATCAAATTGATCGCCTAATTTTTCTTTTAGTCGTGATGCGATTTCCATGGCTTGAGGCATGTCTGATTCTTTTGCGAATTCAAATACTTTATCTGAATTTTCTTCTCCTTGCCAATATTCAGAAAGCATGATAAAAAGTGTTGAATCATCTTCATCATCTTCATGAATATCGAAAACAAATTCTTCACCAATAGCATCTATATACTCATCTTCATCGGCCAATAAATCTAGAAAATCTTGTATTAAATCTATGTCTTCATCCTTGATAGATGATTGATCTTTTCTAGAAATATGTAAGCCAGCACCGTAATCGCTCATAACTAGGTTTTAAAAGAGTATAAGAATTAATGTTTTAATTGAGTCAGTTCCTTTGGATCATGTTTATGCTTGAACATCACAGCAAAAACAAGGGCAATCACTAAGGCATAGATAGAAAAAGTAAGCCAAATTGAATGCCAATCTTTTGACCCATCATGGGTAAAATATTTATCTATCAAGAAACCACTGACTGAACTTCCAAACATGGCCCCTATCCCATTGGTCATCATCATAAACAATCCTTGAGCACTTGATCGAATTTTAGAGTCTGTAGTTGTTTCTACAAACAAGGATCCAGAAATATTGAAAAAATCAAAGGCCATGCCGTATACAATACAAGAAAGAATAATCATCCACAATCCTCCTGCTGGATCTCCATAAGCAAATAATCCAAATCGTAAAACCCAGGCAAACATAGAAATCAAAATAACTTGCTTAATGCCAAAACGTTTTAAGAAGAAAGGAATGGCTAGAATAAATAAGGTTTCGGAAATTTGAGAAATAGACATAATGATAGTCGAATACTTCACCACAATAGAATCTGCATAAGCTGGCATATTTTTGAAGTCCGATAAAAATACATCTCCATACATATTCGTTAATTGTAAGGCTGCCCCCAAAAACATAGAGAAAATAAAAAACAAAGCCATCTTATAATTGGTGAATAATGAAAATGCATTCAATCCTAACAAATCAATCCAAGACGAATTTTCGGCTACTAATTTTTGTGGCGGACATTTAGGCAAGGTGAAAGAATACACACCTAAAACAACAGATGAAATAGCAGAAATATAAAACATATTTGCAGAGGCTTTATTGCCAGATAAATTTGTCAACCACATGGCCGCAATAAATCCAATAGTTCCCCAAACACGAATGGGTGGAAAAACTTTAACCACATCAAATTGATTATTTTTTAAAATAGTATAAGCTACAGAATTCGATAATGAAATAGTAGGCATATAAAATATCATAGCAAGAAATATCACCCAAAAAAAGCTAGCAGGTGTTTGTACCTGTGGAATGAAGGCAATGGCCAAGCCACCAAGTATATGTAAGATTCCATAGAGTCTTTCAGCATTGACCCATTTATCTGCAATAATACCAGTAAGTGCAGGCATAAATAAAGATGAAAGCCCAAGTGTAGAAAAAATAGCACCAAATTCAGCACCATTCCATTGTTTAGTAGCGAACCAATAATTTCCGACTGTAATGAGCCAAGCCCCCCAAATAAAAAATTGCAAAAAACTCATTAAGACTAATCGATACTTCAAACCCATGGATAATTATTTTTTGATGTAAGCGTAAATCTACTTTTTAAAATTGAGAATCCAAAATTGTACTAGAGGACAGGCATAGACAGCTTTCTATGTATATTCTACAAGGACCATTCAAATCAAATTGAAGACAGCATGAATCATTCAGATGTTTTACTTTTGCCTAAATTCAAATAAAGACTTATGAATACACAATCCAAGATCATGATTACGGGAGCCGCAGGATTTATTGCTAGCTATTTGGCTTCTTATTTAAACAAACTTGGATTTCATCAACTTTATTTAGTAGATGATTTTTCGATTGAAAATAAACGAATAAACCATCAATCATTAATTTGTATTGAAAAAATACAACGCGATGAACTGGAAACTTTTCTTGAAAAAGGCGTCAGTATAGATTATATCATTCATTTAGGCGCAAGAACAGATACCACTGAAATGGATTATGCCGTTCACGAAAAGTGGAATGTTGTCTACTCGAAATTTATTTGGAACTATTGTAGTCAATTACAAATACCTCTGATTTATGCTTCTTCTGCAGCCACTTATGGAAATGGAGAATTTGGTTATGAAGATGATCACGAGCTTGTAGAAAAATTACAGCCTTTAAATCCTTATGGGGTTTCGAAAAATGAATTTGATAAGTGGGTGTTGAATCAAGTCAATGAGAAAAAAGATTGTCCACCCAAGTGGCAAGGACTTAAATTTTTTAATGTATACGGACCCAATGAATCGCATAAAAGCAGAATGGCCTCTGTGATTTTTCATGCCTATGGACAAATAAAGCAACATGGCAGCATGAATTTATTTCGATCTCATCATCCAGACTACAAAGATGGTGGTCAGCTTCGAGATTTTATTTATGTGAAAGATATTGCAGAAGTTATCTTTTGGCTGATGGAACATGATGTCGAAAACGGATTATATAATTTAGGTACTGGCCATGCTGAAACCTTTTTACATTTAGCAAAATCAGTGTTTAAGGCAATGGGTAAATCCGAACAAATTTCCTTCATAGATACACCCATAGATATTCGAGATAAGTATCAATATTTTACTGAAGCGAATATGAATAAGCTCATCAGTCAAGGTTATACAAAACCTTTTACTCCCTTATCAGAAGGTGTGCATGATTATGTAATTAATTACTTAATGACTGAAAATATATTCTAAATAAAATTCAAATGATTATCCGCTAAATTACTTTTTAATGCGAATGACCGCACATAACAAATCCTTAATTATATCTTGTTGCAGAACTTGATTGAAGACAAATTCTGGATGGTAGAAACGGCCTAAGATTCAAGGCATATAA
>CAZSUF010000287.1:0-283 GCA_964609875.1 uncultured Bifidobacterium sp.
AAAAAAATGAAATGAATAAAGAAATGAAATTATTCGTTTACCTCAAACTTGCCGTGATGCTTAATTTTTTTGCCATCAATCACTTGATATAAATAAATCCCATTGCTAAAGGAAGTATCAGTTTTTGTATTGCCCTTAGAATTTTCTGGTTTGAATGATTGAATTTTTGTCCCATTCATGCTAAAAATGTTTACTAGCTGATTGATCTGCAAACCTGAATAAACTAATTGACCATTGTAGTAAGTAACTGCTGGGTTAGGATTGTTATAAATATCGTTTAAGG
>CAZSUF010000287.1:295-4989 GCA_964609875.1 uncultured Bifidobacterium sp.
ATTTCATATTTGCCACATGCATTGCTTGCTTTTAAAGTTACAGGAAACGTGCCTACAGATGTATACGTGTGACTAGGTGTAACTGCAATGCTTACTGTGCTTCCATCTCCGAAGTTCCATTCGTATTGGGTGCTTCTTAAACTTTGGTTGGTGAAATTAAATTGATTTAAGTTATTGTTACTACTAAATCCTGCTTTGGGAATACCTCCATATTGTTGCCAATTTTCGATACTGTCCATCACTGTATTGGTAGCAGTAGTTTGAAATAAAGATGCATTGCTTGCAGAAACTCCACTTAATATATAGGTGGCGCCCACGCTTGACTTGTGATAAATAGTGCTATAAAAAGTACAAGCTGTGAGGTAGGTGCCATTGGCATTTGGATGAGAACCATCTGCATTAAATAATTCGATGGTAGGATGTTGCGTGATAATTCTGTCCCATGAAACGCCTACAGGTGAGCAGGTTGCATCATTTAATTGGGTCATTTCTAGATAACTTTCTCTTAGACGCATAGCCACACCTCCATAAGTGCAAATGACTGGATAGCTGGCGCAATTCGAAGCATCTCCATTTTTCTTGCCCCAAGTCATGTAAAAAACAGTTTCTGCACATGGGTTAGCTGCTTTGATCATACTATCTAATTTTTTCGCATAAGGATAAGTATCGCTCGCCACTTGTGCAGGCGGAAAACTTGGTTCTTGACTTTGTGCTTGTAACACTACATAGTCCCACCCAATTTGTTGAATTTTGCTGATAGTTGTGGCATCTTGTGATTGTTGTAAAAAGGAATACCCACCGGGTGTATAACTATCCACTTCTACAGAATCGCCGAGTGAAAGGGCCAATGACTTAAAGGTGTTTGGTAAATTATTATACTGGGTATAGCTATTGCCAATAAATAGTATTTTTCTTTTTTCTGATTTAGCCATCAAAGGCAGTATGGCAACTAGTAAAAGGTAGCTAAGTTTTTTCATGCTCTAAAAATTGAGGCAAATTTAATAAAATATACCGCAAAATGCTGCTTGCCGCATGTTTTAACACTTAGTTCTGAATTGGCGCTGCTTATATTGCACAAGTGTGACAATTCATTTATTTGTTTTATCATTGCGTTTTATGAAAAAGTATAAAGTATTGTTTTTTGATTTAGATCATACCCTATGGGATTTTGAAACGAATTCTATTGCCACCTTAAGGCATGTTTATCACGAATGCGAATTAGCCAATCATGGTATTGAAGATTTTGATGATTTTAATGTGGTCTATCATGAAATCAACGACAAGTTGTGGGATAAGTTTCGAAAGGGTTTGATGAGTCGCGAAGATTTGCGTTGGAAAAGAATGTGGCAAACTTTACTTCATTATAAAATGAATCGTGAAGATATAGCCAAAGTGATGGCAGAACGTTATTTAGAAATTTTAGCGGAGCAACAAGCCGTATTTCCTTTTACGCATGAAGTACTTCAATATTGCAAGGACAAAAACTATGAACTTCATTTAATTACAAATGGATTTGAAGCAACACAAAAAATGAAACTTAAAAATGCTGATTTACAAAAGTACTTCGATCAAATGATTACTTCTGAAATGGCGATGAGCATGAAACCCAAAAAAGAAATTTTTCATTTTGCTTTACAAGCTACAAATGCTAGGGTAGAAGAAAGTTTAATGATTGGCGATGCCTTAGATGTGGATATACTTGGAGCGCAACATGTAGGTATGGATTCTGTTTATTTTAATCCACATAAAAACCCTCATCATGAACAACCTACATATGAAATAACTTGTCTTTCCGAACTTACCTCTATACTTTAAATTTAATCTTACTTATTATGGAAATTATACAAACAGGCATTCAAGATTGTTTTATTTTAAAGCCAAACATTCATGCAGATCATCGTGGTTACTTTTATGAAAGTTATCATGCTAAAAAGTTTGAAGAACTAAGCGGATTGAAGGTCAATTTTGTTCAAGACAATCAAGCTAAATCAAATTATGGGATTTTGCGTGGTTTGCATTTTCAACAAGGCGAACATGCTCAAGCCAAATTGGTTCGTGTGTTGCAAGGCAAGGTAATTGATGTAGCTGTAGATATCAGAAAAGATTCGCCCACTTATTTAAAACATGTGGCTGTGGAGTTAAGTGGCGAAAATCAATTGCAATTATTTGTACCAAGAGGATTTGCTCATGGCTATGTAGTGCTCGAAGATGATACCGTATTTTTTTATAAATGCGATAATTATTATTGTAAAGAAGCAGAAGGCGGCTTAAAATATAACGATCCAGCCTTGAATATTTCATGGGGCATTCCTGAAAGTGATATGATACTTTCAGAAAAAGATTTAGTCTTGCCTTTGATATAAACTATTCAGTAATATCGTCTCGGTTCCGCTTAATATGCTGGGCTTTTCCTTTTTGCAATTTATTTTTTGTATTTTCTTTATAGCCATGTCGATGGTGAAGAATATCTATACATAAATACAAAGCTTCTAAAAAGGAAGTGTGACTTGCTACATTTTTGCCTGCAATATCAAAAGCTGTTCCATGATCTGGAGATGTTCTTACCACTGGCAAACCTGCTGTATAATTAACACCCATGCCTTGGTCAAAACTTTTGAATGGAATCAAGCCTTGGTCGTGATACATCGCCAACACACAATCGAAATTTTTGTCTTGCTCTCTGGCAAAAAATGCATCGGCACTATAAGGGCCAAAAGCTAGTATGCCTTCGTTTCTTAATTTTTCAATTGCCGGAATAATCACGGTAGCTTCTTCATTGCCAATGAGTCCATTGTCACTCGCGTGTGGATTTAAAGCTAATACAGCAATTTTTGGTTTGTCAATACCAAAGTCTTTAACTAAGGATTCATGAATGATTCTGCATTTGCTTTGAATGGCTTCTACAGTGATGTATTTAGCAACTTCGCTTAAAGGCACGTGTTCCGTGAGTAAGGCAATGCGTAATCTTTCAGCACACATCATCATCACCACATCCTTGGCTGCAAATTTTTCTTTTAAGAAAGGTGTATGACCACTATGCTTAAAATCCTGAGTTTGAGAATTTGCTTTATGTATTGGATTTGTCAAAAGGCCATCTAATTGCCCATCCTTTAAACATTGTGTGGCAACCATCAAAGAACGAATACCGTATTTGCCACCAATTTCATTCATCTGACCTGGTGTAATGGCTATATCCTCATCCCAGCAATTAAATACATTGATACCTTTTGGGTGTAAGTTAGCTAAGTCTTTAGTACCTACAAATTGCATGGCATTTTCTCCAGTAATTTGCTTGTAATGCTGAATTACTTTATTAGAAGCAAAAATTATAGGGGTAAATATCTCTAAAAGCCTATGTTCTGTCAATGATTTTATAATTAATTCAATCCCAATGCCATTGATGTCTCCTGTGGTAATGCCGATTTTAGGTTTAAAGGTGCTTTGACTCATGCTGTATTTTATATGTGTGCAAATATACATGGCCTGATGGGCAATTACTAACATTCAAAGGCATAATTCAGTGTTTCATTTTCCTTCCCAGCAGGACCAGTTTCGAACATATGAAAACTAGATATGGGCTGAATAACTTAAAGTAAAATAGCTAAGGCTTTTTTTTATTCGCTTCTTGTTGTGCTTGCAATTTCAATTTCTTCAGCTCGTCTACCACATTTTTATAATCAAATGGACAATGCAAACATCCATTACCACAGCAGTAACCTCGTTGAAGTAAATATTGAGCGGTAAACACATAATTCCCATCCTGATTCACATAAAAAGTATCATCATCATCAAACAATGGTTTCTTCATAAGCCTTTTTTTTAGGAGGAACGATGATTGTTGATTGTGGTAATCTGAAACTTACATACTGAATAGTTCTATTATCCAATAAGTGCATCGATTCATAAAAGGTTTGAATATTTAATGGAAACTCGGGTGTGCCTTTTGCATACACATCAGAAATATTTTCTACAATTTCACATTGATGATGCGCAATCATTTCATGCGTAAATTCAAATAGTTCCTTAGAATCTGTTTTCAAATGAATGAGCCCGCCCGCTACTAATATTTTCTGATACATCGCCAAAAATTTATGATGTGTCAGTCTGTTCTTTGCCCTTGATTCGCGTAAAAACGGATCAGGAAATGTAATCCATATTTCGGAAACAGAATTTGGATGAAAGTAGTTTTCAATCTGCTCGATTCTAGTTCTTAAAAAACATACATTCTTGATTTCTTCTTCAAGGGCTTTTTTAGCACCCACAAACATGCGATTGCCTTTAATATCCACCCCAATAAAATTCTTGTCGGGAAAGGCTTTGGCTAAATTAACTGTATATTCTCCTTTGCCACAAGCTAATTCTACTACCAAAGGGTTGGGCGAAAATACCTTAGCCCACAAGGCTTTCGGGTTTTCTGGAAATTCATGCACATTCGCAAATTCTTTGATTGCAGCAAATCGAGTGAGTTTTTTAGCCTTCATAACGCAAATGTAAAGAATTCGGTTTGGTACAAATACTTTAGGCCCCAATAAACTTATTCAAAATATACTTACAACTTATTTCAATAAAATTGGATAACGCAGTTATATTTGTCTGCAATAAAATTAAAATTATGAAATTAAAGAAATTTACTTACTTATTTATGTCTTTAGCTACTGCTTTTATTATCCTGAGTTCAAATGATAATGGTAAAG
>CAZSUF010000288.1:0-4956 GCA_964609875.1 uncultured Bifidobacterium sp.
CCATGGAGGACAAACAATACACATCATGTGCAGAAAAAACAGGTGCTTGGGTGATCTTTTCGGTATCGGCCTCTTTATCGAACAATCCATAAATTACACTGCCGGTACCACTCAAGGCGCTATAGATTGCACCTGCTTCGTACAACTTATTTTTTATTTCTTGCATAAAAGGGTAAGCCTTGAAAATGGGCAGCTCAAAATCATTGACTAAATTTTCCTTCCAAGTATGAATAGGCTGTTTAATTACCTGCATGGGTGAATTGTTTGCATGGGCTATTTGAATATTTGAAAAGGCCCATGCTGTTGAAACATGCACTTCGGGTTTAATTAAAATACATTGATAGGCCGATAAATCGAGGTGAATGGGATGTAGAATTTCGCCGCGCCCGATAGCAGTGCATGGTGTATTCAATATAAAAAATGGGCAATCACTGCCAAGTTGTAAAGCATATTCAATTAAATTTTGAGTAGACAAGTTCAATGTATATTCTTCATTGAGCAATTTAAGCATAAAGGCTCCGTCTGCTGAACCTCCACCAAGTCCTGCGCCCGTGGGAATATTTTTAAGTAAATGAATTTCTAGAAAAGGAAGCTGAGGAAAATCTTTTTTCAACAAATGCCAAGCCTTGAGTATCAGATTATCTGCAGGATTGCCAGGAATTTGTTTTCCATGTAAGGTAAAGCCCATTTGCTCAGCCACTTTACATTCAATTACATCCTTAAGCGGAATTGGATAAAACACAGTTTCTAAATCATGATATCCATCTTCTCTTTTTCGAGTGATGTTTAATCCCAAATTAATTTTTGCATTCGCGAATTGAATCATACGTTGTAGCTTTTGATAAATTATAAAATGGCGATAGGTTCACGCACATCATGATAAAATAAAAATTGCCAACCTTCAGTTTTTCCTTGTTGTGCAAATTGCTGTCTCAATTCCATACTTCTTTTTCCATCGAAATCATACTTGGCCACATACTTAGTTTTGAGTTGCCTTAACTGGGGTACTACATCGCCACCGAAAAAAGCAAGATCATGTCCATCATGAATTTTAAATACCATATGGTAAGGACAATGACCACCCACGGTTTCGAATTCAATAAAATGGCCTATATCGCCTAGTTTGTCTAAGAAAATAGTAGCACTATTCTTTTCAAGTTCACGGAAATCCTCCACCACATAAGAAGGCGCTCCTTTCTCGAGAGCGAAATCAAATTCTTGACGACTCACATAATACTGTGCTTGAGGAAAACTTAAGGATCGCTCGCCATGTGAGTTTGTATAAAAAATACCTCCTGCATGATCTTTATGTAAATGACTTAAGAGCACCATATGAATATCTTCGGGTTGAAGTCCATGTTTTGCTAAGTTGGCATGTATTTGCAATTCGCCATTTGGCAAATTAAATCCAAGTCCTGTGTCGAGCAATATATTATAGCCATTTACTTGTACTAAAAATGGCTGTATTTCAACTAACAAAGAGCCAGTAGGTCGATGATGTAATTCATCTTGTTGTACATCGAATGGCACAAATACTTTATCGTGACCAATGGTGAATACGCCTTCTGATAGTGGAGTGATTTGTATAGCCATTTGTAAAAGTAAGGTTTAACGTAATACCATTTGTCGGTCGGCATCCAATCGAATTAAAATAAAAATCATGATGGCAAAGGTCAATAAAGAAGTACCTCCATAACTAATCAAAGGAAGTGGAATTCCAATTACAGGCGCAATGCCAATCGTCATGCCGATATTGATGACAAGATGAAAAAATAAGATACCCGCTATGCAATAAGCATATACTCTTGAAAACTGCGAACGTTGTCTTTCAGCCACAAAAATTATTCGCATCAAAAAGCCTACATAAAGTAAAATCAGTAAGGTGCTGCCAAAAAAACCAAATTGTTCGCCTATGGTACAAAAAATAAAATCTGTGCGTTGTTCAGGCACCCAATTGAATTGAGTTTGGGTGCCATTCATATAGCCTTTACCCCAAAAGCCCCCAGAGGCAATGGCAATTTTAGACTGACTGACATTATATTCTGTGGCAGTTTGTTTGGCTACAGGTTTACCTTTTCGATATTCCTCAGGCACATCTTGACCAATGAGGTTATAGACCCTTTCGACTTGGTGCTTTTGCAACACATATTTAAAAGCTACGGGTACCATCACTTGTGAAAAGAGTGCACCAAAGAGCCAAATCCCACATACTATGATCAAGATATCTTTACTTCTTTTTAATCTTTTGCGTTCTGAATACAGAATGAGTACAGCTAAAGAGGTTAAGATAATCAGGAGTATATTTTTGGGTACCAGTAAAGTGGCTACTGCAAGGGCCATTAAAGAAAATCCGATGATAAGCACAATATTCGGCAAGCCTTCGCGATACATGGCAATAAAAAAAGAAAAGTATACTAAAGCTAATCCGGTTTCATTTTGGAGAATGATGATCATTGCTGGAAGTAGAGCAAAGCCTGCGCACATGAGTCTATGTCTTAAGGTAGCAAAATTTGTATCTTGAAGTGAAAGAAATTTTGCAATAGACAAGGCAGTAAAAAGTTTCATTAATTCTCCGGGCTGAAAGGTAAGTGGCCCCAGTCTGAGAAATGAATGTGATCCTCTAACCCCTTTACCTAGTGGCGTAAGCGCAAGCAGTAGTAATAAAAAAACGAACAAATAACCTAGAAATGGGATGGAGGTAAAAAATTTACTGTCCATGAATAAAATTACAAAACCAACAACTAAAGACACTCCTAAAAAAATAGCCTGCATGGAATAATTTTTGCTTTTCATAAAAAAAGCGATATCAGTATCTCTATGCTCTACAGAATAAATACATAATACACCTATGGTGGCTAAGGCAATAAACATGAGGACCATCAGCCAATCAATTCGTTCAATATATGTTGCAGGTTTTATGCTCACTCAAAATATTTTAATGTTTTTGTTGTAATTGTTTTCTCAAATAAAATTGTCGTACATAATTTGCTACCATCACAGAATCTTGTTTATGCTTCAGACTATCTTGATGAGCTTGAATTTTTCGCAGACTATCTTTATTTCCATGCTTTAAAAAATCCTTTTCGCGGGCTTTTTGCTTTTCTAAGGAATCTAAGAGATAAATATAATTTGGAATTATTTTAGCGTTTTGCATCTTCTTTAAAAGCCCTACCCTTTTAGGTGAAATAGTATCTTTTAGATATTGTTCTATCATCAAACTAGCAATAGGACCTGCCCATGTTGCACCATATCCAGAGTTTTCGATACATACAGCCACAGCAATCCGAGGCGTATCTCTTGGGGCAAAGGCCACAAACATGGAGTGGTTTTGAAGCTTCACTATCTTACCATTGATAAACCTTTCATTTTGTGCGGTACCCGTTTTGCCGCACACATCAATTCCTGGAATTTGTGCAATTTTACCTGTTCCTGCTTCAACCACTCTTTGCATGCCATAGGCCACATAAAAATAAGCCGAATCAGGAATTTTAGCGACTACATGTTTTGATAAATAGGGTTTTAATTTAGGATGTATTGAATCGCCACCCACCGATTTAACAAAATGTGGAATGTAATAAAAACCCTTGTTTGCAATAATGCACATGGAGTTGGCCATTTGTAAAGGTGTCATCAAAACCTCTCCCTGTCCCATACCCATAATACTCATATTACAGGAGTTCCATGTATGATTATATGTCTTATTATAGTAATTTGAATCTGGAATATTGCCCCCTTTTTCATTGGGAATATCAATCCCTACAGGATGTCCTAATCCAAATTCGCTCATGTAATGATGCCATTTTTCTAATCCAATATGAGTGTTACCATATTTAGGTGCATCGATAGATAATCGAAAAATATGACAAAAATAGGAATTGCATGAATTGGCGATAGCCCAAGCCAAATCACGAGCGTGCCCACCGCCTGAGTGTGTACAACCAATTTTTCGGCCACAAGCATAGTAACCTCCTCCACAAGGGTATCCAAAAGAAGGAGTAATAACACCTTCATCTAAAGCCACCAAAGCTGTAATAGGCTTGAAGGTTGAACCTGGGGGGTAATTAGCTTGAATAGCTCGATTAAACATAGGGATGGTTGCATCAAAAAACATTTTACTAATATTTCTTCCTTTATTGGGTCCTGTGAGTAATGAAGGATCGAATGAAGGGCCACTTGCAAAAGCCAAAATACCTCCTGTTCTAGGATCAATGGCTACGGCGGAACCTAGCTTGTTCGCAAGCATAGACTCTGTTAGTTTTTGCAATTTAGCATCGACATAAAGCTGTAATGATTTTCCTGGAATAGGCATAGAATCTAGCGTGCCATTTTTATAAGGGCCTTGAATTCTTTGTTTCACATCTCTGAGGAGGAATTGAACACCCGGATTTCCGCGTAGCACATCTTCATAGGTGTTCTCTATTCCGGTGATACCAATATAATCTCCTTTTTCATAATCGGCATATTTTTCCTTCTTCAATTGAGCTTCGTTGATTTCATTGATATAACCCATGATGGGGCCACCACATTGATACATGAAATTTCTTTCTGAATGTTCGACCAATTCAACACCTTGAAATTCGTAGAGGTTTTCTTGCAACCTAGCCACATTGACCGGCAGCAGATTTCGAAAGATGGTTAAGCTTTTTACGCCTGGTCCATATTTAATTAATTGCTTTTTAAAACTTGCTGCAAATTCTTGCGTGGGGATATTGAGTAATTTGCATAAAAAGGTTGTATCAAAATCATCTTTGATTTTTCTGGGTTCGACTAATAAATCATAGACAATATTATTATTCATCAAAACCACATTTTTTCTGTCGTAGATAATACCGCGTGGTGGATAAATTTTCTTTTGATAAATGGCTTGTCCTTCGGCAGCTTCTTTATATCCACCTGAATCAAACACTTGTAAAAACAGGAGTCTCAGTATAATAATTAAAGGAATAGAAATAAAGA
>CAZSUF010000289.1:0-2034 GCA_964609875.1 uncultured Bifidobacterium sp.
CCATGATCTATGCCTTTATCCATCAAATGAATAGTCGTACCAAACTGTTTTTTCTCATCTAAAATAGCGAAAGAAAACTGATTACAGCCTCTATATTCAGGCAAGGGGGCCATATGCAAATTCAAGGCAAAACGGCTTGCTTTAGCAATTTGAGGAGGTTTTAAAAATTCTTGATATTGAACGGAATAAAAAATATCTACATGAGGCATTTCATCCAAACTTTCAATAATAGGAATTTGATA
Organism: uncultured Bifidobacterium sp.; assembly: GCA_964609875.1. Lineage (GTDB taxonomy): Bacteria > Bacteroidota > Bacteroidia > Chitinophagales > Chitinophagaceae > OLB11. Next base: position 243 of record CAZSUF010000289.1, read on the forward strand.
TTGATTGGCCAACTTGATTAGGCTCAACGAAGGATTGAAAGTCGGGTTATCATTGGTTAATAATCCCACAATTTGCAGGTCTAATTGATCTTGCTGTTCAATTAAAAATTCTAGACATCGGTAGCCAATTGGCTTGGACCCTAAAAAGATCAGTGACTGTTTATTCATCAGGCAAAAATAATCAACTATTTTATCTATTTTCGGCTTTCCAACATGGCTTTGAAAATACTTATCCTCATGTCCCGTATTCCTTATCCTTTGAGGGATGGAGGCTCTATTGCCATGAATCAGACGCTAGAAGCCTATTTAGAACAAGGTTGCGAGGTGAGTTTATTGGCGATGAATACCTCCAGGCATTGGGTTGAAGAAAGCAGCTTGCCGCCAATATATCAACAATTGACTCATTTTAGAACTGTTTACGTCAAAACAAATATCAATCCCTTATCTGCATTTTTTAATTTATTTACTGATAAATCATATAATGTAGAACGTTTTGTAAATAAAGAGTTTGAAAAAGAATTAATTTCTATGCTTCAGGAAGAATCATATGATTTTATTCAATTTGAAAGCATATATACCGCGCCCTACTTAAAAATTGTACGAAAACATACCGAGGCTGCTTGCTTTTGCCGAGTACATAATATTGAGTTTCTCATTTGGCAACGTTTATCAGAACACGAAACTTCTTTTCTCAAAAGAAAATACCTCGAGTTACTTACTAATAGATTAAAAAGTTTTGAAGAAGACATACTGAAACAATTCAATTTATTATTACCCATTTCACAAAAAGAAGAAGCTTATTTAACACAAACTAAAAGTAATTCTTGCTACTATTTACCTTTTGGTGTAGAAGAAAATAATGACTTCTTAGAACCTATCATAGACAAACAGAGCATATACCATATTGGTAGTATGGACTGGGCTCCAAATGTAGAAGGCATACATTGGTTTCTTGATAAGGTATGGCCTTTGGTTCATGAAAAGTTGCCAAATATTCATTTATTTTTAGCAGGCAAAAATATGCCCGCCTCTATTCATACCCTAGAAAATCTTCATATCAATGTGGTTGGAGAAATTGATGATGTGATGAAATTCAGTCTTGAAAAAAATATCATGATTGTTCCGCTATTATCTGGCGCAGGAATAAGAATAAAAATTCTCGAGGCCATGGCTTTAGGAAAAACAATAGTCACCACACAAATAGGTGCTGAAGGCATTGGCGCCACGCATATGGAAAATATATTAATTGCAGATAACCCAGAAGAATTTGTAACCTCTTTGAGCTATTGTTTTACACAGCCAGAAAAAAGTGTGTTGCTTGGTAAAAATGCCAAAGTTTTTGTTTGTAAGCATTTTGGCAAATCAACTATTTATGCGAATTGGATCGATCATTTAAAAAGTATTTTATAAGTGGCGCTGCGTAAAAAAATAGCCGTCATATTATCAAGATTTCCTTATCCCTTAGATAAAGGCGATAAACTGAGCAAGAAATAAGTCAAGAACATTTAGTCATTTTACAACCTATTTGTAAAAAAATTACCCCATACAGATTGAGTTTGATAGATAAAATATTTCAGATTGGACTAAGCGCTTTCAAACAAATTCCGGTTCAGGTTGGCTATTTTTTTTCACCTAGCATTAAACACAAAATGCATCAGGATATTCATCAACTTAAGCCCGATGTAGTTTATTGTCAGCTTTCAAGAACAGCAGCATATGGCAAGGATTTACCTTACCCAAAAATCATAGATTTTCAAGATCCATTTTCAACGAATTAAAGTCGAATAAAAGA
>CAZSUF010000289.1:2044-4954 GCA_964609875.1 uncultured Bifidobacterium sp.
TTATCAGCCTTTCATGATATTTATTTATTCTTTCTAAGTGAATATGAAATTAGTGCAGAGGATGAAAATTTCTTAAAGCCTTTTTGCAAACAAATTACACCATATCGTTTGCGCCTTCTCGACAAAATTATTCAAATCGGATTAAGTATTCTCAAACAAGTTCCAGTTCAAGTTGGTTATTTTTATTCATCAAGCATTCGAATAAAAATGCATAAAGACATTCAACAAATAAAGCCTGACCTAGTTTATTGTCAACTATCCAGAACTTCAGCATATGGCAAGGATTTACCTTACCCAAAAATCATAGATTTTCAAGATGCATTTTCAACGAATTATAGTCGAATAAAGGAACAATACAACGGACCCAAAAAGTGGTTTTATGCGCGAGAAAGTTCTTTGATGAAAAAATATGAACAGCATATGTTGCAATGGTTTGATAAGTGCACCATCATTTCTGAATTCGATCGACAAGAAATTGGGCCTGATGCTAAAAACTTATTTGTAGTTCCGAATGGAGTTGATACTGAATACTTCCAAGCCAAAATAACTACAACACAATACGACATACTCTTTCTAGGAAACTTATCTTATGTTCCGAATAAACAGGCAGCTCTTTTTTTAATTCAGAAAATATACCCACTTCTTGTTGAGTATAAAAAAGACATTAAGATACTCATTGCGGGAACCTCTCCAGGCTCATTAACTAGCTACGCTTCCGATCATATTCATATTCCAGGATGGATGCCTGATATTAGAAAAGCTTATCAGGAATCTGCTGTTTTTGTAGCCCCTTTATTTAGTGGTGCAGGATTACAAAATAAATTGCTTGAAGCCATGAGCATGCAACTTCCTTGTATTACTACGCCTATAGTAAACTTATCCTTGCAAGCTACAGAAAATCAAGACTTGTTACTTGCCCAAAACGAAAAGCAATTTGTGCAACAAATAATATCACTTCTCGAAGATTCAACTTTGTTTAATAAGATTAAAACAAATGGCTGCAAATTTGTTCATGAAAATTATCCATGGAATAAAGCCAATCAAAAATTACTTGATTTAATATAAATTTTTAAAGCCCAATGCATATCAAATTCCTCCTGTTTTTTAGTGTCATGTGTTTACTACATGTCAACCTACATGCGCAGCAATACGCCAATGAAATTGCCAAACATCGCAAACAATATAAATTAGATTTTTTAACCGACGAACATAGTCCTTTAAAAGCTAAAGATACAAGCAAACTAAAATTCTATCCTCCAAACCCTGCGTATTTAGTCAAGGCTAATTTTACACCTATTCAAGATACTATAGGCTTTGACATGCAAACGCACAATGGCGTGATAAAAAAATATTTTGTGTATGGCGAGCTTCATTTTACTTTATCAAATAAAGAGCATGTCCTATTTATTTACCAAAGTCAATCTTTGAAGAATAAAAAAGATTTTGAAGATTATTTATTTATCCCATTTACAGATCTAACAAACAATCAAGAAACATTTGGCGGTGGGCGTTATCTTGATTTTCGAATCAAAGATATTTTCAACAATACCTTGCTGATAGATTTTAATAAATGTTACAATCCTTATTGTGCTTATAAAGAAGGCTATTCATGTCCAATTCCGCCTAGAGAAAACGACATAAAAATACCAATTTATGCAGGCGAAAAGAAATTCGACATGAAAAATAATACACATTAAACCTATACTAAATTGAATCCTTCAGCGTTAAGTTAAAAAAATCATTATGAAAGTATACACACTTGTGTTGGTTATGATGGCTTCAGCATTACAATCTATAGCACAACAACCTCTTATTTCACTTACTGAAAGAAAAAATGAAATTGGACTAGCTTCTAGAAACACCATAAATTCAACTTACAAAAACTATACAGGTGTTGAACTCATTGGCAAAAGATGGAAAAATAAATGGCAGGCTTATCGAGTAGGACTTGGTATCAATTTTGAAGATAATACGAATCCTAGAAGCCTTTATTCGTATCAACAAGACTCTGTGATTGAGAAAAAAATTTCTACAGTAAAAAGATATGCCACCTTGAGCTTAGGCCTAGAAGCCGAGCGACAATTTTATGGTAAAATTTATTTGTTTGGAGCTATCGATACCAGAGTTATGTACGGCAAGGGTGAAATGCACGAAAACATTAGTAAGTATAGAACTAATTTCCAAGAAAACTATTTCATCAATACTTCCTATTCAAATATCATTGATCAAGGGCAGGTTTTTAAATGGGACCTTCTTCCTTCAATTGGCGCTAAATTAAAGTTTAATCGAATTTGTTTTGGCCTTGAGGCATGTGCACATTTCATGTCTCTCGAAACTGAAAATGGCAAAAAAATGAATAGTAATGCTTTATATTTCGATGTCTTAAGCAATTATACCCATCGGATATTTATGACTTACAGATTTTAGTATAAGTCGTTAACACTTCATCAACCCAAATTATTCATAGATGATTCTGTATGAATAATTTGGGTTTATCTTTGCGCCATGATTTTTGACAAGAAAAATAGATCCAACGCCGAATTAATCCATATATATCGAGAGCTTTTATTACCTCGAATGATAGAAGACAAGATGCTGATTCTCCTTCGTCAGGGGCGCATTAGTAAATGGTTTAGTGGCATTGGGCAAGAAGCAGTAGCTGTAGGTTGTACCTTGGCTCTCGATCCAGACGAGTACATTATGCCAATGCATAGAAATCTAGGAGTATTCACTGGGCGCAAAATGCCTTTAGACAAACTCTTTATTCAATGGCAAGGCAGAAAAGAAGGTTATAGCAAAGGGCGCGAAAGAAGCTTTCATTTTGGAAGTAACGAACATCATATCTGTGGTATGATTTCTCATTTGGGTCCACAGTTGGCTATAGCTGATGGCATTGCCCTAGCTCACAAA
>CAZSUF010000290.1:0-4936 GCA_964609875.1 uncultured Bifidobacterium sp.
ATTACTATCTTTTTCATTCTATGATTATTTTGCCCATGTAAATAGAATTATCTTGCTTCACTATATGATAAAGGTACCCAGGCTGTTCGAGATGTTAGGCTTTGCGAATCTCGAACTCTTATCGAATGATTTGAAATCCTTTATTTTTCGCACTGGACTTTGAGCTTCTTTTGCAGAGCTAGTAGTCTGAATCCCCGAATAAAAATAAATCGGGGTAGGCACGGATGATAAAGATGAAAGGATACGCAATGATTTCTTCATTTGATTTGTTTCAATAAAATTAGTCATAAAATTTTTTTCAATCTATGTAATCTTCAACATCTGTGATTCAGACAATAATACGATCAATCCACCACCACCTTTTGACTTACACCCTCACACCGAATTACATAAACGCCTTTTGGCAAAGAACTGATATTGATTTGTACTTTAGTTTGTGATTGAATATCTGTTTTAAGTACTATCTCACCCACCATATTATACATCTCAATTGCAACTGCTTCTTGTCTTGCAGTAATGAACTCCATTGTTAGTAAAGTAGACGTAGGATTAGGATAACACTTAAAACCAACTTGCTCTTTTTGATTTGAAACCAAGCCAAGAGGCCAGCATGTAGTACTTGAATCTTTACCAAGGGCATAATTAGGCATACAGGGAATATCGCTTACACCAGGAAGAGGAAACCGTAAACAACGAGGACAAAAATTACAAGCACTTCCTTTTACATCAGGGTTGTTTATTACACTCATTTGATAACCTAATGCATTCCAATTTGAAATGTAGACTTTTCCATCAGGACCGATATATGGATTGCCGTATCCTTGGAAAACATTTAAAGATGTATCTAAATTTGCTACATGATACCAAGCAGTTGTACTATCAGGATCATTTAGATCTAGTTGAAGTATATTGAAGTATTTAACCACATATAAAAATCTACCATTGGGGGAAAAACAAATTCCATCAGTCGTTTTATCCAAATTCATATCTGTTGGTGGAGCTTTTAATAAATCAGGCATATTATAGACTTTAGGATTACTTAATATGCCGTTACATCTATCAAAATCGGCTGTGTAAACAAAATTGTTAGTATAATTAGCAGAGGTAGTTGCAAGTTGAGTGCCTTCTTGATTGAACATCAACTGACCCGCTAAATCATAAATGCCAAAATGCGGTTCTGAGAAACCTTGCATGCCCATGTTGTAGATACTGTCTTTTGTAACCATAAATTTATAGACCATGTTAGTATCAGAAGCCTTTTTGATTAACCACCAACCAACCCCGCTTCCGTGTTTCACCGCCATCATTTGGGTTTTACTTAATTTGACATTTTCTAAAAGTGGAATTGCTTTTTGAATTACTTTACCATTAGGGCCTTGACTCATATCGATTTTGTGATATAACAATAGGTCAAAATGAGCTGATATATTATTATTCCAATTTTCAATTTGTTGGTCGGAGGCAGTCGGAGTGATTAGATAATAAATTTCCTCGCTTATAGGTAAAATAATGGATGATTGTGAATAATTGCTTTTTCCGCTATATTTAGCGTATAGCTTATTAGGCACTAATGAGTCGCCATTCTCAAGATGAATGCCTAGTGTGTCATAAACTTGAAAGCCATTACTAATAATTTTCAAATAGCCATTTGAATCTGAAATACAAGAACTGCCATCAAGAAATCTATAATTGAAATTTGAGTCAAAGATACGAATGTATGGTGCAGGATTTTGGAACCTTATGGTATGTGAGATGCCTGAGCCTGTGATCCAACAATTGTTGAATTCTTTCTGACCATAAATCAAATTAGATAGGAATAGAAAAAAAAGAAAAATTATTCTTTTCATAGCATTTATTTTAGAATACTTATTTTACCATTGAACTGTTTATTGTCAACCCTAATTTTATAAGAATATAAGCCATCCATTAAATCGCAAATTGAGGTAGTAACTGTTTGAATGCTATTTGCTAAAAATATCTCTTTTACCTGATTACCCATAATATCAAAGATAAGCATTTTGCCATCTGAATTGCCAGGGAAATTATACTTGATAGTTATGTTTTGATTTGCTGGTACTGGCCATATACTATATTCTGAGGTTTTGATCGATAACAAAGTTTCTTCTGCAGTTGATTCGGTTGGTGGCTGATTAATAAAATCCATCATGTTATTGTAGTATCCACCACTTCCGTTTTTGTTGCTTATTTGAGCATTACAAATGGCAAAATCACTATACTCTAAAGCTGGTTCATAAGTCGCATATAAGACTCTAGCTTTATATACTGCTAATCCTTCAATGGCTGGACATGATTTTGCCAAAGTTTCTAGTTGGGCTACTTCAATACTATTAAGCGTATCATTGCCATAAAGCATGATTTTTAAATGAAGATCATTTATCCATTTTTCATTGCTTTCAAAATTATTATTTGTATTAATGCCATTGTTATTCTAAACACTTAACCTACATAAAGAACATTTTATAGCTGTTATTGTTTACGAGGGAAAGAATACATTTATGTTGGTGATTCAAATGATGTAACTATATAAACGTTGTTTAAATTCTTTTTATGATATTTTTTTTCGATTTGCTAAAAGCAAAAGAATATAACTACGAAGCGAAGACACTTCGTAGAACTGATGATTGGGGTTAAAATGCTTACCTACAACTGTAAAATTTTAAGTTGAAAAATACTGTATGTGAATTCAACAATTAAAAGAATTGATTCTGTAACTATTCAGTTCAACATCAGGAATAACTTTGCCTAATAATTAATCATAAGCAATTACATGAAAAAGTTATTTCTATTAAATTCCTTACTTATCGCAATAGTAGCAACATTATTAATAAACTCTTGTTACAATAAAAAAACAGACGTAAAACCAACCACCAAACAACATATGGATGCCAGTAATCAAACAATAGAAAATATGCAAGCAGCATATAAAGGAGAAAAAACAGCCACTGCTAAATACGAAGCGTTTTCTAAAAAAGCTGAAGAAGAAGGGTATCATAGCATTGCCCTTTTATACAATGCAGTTTCAGCAGCAGAAAATATTCACGCCTCAAACCACAAAGTGGTAATAGAAGATGCAGGATCAACAGTACCTATCATCATTCCTGAATTCACAGTCAAATCCACTAAAGAAAACTTGTCCGATGACATCAATGGTGAAGCCTATGAAGCCAAAACCATGTATCCTGATTTTTTAAAAACCGCCGAATTAGCAGACAATCAAATTGCTTTGTTGAGTTTGACTTATGCTATGAAAACAGAGTTAAAGCATAAACGCTTTTTTGAACAAGCATTAGGTGATTTAAATAGTAATACGATCAATAGTTTGCCATCAACTTATTTTGTATGTCCGGCTTGCGGCAATACCTATATAACTGCACCAAAGCACTGCGATTTTTCTTTAACCGATGGAGATCAATTTATTATATTTAAATAGTGTTCTTCATTATATGATTGCTTTTCTTTGAATTCAATGTAAATTCGTTATTCTAAAAAGAGCACATGAAAAAGTTAGCTTCAATACTATTATTCTTATCATGCTTGGTCATTCATGTAAAAGCAGCTTATTTGCCTATAAGTTATAAAGGTCATTTTTATCAATATCAATACGATGCAGGTTTGGGGCAAGTTGGCATGTTATATCAAACCATTCAATGCGATACCCTGATAAATTCTCTTTTATACTTCAAGGTATTTTTTACAGATGTCAATGGCAATAATGCCTATTATGATGGAGCTATTCGTGAAGATACCCTTACTCAAAAGGTTTATTTTATTGATCATGATAGTACACAAGAATCCATCCTGTTTGATTATTCTTTGCAAGTAAATGATTCTATCTATACGCAAATAAATGGCACAACAAGAAAGGCTCATGTAGATTCTGTTGTAACAAGCTTTTTATATGGACAAACAAGAAAAGTCATTTACTTTGATTCTATACCCTCTTTTATTGAAGGTATAGGTTCCTCTTTATGGGGACTTCATGGAAGACCTTTTGCGACAAGTGGTTTTTTAGCATCAGGAAAAATAGTCGCATCCACAACAGTTGCAGCGAATTGCTACCCCACCAAATTATCAGATCAACATGTTGAAATGAACAACCTGATCATTTATCCAAACCCTGCGTCAGATGAACTCTTTATTAAGTTTGATCAACAACATACGGGCGAACTAAATTATTTAATTTCTAATATGCTTGGAATGAAAATCAGAGATGGGAAACTAGTTGGAAATGTAATTTCAATGAGGGGGTTACTACCCGGTATTTACCAACTACAAATCAATTCTAACCAAATTCATAAAAGAGAAATTTTTGCAAAACAATAATTGGGTCAACACACGCCTTCACACTTAAGTGTTCAAATCAATTCCATTCTGGTGATAAAGGCATATTTAAAATCGCATGAAATTTTTTATCGAGATGCAGGATAGCATCTTTCCAAATGCTTTTATCTTCGGTGCTTAAAAATAAATCTTCAAAGGGTTCAGCTACTAGCCAAGATTGCTTTTCAATTTCTTCATCTAATTGCCCTTTTCCCCAGCCAGAATAACCTAAAAATATTTTACATTGTTGAGGAGTAATTATTTTCTGGTTAATTCCTCTAAGTAAAGCATTTAAATCTCCATTCCAATAAATGCCCTCATGTATTTTTTCGCCTCCTAATAAATCAGGAAGATTATGTAAAAAATGTAAAGTATCTGTAGACACAGGTCCTCCCACATATAATGGAAAATTAGAACTTACATCATGTGGAAATAAATCTGATAAAGTTGCTTGTAGGGGTTTATTTAATGCATATCCCATACTTTCATTTTCACGATGAATACAAAGAAAAATAACAGATCGTTGAAAAGGTTCTTCTTGTAAATGAGGTTCAGCAATAAGTATTCGACCTTCCTTAGGCTGTAAATTGGTTTG
>CAZSUF010000291.1:0-4880 GCA_964609875.1 uncultured Bifidobacterium sp.
AGCACCCATTTAATTTTTTATTAAATACTACATTAAAACTAACCAAATCTCAAATTTTATACATAACCAAAAAAGCTACAGAAATCAAGCTAGAAAACAAATCTGATATTCTAAAGCTATCCCAATCTAACGAAGATTCTCATATACTCTTGTCGCTTCATTTAGCTGAACTATATTCATGTAAAGATTTATTAGAACATTTTATTCCATTTTTAAATCATAAGAATGTTTCAATAAAGTCACAAACATTTATTCTTCTGGCCCAATTAGACGAACAAAAATTTCATTCAATATTATCAAGATATTGCCAATTTACTTCTCATGAAGAAATAACCATGTTGCTCAATAAAGTTCATTCTCGCTATTTATCCATTCCTTCAAACGCAACTCAATTAATATTAAACTCACTAAATCAGGACGAAATCAATCAATCTATCAATTATCAATCAACCTTTTATTATAATCTCTCTACTTTTTGCTAATTTCGCTACGTATGCATTCATACGTGGATCTCCTTATTCTTGTATTCGAATACCTGATTTTTTTTTATTGTCTGTTCGTAATGACTTCATATCTCATTATGTCAGTGATTTCAACTTTTGCAGTCAGTCGATATAAAAAACATGATAAGCTCATTGATTTAAACACTATCCTTACATCGCCTTTACAGCCATCACTAACTATCATAGCACCGGCTTTTAATGAAGAAGTGACTATTGTAGATAATATTAGGTCGTTATTACTATTGTATTATACAAACATGACTTTAATTATTGTAAATGATGGCAGTAAAGATGATACATTAAAGAAAGCGATTGAAGCCTATGATATGGTGCTTTCAGATGTAGACTATGAAGCAAAAATAAATACCAAAGCAGTTCGAGGTATTTACAAATCAAAGAATCCAGCTTGGAATAAGCTCATTCTAGTTGATAAAGAAAATGGAGGTAAAAGTGATGCTTTAAACGTGGGTATCAATTTAACCAATTCTGATTTTTTTGCCTGCATAGATGTCGATTGTATTTTAGAATCAAACGCTTTCTTGAAACTAATCAGTCAGGTAATTCTTGAAAAAGAAAAAAGAGTGATTGCTGTGGGTGGCATGGTGTGGCTAACTAACGGAAGTGAAGTAAAAGAAGGTAATCTTACCGAACTCAGAGCGCCGAAAAAATTCATAGAAAGAATGCAGGTGCTTGAATATTGTCGCGCTTTTTTAATGGGCCGAACAGCTTGGAGTACATACAACGGATTGATGCTCATTTCTGGGGCATTTGGCTTATTTGACACCCAAATTGTAAAAATAGTAGGTGGTTATAATACCAAAACCGTGGGAGAAGATATGGAGCTTGTGATCCGAATGCACAAGTATATGCGCGAATCTAAATTCCCTTATAAAGTTGCCTATATTCCAGATCCACTTTGCTGGACTGAGGCACCGAATAATAATCAAATTTTAGGACGTCAACGAAATAGATGGACTAGAGGCACTATTGAATGCTTGTGGATGCATAAGAATATGTTTATGAATCCGAAATATGGAGTTTTAGGACTATTAAGTTATCCTTATTGGTTTTTTGCAGAATGGATGGCCAGTTTAATTGAAGCTGGCGGTTACATTTTTGTGATACTCGTGATTGTGTTCAAACTTATCAACTGGAAATTCTTCGTGGTATTAAGCATTTTTGTGTATTTCTACGCTGTCTTTTTAACCATTCTATCCTTAACAATGCAACAATTTATTTATGGGAAATTTAAAAGAACCAAGGATATTCTAAGTTTATGCATTACAGCCTTTCTTGAACCTATTTTTTACCACCCAAGAACCGTGTATTGGGCGATTAAGGGGAATTTCGATAAAATTTTTAAAAATAATCATAGTTGGGGAGCCATGACAAGAACTGGCTTTGATACAAAAAAACCGAAATAACGACCAAATATCGAGAAAACCTTCCCAACAATCGAAAGTCAAAATACACCCTATTAGTTCGAAGTAAGTTTGCCATGAAAACAAAAAAACATGGAAATTTTAATCAACAAATCCTTAAAAGGATCAAAAGAAAACAGAACAATCGCTTTAGAAATTTCAAAGATTATTCAAAGCAAAAACATTTTTACGGAATTCTTATCAAGTGCAGAATCCATAAATCTTTATTCGAAGAAAAAAAGTAAAGTCGACGACAATAAAAAGTTTTTCCCTAGTGATTTAGCTTTTGATTTTACACTTCATCAGAATTAAATTTTTAGGATCATGACATTTACATCCATCACTTTTTTACCATTACTTGTAGTTTCTTTATGCCTATACTATGTATTTGTAAGAAACAAATCCATTCAAAACCTTTTACTCATTGCCGCCTCATTGGTATTTTATGGTTACGGACATATTCATTATCTGGGGATTTTAGGGGGAATTAGTTTATTTACTTTTTGCTTGGGAATAATCATAGAGCATGCAAGAAAGAAAATCGTCCCAATCATAGGAATATCAATCATTGTTTTATTTTTTGTATTGATCAAATATTCAGGTATGTTTTATGATCTAATTCATTTTACACAACCTAGCGAACTTACAAATTTAAATTTATTGTTACCTGTAGGCCTTAGTTTCTATAGCTTCACAAGCATCGGTTATTTGGCAGACGTTTATTTAAAAAGAATTCAAGCATGCAATAACCCTTTACAATTTTTTGCTTACAGTACCTTCTTCCCTCAATTGCTTTCAGGTCCTATTTGTTTTGCTGACAAACAATTACCCCAGTTTAATACGAATAGAAAATTCAATATAGAAAATATAAAAGAAGCTATTCCTTATTTAGTGTGGGGCTTATTTAAAAAAGTAGTGATTGCTAACACACTTCAAAAGCCAATTTCCTATATTTTTTCTATGCAATCAGAAGCGTCTCATATCACATTAATTATAGGATTAATCATATATAGTATTCAGATTTATGCAGACTTTTCAGGTTATTCGGATATGGCCTATGGTATTGGACGCTTATTTGGGATTCAATTGCCTATCAATTTCAACATGCCTTACTTCGCAAATAATATTGCCGATTATTGGAAAAAATGGCACAGCTCTTTGTCAACTTGGTTTGGCAGATATATCTATATTCCTTTAGGCGGAAATCGAGTTAGCCTCTTTGTACAAGTTAAAAATGTACTCATCATATTTCTCGTGAGTGGCTTATGGCACGGAGCCGATTTGAAATTTGTCTTATGGGGCTTACTCAATGGGTTATTTTATGCTGTGTATTTGATTCAAAAAGAAATCACAATAAAAACCAAGCTAGCATCTAGTATTCAATTTGTAAAAAGCAATCTAATCATTTCTGGACCATTGATCACCTTTATCCTCATTTGCTTATTCAGAGTTTATTTTCGAGCCGACTCAATCCAAGATGCGAATGATTATGTACAACATTTATTTACAGACAGTGCTATAACAATACCTGCATTTGGATTTAAATTTTTATTGATTGCAGGTTTATTTATGGGATTTGAATGGTTACAAAGAAATCAACCTTATCCACTTACCAATCAATTCAGCATGAAATCAATTCAATGGATTTATTACATCATTGCTATAGGATTTATTATCTATGGATTTCAACAACCACAAACAACAGAACATATTTACTTTAAATTTTAAACAAAAAAAAAATGAAAACATTAATTTATTCAATCACTGCCTTAAGCTTAGCTTTTGTAAGCTGTAATCAATCATCTTCAACTGAAAATTCAAACAAAACCGCAGCCTTATCTGAAGAATACAATCTTGTACCTAAAGAAGAATTACTTCAAGCTACACCACAAGCAAAAGCTATGTATGATACACTGACAAGTCGCTATATCAAAGACCTTACTCAACTCAAATCTAAGACTGAATCCCTTGGTGCTAAATTTTCTTTAGTGTATTTAACGCCAGAATGTGGCAACAGCCAAACACAAAGCCAACGTGTAGGTAAAGAATTGATTGAAAGAGAAGTAGCAGCTAAACAAATTGACTATCTAGATCTTAGTAAGTCAATAGAAGATCAAGACCCACTAGTTGTAACACAAATGCCTAAAGATGGACACTTAAGTAAAGAAGGCACGCGCATTGTTTCAGCTAGCCTTGCCGAATATCTAAAGAAGTTTCAAAACTATCAAGCTCCAGCTTTAGATGCCTTAAAAAATAAGCCTACACTTTTAGGTGATCTAACGCCAAGCCAAGATGAAATTCTTGACGGAGGTAAAGATCTTCCTTATCGAATGATTACAAATAGCCAAGGATTAAGATTAAAAGACAATGTTACCTTCCCTAAAAAGAAACAACGAATTCTATTATTCGGAGATTCAATTTTCTTTTGTCCATTTTTGGATAACGACAATGGCATAGCCTCTCAAGTGCAAAATCTTTATCCTGATGCAGAAATAATCCCAATGGCCAACTGGGGATATTCATTAGATGATTATCTTACGCTACTTGAAGAAAGAGGAAAGTTTTTAGAGCCTGATGTGATTTTAGTACAAACAAGTGGCAATGACATTCTTGATTATTATTTTTCTAACAGATTAAAATTAAGTCGCCATAAAGAAAGCACCACACCTAGTCCTCTAGAATTAGATTTCTACAAAACATTACAATCAAAATAGTCAATCTATTTCCTTACAAAACGACCATTCTCAAGATGGTCGTTTTGTTTATGAATTGGAGCTACCAATTTTTTAACACTTTTCCAAAGTTTTGAACTTTGGAAAAGTTAATTTCAAAACAATCTTGTTCTTCTAGACATGTAAACAAAAAAGAATGTTCTGCGAAGCGTCTTCGCTTCGTAGCACTATTCTATTGCTTCTAGCAATAAACGGAATCACATTCTGGAACTCTCACTTTTCGA
>CAZSUF010000292.1:0-4322 GCA_964609875.1 uncultured Bifidobacterium sp.
TTGGGCAGTCTGCATAGATTCGGTGTCTGTTAAGTTGATCTGCCCAAGGACACACGCCCTAAAAAAATTATACTTGTCGATTCATCATTGCCGCTATTTGAATCACCAAAGTTCGAGGGGAAATGCGTGCAAGAAATGCAAACACTTTATTTTTAATGCCCGGAATAGCCAATCGTTTTCCTTGCATCATGGCCATAAATCCGTACTCGGCTACCGAGGCGGCGCTAGGTATATTTTTAGATTTAAATAAATTGCTTGAAGTAGCTGAGGCAGCTTCGGAAAAATTGCTTTGTGTAGGTCCCGGGCACAAGCTGGTTACTGTGATATCAAACTTTTTTAATTCATAGTGCAGGGCTTCTGAAAAGTGCAATACATAAGCCTTGGTAGCAAAGTAAACCGCCATATTCGGGCCAGGTTGAAAGGCGGCCAAAGAGGCCACATTCATGATTCTTCCTCGTCCATTTTTTTTCATGTCTTGCAGAAACAAATGAGTGAGATAGGTTAAAGAAGTCATGTTCAACTGCATCATGTATTGCGTTTTGCGCCAATCGGACTCGATGAAAGGACCAAAATCGCCCATGCCTGCATTGTTGATGAGGAAATCTATAAAAATGCCTTCTTGCTGTATCACTTGATATAACTCATTGATTTGATCTAAGAGCGTTAAGTCGCGAGCAAAGGCTGCTACTTGAACTTTGTATTCGGTGCGCAATTCTTCGGCAAAGACTAACAATTTTTCGGCATTGCGGGCAACCAGAATAAGGTCGTGCCCATTCTTCGCAAAAATTTTTGCTAATTCATAGCCAATTCCTCCTGAGGCCCCAGTAATAAGCACTGTATGTTTAATCATTTGCTGCTAGCAGATTTAGGTTATGGACAAAGCTAATAAAATTTTGGAGTTGAATTAAGGAGATTTAATTTCTCGGAGCTCAGCCAATGACTCTATTCAGCCATCGTCCTGCCCTACGCGCTACTTCGGTAGCTTGCTGCGGTCAGGGCTAGACTTCAGGGTCTGCAACTTTATTCAACAGTGGCCGTTTTCATAGCGTGTTTTGTGTAAGCCGAAAACATGATTCATAGACTCGTTCTTGCAAAAAACAAGCAATTTATAGATTTCATCAGCTGCGATATAGTGACTTTTTGGGATTTCCAATTCCTAACTAACCCCGTTTTTGACGCAAATGTGAAGTAAATATGCTCAAATGTGAAGTAAGCCAAAAAGTGCTTGATTAAAAAAATAGCTTTGGTATGGCCTTGGAAATTGGATTGAACTCAGAGGATACTAAATTCTTGATGTCGTTTTCACTAATTCTATGAGCAGGTTGGAATTTGAAATAATCATTAAAACTATTCAAAACAATAGCATGATAAATTCAATAACAAACTACAATTACAAACAATGGATTTACAAATACATTGCAAATGGAACTAAAGGTGCTGCTTTAAAGTAACTATAGAACAATGATATAATTCTTATCGTTTAAATCAATAGATTAATTAGAAGTGTTAGACTTTAGTGTTGTCGCAAATGCAATCAAACAGGTTGCAAAATATTACGGTATAACAAATCCCGCAGCCATTATTTGTAATTTCTGACAGGTTCAATTTTAGAAACGAAATAAAGTTTTTAGATGGATACCTCGGTTGTTGGGGGCTATGTTGAAGTCGGCAAACACCATTAAAAGACAACGAACAAATTGCAGAAATTAAACTTCATATCGGAATCATCGCCACTCGAGGGTGCTTTCAGCTTTTTTTCTATTCCGCATGTAAAAAAGAAAACAATATTTTCTTGAGACTTTACAAAACAATTTTTAACTTCAAATAACATAACATGAAAAATATAATTTTAACACTTCTAATTGGAGTATTAGCAAGTCAAGGAATTGCACAACAAACAAATTTTGATAACAAGTATTTAAAAGCTGATAAGATGTATCACTTTGACGATAAACTTAAGCTAACAAGAGCCACAATTTTTGCAACATATAAAGCAGAATTTGGATTAGGTTTAAATGATGAAATGATAAGTGAAAGAACAATAGTAGAAGGCAATAAAACTTATACTAAATTCTTACAATTTCATAAAGGATATGCAGTTGAAAACTATATGATGAATGCCAATGGTCAGAATGGTGTTATATTAACCTTAAATGGCAATATCGCAAAAGGTCTAAATGTTGATGTTCAAAATATTATTTCTGAATCAGAGGCTCTAGCTATTGCATTAACTAGGATTGGTGCACAAAAATATAGTTGGCAAGATGCTGAACGAGAGAATAATATTAAAGAAGAAACAGAAAACCCTCTTATAACATCCTACCCTAAAGGAAAGTTAATTATTGTTCAAAAATCAGGCTCTGCAAGCAATGAATTTACGCTAGCATATAAATTTATTATTCAAGCACTTGAACCTTCAAGCACAAACACAGTATATATTGATGCTAAGAACGCTTCACTTATTTACAATTTAAACACCGAAGATGATTATTCTCATAATAATTCTGGAACTGGATGGACTTGGTATAATGGTCAATTTAATAATTTAGGAACTGGTCATTGTGGAACTTGTACCAAATTTAGACTAAACTCTAATAAAAATATAATGACTTTTGAACATCCAACCGGGAACACATATCCAGACAATAACAATAATTGGGTAGAGAATTCATATTATGGATTTGATCAAAGAAAATCCGCTCATTCGGCTCATTGGTCAGCAGAGAGGACGTGGGATTTTTACTTAAATCATTTTGGTCGATGGGGCAGTAATTACACAGGCAATGAGCTTAGAGTTTGGATGAGAGCCGATCCTATCGTTGCAAGCTTTTCAATTGACGGAAATGGTATCGACGCTATTAAAGTTAGATCTGATGCAAACGATGGAACTCAAGCACCAAGTTCAACTAACCAAGGCATTGGTTTTAGCAAAGCCTCTTTTGATGTTATCGCACATGAATACACTCATGCAATGATTAGGAGAAGTTCAGCATTAGTTAATTACGGTGAATCAGGTGCATTAAATGAAGGATTTGCAGACATTTTTAGTATTATGGCTGAACGAAATGTGTTCGGAACATTTAATTGGGCTTTTGGAGAAAATATTGGTGTAGTAAGAAGATTTGACAACCCAAATCAAGATTTTTTAATGGGTAACCTTTTTACAACAGTAATTCCCAATCCAGCACCCGCAATGTGGGGGCAAAATTCACCATATTGGTGGACACCATCACCATGGTTTTTCCCGCAAAATCCATTGCCTGCTGGAAGTACCGATGACACTAAACATAAAAATAGCGGAGTTTTGAGAAAGTGGTTTTGGTTGTTAGCAGTTGGAGATACTTACAATGGAATTACTGTACCAGGAATTGGTGTTGATAAGGCTGAACGAATTGCATACAATACATTCAATTGGTATATTTGGAGTACTTCACATTATATCGATGCAGTTAATGGCTCTATTCAGGCTACAATAGATTTATACGGCAATTGCTCGCCTGAACACAAAGCAGTAGCTCGCGCTTGGAGAGCAGTGACAAATAATACACCATTACCAAATTGTTTATTGTTAGAATTAGATGGACCAAATGTTATTCAACTTGCTGATTTATCAACAAATCCTGCTATTTTCAAAACTAGATTTGACAGAGAAGGGTTAAACCCAACGAATATTGAATGGAAAATACCAAGTGGCTGGAATGTAAGCATATCGGGAAGTGAATTAAAGTTACTTAATACAACTAATACAAACTCACAAGAATTAATTGCAAATTATGTTGACGGAAATAATGTAATTTCTGGTAAAATAATGGTACACTTTACAGATGAAGTTGTAATTGGTGACAACAATTTACCTTCCTCAAAATTTGAAGAATCTGAATTGATAACCTCAAACCAAAATTTTACTGTCTACCCAAATCCAGCATCCGATAAGATTCAAATTATTTTGCCCAATAATTTAGAATCAGCGAATTATCAATTGCTTGATATAAATGGAAGAGTATTATTATCTGGCCTGATTCATCAACAATCAACTGAAATTAATACATCATCAATTTCAAACGGATTATACTTTTTACAAGTTAAGTCAGCTAGCTATTCTCAAGTTCAAAAAATTAATATTAAAAATTAATTAATCACAAAAGAAATTGGGGGCTACGCCCTCAATTTCTTTAAAATAAACTTTATGAAGATTAAAACAAATTTAATTCTTTTTCTAATATTTACATCTTGTATTTCATCTGCCCAAAAAAAGCATTCGATTGGTTTTCACACAGGTATGATGCAGTTTACACAAAGCAAATATTCATTAAATCTAAATT
>CAZSUF010000292.1:4332-4877 GCA_964609875.1 uncultured Bifidobacterium sp.
ATTGGGGTTTTCAATATTTTCACTCATTTTCAAAAAAAATATATCTATCAACCCACATAAGCAAATGGACAACTTGGAGTGATAAGTTTTTACCAAGGCAATTCGGAGAGGTATACAGCAACTGTTGGTATGATATTTCAAATGTAAAATCATGTGAAAAAAAATTGGTGTTACGGAAAAACTACAAAATGCTTGATATAGGTGTAAATTACTCATTAGTTGAAAAAGTAAAAATGAGTAAATTATTAGTTGGTGTTAGTTTATCATTTGCATCAGGTAGAAATACTTACATTGATTCAGTAATAGCACCTACTTCACCACCATTCGATAATATTGATTATATTTATCGAAATACAAATCCTACATATGTTGGTATGGTTCCATCAATTGACTATCGATATTACATTTGGAAAAAACGTATTTCATTAGGATCAACAATTGAAGCTAGAAAGTATTTCGGCTTGAAAGACATTCAGTTTGATTTGGGTTTTAATATCAATTATAATTTTTAATACGCTTACAAAAAAGTCGAGTAGGTAAGGGGG
>CAZSUF010000293.1:0-4703 GCA_964609875.1 uncultured Bifidobacterium sp.
AAACCATGGTTCCAAATATAGCAACTTGTGTTTTGTTAGTTTATGACTGCTTGTGTTTTTATAAATGAACATATAACTACAAATAGCATCATGAAATAAATTCCGAACTTTTAGGAAAGTTTCTTACCATATGTTGACTCAACCTTACATTGTTTATCAGATTCAGCGCCCCTGGTGAATATTTACTTCAGCTTCGCTTTTAATATTTCGTGCTATACCTTACCTTCGCAACAATGTCTCATTTATTATATCTAGATCCTGGGAGTAGTAGTTATATTATTCAAATGATAGCAGCGGGTGCTTTGGGTGCTATTTTCTTTCTTAAAAATTTTTGGTATCAGATCAAATCTTTTTTTACCGGAAAGAAAGACCCTAGTGAAGAAGATAAAACCAAGCCTTAATGGATACTCAGTCCCTACACGCCATAAACGCTTCATTCAGAGATCGCAGTGGATTTGTATTTACTCATCAAGGGCAATATTATCGTACAGTACATCAAGTATATCAAGCCGATTACGACAAACTTATGAAAAGTGGTTTGTATGAAAGTCTTGTGGCAAAAAAGCTTTTTATACCACATAAAGAGGTACATGATTTTACTACAAAGGAAAATGTGTATCGAATTATTAAACCTCAACAACTTTCATTGATTTCCTATGCAGCAGAATGGTCTTTTTCTATGCTACAAGATGCTGCTTTATGTACACTGTCTAATGCCCTCGAAGCCTTAAAGCATGATATGATTTTAAAGGATGCCAATACGTTTAATATTCAATTTGTAGAAGGCAAACCCCTGTTGATAGATTCGCTTTCCTTTGAATCGTATGTAGAAGGCGAACCATGGATTGCTTATAAACAATTTTGTGAGTGTTTTCTTGCTCCCTTGCTTTTGATGAAATATACTCATGCTTCCTTGCATACACTTTTTGTGGCTTACCCTAATGGTATTCCGATACCGATAGTTGTTTCCTTATTACCCTTTAAAGCTAAACTGAATTTACATGTGTATTTGCATATTTTCATGCAAGCTGGATATCAACAAGCACAGAAAAAAATTAAAAAAGTTGCCCATCAATTTTCTCGTCAAAAATTAACTCACTTACTCCAAGGATTATTCGATTTTGTTACTGGATTAAAATTAACCAAAGACAAAACAGTATGGGACGATTATTACGAGGGTACTATTCTAAGTAAACAATATCTTGATGATAAAAAGGTTAAAGTAAAAAGTCTGCTAGATAAAATTTCTTTTCACACCTTGCTTGACTTAGGTGCCAATGAAGGAGAGTTTTCTTTGATGTTTAAAAATACAGACAAGCAAATTATCGCGCTGGATGAAGATAGAAATTGTATAGAAAAATTATATATTAAATGTCGTCATGAAGGCATAAAAAACATTCAGGTACTCATTGCAAATCTAACTACCCCCACACCCGCACTTGGTTGGAATCATACCGAAAGAACCGCACTTTTTTCTAGAATCCAAGCCGATGTGACTTTGTCTTTAGCTTTAATACATCATTTGGCTATTGCAAATAATATTCCGTTATCAGGCATTTTCGAATTCCTACTTCCCATTAGTGAATATCATATCATAGAATTTGTTGGGAAAAATGATCCTAAAGTTCAACAGCTGCTTGAACACAGAAAAGATATTTTTGATGAGTATACGATAACTCATTTCAAACAACTTGCACAAGAAAAATTTGTGCTACTTGAAGAGGTTCCTTTCCCTGATATGGATCGTTGTTTATTTCTTTTAAAAAGAAAATAATGAAACTGCTTTCCGATAAACCTTACTTCCTTTACTTATTCCCTGTATTTTTTTATCTCTTGGGCTATACCGAATATGGCGAATACATAGAATTTAATTCCTTGCTACTTCCGTTTGCCATATTTTTTATGGTAGTCTGTTTTTTTACATATGCAGTATCGGTTTTCAACAACCCTCACAAGCAGGCCGCACAAATATCTTTGTGGGTGCTTTGCATTGCCTATAGTTTTTTTGGAGATATCAAAGATCAGTTGAGTCATACAAGTAATTTCTCGTGGTTAAGTAAATATTTAGTGTTAGTACCTAGCTTAGTATTACTTATCGGAGCAACTTATTATTTACTCAAATCTCGACACGAGTTGAGAAATAAAATATTCCTGTACATCAATTACTTAATGATTGTTCTTTGTGTGCTACAATTATTTTTATGTGTGCAATCTTATGGTTCATACCGACCAACTGCGCGCCCTACAGCTCTAAAACAAGTTCAGGTAAAAAACAAGCCCGACATCTATTTTGTACTCTTTGATGGATATCCAGGACAACAATCTTTGCAAGAATATTTTCATTTCGATAATAGCGATTTAGTGAATCATTTGCGCAAAAATAAAATGATGGTGTTTGATACCATGCACAGCAATTATAACCTCACCATTAATTCGTTAAACGCTCAATTAAATTTATCTTATCTCGATTCCACGAATTTATTTCCATGGAATCAATATGACATGTATTTAAAATCATATCGATCTATTCGCGAAGCTCGACTGATTCAGTTTTTGCAAGAACAAGGTTATGCTATCAATAACTTATCCATTTTCGATTTTAAACAAACAGAGACTAAACACAAATTTTCGTTTTTGCGCAAAGGTGTCTATGCGATGCATCAGAAATTATTTCATAATCAAGTGTATAAAAATTTCTTTTGGGTGTTTTGCAAAGGACGTTTTAAAATAGATTGGGTGTATGATAAAATTTCTTTGCATAATCATCATCTCAACAATACCATCATCGAAGAGTTATTGCATCTTGAGTCCAAACAAACTCCACAATTTACCTATGCCCATTTATTGCTTCCTCACGAACCCTACTTTACGGATCGTAACGGCAAGCTACTTGTCCAACAACAAATACATGATAAGCGAACAGAAAACGCGGCCTATCTTGAATACCTGACCTATACCAATACACGCATGAAACAAATAGCTGATAGTTTGGTCAAGCATCATCCCGAGTCTATTATTATTCTGCAAAGCGATCATGGATGGCGAGATTATCCAAAAGCCAATGAATCATTCTTTTATAATAATTTTATGTCCGTATATCTTCCCGATCAACAATACGAGCATCTTAAACAAGTAAAATCTAATGTGAATTTGTTTCGTGTTCTCCTCAATCAATATTTTCAACAAGAATTACCTATACTAAAAGACTCTTGTTTTTTTGTGGATGAAGTCAACAACAAGTTTGAAACTCGGACCTATTTTGCTCAACAAGATACTTCAACAACTAGTCTTCTTCAAAGTAAGCAATAATATGTTGCTTCAATAATAGTTCTTGTTTTTGTAACGAAGTAGCCGGTGGATTTTCGACTAATTTATAATGCGGCCATCCTTCTGTATCATGGCCATCATACTCATAGTAACCACTTTGAGCCAATAAAGCACAAGTGGCAATATGCATGAGGTCTTGTTTTTGTTCTTTTGTAAATGGCTTTTCTGGCACAGTGCCTAATTCGTTCACCCCAATTAAATAAAGAATTCCCTCCATATCAGGTTTCTTGCCAAATCTTTCTACTAACATAGATTCGATCTGAATCCACTTTTCCTTCAATTCTAATTCTTCTAATAAGTTCATAGAGCAAAAATAAGGTCTAGGCAGACAAAAGTGTTAGATTAGAAAGTATAAAACTGCATATTTGCTAATAAATCTTGTATTTTCGGTGAGTGGAGCAACACTTTTGCTTTTCAATTTTAATGTATTGTCATGAAAAGATTCCTACTTAGTCTATTATTGAGTACCATAGTACTTTGTGTTCAAGCTCAATATGCCTTTGAGCTTAAAATTACTTTTGCCAATCGCATCAACAATTCAGATTTATTTTCAGTAAGTGGTACACTGGTTAAAGGCCGAATAGAAAAAGGCAAATCCTATTTTACTGATGGGGGCATTAAGCTCGATATTAAGAATATAATTTCAAGTACTTCTGCTACCTCTGTGCCTGTAGCGAGTGCACCTGATGCTGTGTCACTCAGTGTAGAAGCTAAAGATTTTTACCCCGATCGTGGAGAACTCCTAGAATGCTTAAGTTCAAGACCTAACGTGAGTGGCAATACCATTCGCTATAATCCAAATAAAATGGGTGAAGGCATGTTGAGCTGTAAGGTCAATGGTCAGATGTACACTTCCATGAGTATCAGCAAACCCGTATTAATTAAAGAGTCTGATATGATGGATATGTTTTTTGAAGCTGAAGATAAATCAGTCATTTGGTTGCAGATCAATCAGTTTTCTGAAATCAAAGATCTACCTCATCAAACTAAATCGGATACTAGCGTAAAGGAAAGAGTGTTTGTATGTAAGGTAGCCTATTTGCCCAAAGGCTATAGACCCACCGATCCGCCGGGTAGTTATGCTTGCTACGAAGATTTTAGAGGCAATGCAGGTATCATAGTCACACAACTAGATCGTTACCACAAAAAGTTTGCAATAGAGTTTTCTGGTATTTTAAGACCCAATGCCAAAGCCATCGAAGAAAAGCCGAATGCAGGAATTTTTTACCTCACTGAAGGTCGAGTAGATAATATTGGGTGGGATGCTTTTTAGGGTTTGATGAATGATTTCTTCATACTATCAGCAAAGATAACCGTTTGTTTTTCCACTTTTGCCCCCGATGCTGCGATCCTATCGTGTGGACACATTTTTTATT
>CAZSUF010000294.1:0-1380 GCA_964609875.1 uncultured Bifidobacterium sp.
TACTTCTGTAATAGAAGAAAAGATTTTTTTTTCGTGTTGATGTTGAATGCAAACTCCTGTAATCACTTCATGGGTTTGTCCAGATAATTGACTCAACATAGCTAATGCCTCATTCCTATTGGCTGGTTTGCCTATCAATTGATTGTGTAAAATCACTACGGTATCTGCGGCCAAAATAGCACGTTCAGGATGCAAACTATATATGGCTGCTGCTTTTTCACTCGCAATATATTCAGGTGCCAAACGTATATCCATGTCTACAGGAAACGATTCATCCGTTGCAGGAACTACGATATCAAATTCAATCTCAGCCATTTCAAGTAACTGCTTTCTTCTGGGCGATTGTGAAGCTAAAATAATTTTTTGCATAGGATCATTTATATAAACATCATGGATAAAATGCCCATGAGGGTAATCATTTTGATAAGTGTGCTGATACGATTAAAATCTTTAGAAGTAGTAGCATGAAAAACCCAATATGTCATCACTAATAAAGGAAGTAAGACGAGTAGCGCCATACAAAGCAATAACATTTTATGCGTTTCAATAAAATCATAACCCATAAAGCCAAACAAGATGAAGAGCAAGAGAGATAAGGCATAAATAATTTGCTTCGCTCGATTGATGCCCCAAACCAAAGGAATTGTTTTGCATTGTAAAGTCGTATCGCCTTTGACATCTTCAATATCTTTTACAATTTCTCTAATGAGGGTAATCAAAAAGGCAAAGGCTAAATAGTTCCAAAAAAAGCGAATTTGAACAGAAGAAAAATCAACTAAATTAATTTTAGGTTCGTAGGCCACAATACTCCAAAGCGTGAGGGATGTGAGCAAGGCTATCATCAAATTTCCAATAATGAGTTTTCGTTTAAAGGTTGTCGAATACACCACCAACATCAAAATGCAAAGCAATTGAATACCGGCATAACGCAATTTTAATACATGATAACTCAGTATGCTAACTGTCAATAAGGCCACTAAATTCAAGAAAATATGCCACATGATGATGCTTCGTCGCTTAAATATTTTTTCTATGGTGACTTTTTCAGGCTTGTTAATATTGTCGATACCAATATCAAAATAATCATTGATCATATAACCGGCTGCTGCAATAAGTACCGTTGAAAAAATAACAGCTATCACTTGTAAACCTTGAAGGGTGGGGGCTTGACCAAGTTTGTCGAGGCTAGGAAGTACGATAAAAAAATATACCAATACTTGAGTGAGCAGAATGAAAATTAAATTCGGAAATCGAATTAAGGTAAGAATGGCGCGAAATTTCTGCATGCAAGCCCAAATATAATCACAAGATTTGACATTGCCTTATTAGGCATTTATCTCTTTTAAAGAAGATGAATGGGGGCGTGTCTCCTTGGGCAGT
>CAZSUF010000294.1:1396-2193 GCA_964609875.1 uncultured Bifidobacterium sp.
GAGAGTTTGTGGACTGCCCAAGGAGCCGGGCTCTACGTTGCAATCCATCTCGTTTTGAAGAACGAGATGGGATTTCCACTACGATCCCTCACGCGGCCTGCGGATTACCTTATGTCTTATCTTGATGTTGATGCTGAATACTCTCCGTGATGGCAGTATAAATCTGTTTCCAACTGGGCTGTTCTTCTAACATCAATAAATGTTTTTGAATTGTTTGTTGATCTCTTCTAATCGCAGGCCCACTTTGTAAATCTTTTGGTTTGGAAAATTGTAATTTTTCTATGGTGTTTTCTATGATAGGTTTGATGAGCTCAAAAGGCATTTGTTGTTTATCCATGAGTTGCTGACTAATATCAAGCAAATGATTGGTGAAATTATTAGCAAAGACTGCCGCTAAATGAGCCCATTTTTTTTGTTCATCATTAAGTATATAGGTTTTCGAGCTGATTTTTTGGGCAAGATTTTGCAATGTATGTAAGCTATCCGTATCACTGGCTTGCAATATCAGAGGAACGTCATGTCGTGTAGGTAAATGTTCTTTTTGAATGGAATAAAAACACCACATAGATCCTACTTTAGACGAAATAGGATGAAGTACCTCTAAGCCTACAGCCCCAGCTGTATGAATAATTAAAGCTTGTGGCCTTTTAATTAGTTCAGCAAGTTCTGTAAGTACATCATCCTTCACTGCAAGAATATAGATATCTGCCTCTTGTGTTAAGTCTGCTAACTGATTCGAATAGGCACAATTTAACTGGTGAGCTAAATGCGCTGCATGAAGCAAGTTTGGCGAAATC
>CAZSUF010000294.1:2231-4679 GCA_964609875.1 uncultured Bifidobacterium sp.
GTAGCAATATGTCCTGATCCAATAAGGGCAATTTTCATGGAACAAAAGTAAGTAAAAAGCAGGCAGTTTAAAGACCTATTTACTTTCCATTTTAATGATAGGCACTAGCATCTCTTCAAGGGAAACGCCTCCATGTTGAAAGGTGTTTTTGAAATAATTCGCAAAGTGATTGTAGTTATTTGGATAACAGAGATAACCATCATTTTTGGCAAAAATAAAAGTCGAATTGAAATTTGGTTTAGGCAAGCCAATTTCATGAGGTTCTCGGTAAGCCAATACTTCACGTGACTCATATTGCAAGTTTTTGCCATGCTTGTAACGAATATTCGACGTAGTTTGTTTATCACCTATTACTTTGCTTGGCGATTTTACACGCATACTTCCATGATCGGTAGCAATAATTAATTTGATGCCTTTATCAGCTACTTTTTTCAACGCTGCAAATAGGGGAGAATGCTCAAACCAACTAGCTGTGATAGAACGATAAGAGATTTCATCATTGGCTAATTCTTTCAAAACTTCCATTTCTGTTCTTGCATGCGAAAGCATATCTACAAAATTATAGACAATAATATTTAAATCATTGTGCAGCATGTTTTGTACCTGATTCACCAATTGATCTGCACTATCATGGTTGGTGATTTTTGTATAAGAGAATTTTATGTCTTCGAGAGCGTTTCTGCGCAATTGATCTTTGAAAAACATCTCTTCATGCAAATTCTTTCCTCCATCCTCATCATCATTTTTCCATTCCATAGGATATTTTTTTTCAATATCCATAGGCAGTAAACCTGAAAAAATAGAATTTCTACTGTATTGAGTGGTAGTAGGTAAGCTAGCTACAAATATATCTTCTTCAATTAATCGGAAATATTCAGTAAACATACCCTGAATAGTTTTCCATTGATCGTAACGCAAATTATCTATGAGTACAAAAAAAGTAGAAGTCCCTTTTTTTAATTGCGGAAATACATGTTTCTTCATTAAAGTATGACTCATCACAGGAGCATCACCATCTTTGGCTTTAATCCATTTGGTATAATTTTTATCAACAAATTTGCAAAATTCGTTGTTGGCTTCATCTTTTTGTGAACTCAAAATTTCTTGCATTTCTGGACTTTCAGATTTTTTCATTTCTAATTCCCAATACACAATTTTACGGTAGAGGTCGCACCACTCTTGATAATTAGGATTTGAATTTAAAGCAAGAAAAAGATTCCTAAATTCTTGTTGATAATTTTGGGTTGTCTTTTCGCTGACTAAACTCTTTTTATCTAATATTTTTTTTAAGGTAAGTAAGATCTGATTGGGATTCACAGGTTTGATGAGATAATCCGTAATTTGAGAGCCGATGGCTTCTTCCATGATGTTCTCAGCTTCATTTTTTGTAACCATCACTACTGGAATGGTGGCGTTGTATTCTCTAATTTGAGCGAGCGTTTCTAAGCCTGTCATTCCTGGCATACTTTCATCCAGCAGAATCACGTCTACATGATTTGATTTTAAAAATTCAAGTCCATCATATCCATTAGAAACAGTGCTGACTTCGTAGTTTTTATTTTCCAAAAACATAATTTGAGATTTCAATGAATCCATTTCGTCATCTATCCAAAGGATTTGAGTATTCATGGGCGATTTAATTTTTGACAAATGTAATTTTTATGAAGCACTAACGAAGCATTTAGGAAAAAATTGTGAAAGCTTTTCATTCATCCAGCTTCATTGTTTTTTTAGAGTGAATGAAAAAGTAATCTGAAATGAAGCTATATTTGTTTAGATACCAGATTTTTTTTATGCTTCATCAAATACATCCAAACAAAATACGGCAAATACTATTTCTGCTTTTTCTAGCTTTATTAGCTATTGTAATCGGAAAGGAATTATATTTTATGTTGGCAGCTTTTTTAGGTGCCATTACCATGCATATTTTACTACGTACTTTGATGTTTAAATTGGTATTTAAATATCATTGGAAACGATGGTATGCAGCCTTAGGACTAATTTTAGGAACTTTCATCATGTTTGTATTGCCACTTGTTTGGTTAATTTCAATACTGGTTAATAAGACCATTCCCCTGTTGAACAATCCAACTTTAATTAACTGAGTATATTTTACAAAGATTCAATTTAGATATTTTTAATACTTCCAATATTAGCAAGCTAAATGCGCAATTATTGCCTGTGTTGAAAAATATGGTGGGTGGCACTTTAAGTTCTGTAGGTAGTTTATTTTTAATGTATTTTATGCTTTATTTCATGTTGACAAGTGCTCATGAAATGGAAGTATGGTTGAAAAAAAATGTACCCTTTAAACATTCAAATGCTGATAGACTGATTAAAGATTTTAGAAATTTAGTATATAGTAATGCCATATGAATTCCCTTGGTAGCCATTGTGCAGGGCTTGGCAGGATTATTTGGCTACTTAATTTTTGGGGTAAAAGAATTT
>CAZSUF010000295.1:0-4666 GCA_964609875.1 uncultured Bifidobacterium sp.
CCACTTGAACAAAACATCTAAAAATTAAGCACTATTTTGTCCATTACACCTAGATTTGCTTTATGATACAAAGATTTTATTTTGACACATCTGTATTTGGAGGAGTTTTTGATGACGAATTTGAAGAAGTGGCTACAACTCAATAAATTTAAACATACACTCACCAAAAGAAATTGTAGGTTATGAAAACTAAAATTGAAAAAGAATTTGATACGGTAAAAGTATTTCGAGAAATTAAAGACAAAATTTCGAAGGAAATCAAAGGGATGACGTTTGAAGAATTGAATGCCTACCTTGAAAAGAATAAATTGAAACCTACAAAAGTATAAACACTACTCAGAACATCGGGTTTATGAGATCATAGTACCATTTTCTCCAAATCTCTTGACTAAATTGTATCATTACGTTCTATATCTCTGTATCCAAACTCAGCCACAATCCATGAAATGGATGTAAGCATTACAACACTACATTTACTGCCCTAACATAAATCGAATCGTAATACCACCTCTTGTAGTTGTAATCGGATAGGCATTGGACACATAAGGAATACTTTGTCTTCTATCATAAAACAATCTAAGCGTTACATTATCCGTCAGCAAATAATCAATAGACGGTGTGATGGTGATTACTTTTTGTCCACGTGTAGCTCTTGATTCGCGTTGATCTAAACGATTGATCGTGGTATAATCATCGCGCAAACCAAAATCTGCTTTGATATTCACATCACTCTTACGACGATTCAATCCGAAATAAGGCGTAGGTATCGTTACATTTTTAATACGCATACCTCCACCAATGGTAAAGTCGCTACTTTTAGTTTCACTTAATTGAAAGTCTATTAAACTCATGCTCAACACCCTTGATTTCTTAAACTCGAAATGAATATTCAAAGAATTCTTGAAGGTCATATCTACTCCAATTAAGGGACCAAAATTTTCGTTGATGGTCATATTCGGCACTAAGAAATAAGGCACATAATTATGAGATACCGAATCAATGAAGGAAGGGAAACCTAAAGCATACACATCACGATACATCAAGGCCGAAGTAAAACTATTCATAGACAAGGTTCCCGTATAAGCATGATTCAAGGTAAAACTTTGAAAGATATCTTTGAACATTTTCGTCTTAGCCAAACCACTATAATTTAATCGCCAATTCGGCAAAGGCAATATATTTTTAAATGGATTTGAACGTACATTATCATTTTCATTGTTCAACAAAGGATACGTTTTAGCATCTTTACCAGAGTAGGCTGCAAGGAAAGCCGGAATCAATACATCTTGCGAATAACGTGTATATCCTTTGGCAAATTCTTTATCCTCCGGCGCAGCTAATCCACCCGTATAAGGATTAATTGCACCTAACCTATTTGAAATTATTTTTCTATTATTTTCAAAATCCGAAAACGCTTTGGACAAATTAGTCACACCATCTTTTTTCTGAAACAAGGTATTTATCGCGATATAAGAAATACTAAACCCACCTGTTTCATATGGATTTAAATGAACATAATCAGAACCTCCTCCAAGGGTATCTTTAAACAATTCTGAGTGCGCCTTATTAAAAGTCTTGGTCATACTCAAATCAATTCTAAAATCTTTGAATGGTTCTACATTCGCAGTTAAGTTAAAGGTTTGGGCATACTGCTGTTGAAAAGGTGCATTGAATAAAGAATCTCTCGTCATCACATTATCATTGCCTTTCCCTTCTAACCATAATCTATCGGGTTGATATCCAAAAGCAAAAGGCAATCCAGGTTGTGATGTTTGGGCATTGATCCCTACATACTGCGATTGATCCATAAAGCCTGGCAAGGTTGTTCCTAAATTTTCATTGTAATTAAAACTAGCTCGCTTTACCATCATCAAAAAATTCCCCACTGCACGCACCCCATCTGAAGGAACATAAGGTGCTTTTTTCTTTTTCACTTTACTATTCACTATAACAACCTTACCCGTTTTTGGATTGATAGAATCTTTACCCAAACTATTCTTTAATATAGTCCCTGAAGTTTTTGAAGTACCTGCTTCTTTCGCACTACTTAATTTACTACCACTTGGTTCCTTTGCGGCTTCTGCTAATTCTTCTTTAGGCTCTTCTTCTCTAGAATTTCTTAACCCTCTATCTCTGCCACCTGGCACGCGATCAATAATGCCTTTTTCATCGTCTTTTCCTCTACCCCCTAAGTCGCCTCCGTCTTTCATTGGCTTGTCTGTAGGTGATGAAGATTTCGATTTATCTTTTGAATCTTTAGCTCCTGCCTTCTTCGGAGAACTAATTGATCTGCTTGGTTTGGGTATTACCTATGGTATTACCTAAATTAGTCGCCAATAAAGATGCAGCTGTATATAAGTAAGTAGAATTATAACTTCCACGCAAGGTTGTCCAATCTAATAATGGAAACTTAGACAAAGGCATATTATAATTTGCATTCAAACTTTGATTAAAACCAGTTGTTCTTCCAAAACGAGAAAGATTATTCCAAAAAGTATCTTTCTTTTCTTTGCTATCTATTCTTCCATATGGTTCATCTACACGGGCATTATTATTTGCCGAATAATCAAAAGATATAGATTTAGTTAAATCCCATCTGAAATTATAGACCCTATTCCATGTAAAAAATTTGAAGTAATTCGGATCAATTGGATAAGCCCCTTCATCGATATTTCTTACTTTAGTTTCACCAATCGTTCTATCCAAATTATTTCTGAAAGTAAAATTCGAAGGCATCAGATTGAAATTAAAATCACGAATCAACTGAAAATACTTTCGTTTTTGGGGAATAAGTTTTTTAAATGGTTCTAAACTTTTTGCTTTTACTGCATAGGTATAACCCAAAGACAAATGATGTTCATCTAATTGATCATTTTCAACCAGAGGATTGCGTTTGGTTGTTTGAGAGTAAGAATAACTCAAATCAAAATTTTGAAAATCCCAAGGTTCTTTTCGTTTATTCTTGGTTGGTGCAATGCGTACATTTTGGAAATTCAAACTCTTAATCGAAGTAAAATCTTGAGCTGCTTTCTTCACAGAATCTTTGGCTTTACCTGTATATCCTTCTACTTTCTCTTTATATGTAATATCCAAATCATAAGGATCGTAAATCGGATTGCTTACTGTTTGAGAATACCCTGCAAATACAGGCAATTGCACGCCCCAAGCTTTAGGTAATAATTTGCCTGCATTTATATTTGTAGACACATCAAACTGAGAAAAATTATCTCTAAAGCGTTGATTCACCTTTTGATCAATATTACCATAACCGGCGGTATGCATATTGCCGCTAATTTTAAATGTACCCAAATCAGCTAATTGCACATCGACCTTGCCCATAGCAGCATAGCCTCCAGACTCATCCATGTTAGATAATCTCAGTTCATTAAACCAAACCTCTGCACATTTTTTTCCACCATCATCATTCGGATCAGCTGGCGTTTTTTTAGGATTCAATACCCCAAGCATCGCCATCTTCACATCACCTAAGTTAGGATTACCCACCACACGAATAATATTTCCAAGATCATCTGTGGTTTCAAAAGGGTTTGAAAAACTGGCCCCGGATGAATTTCTCTTTTGTTTGGCAGTAACTAATTTAGCCAAATTCAATTTCAACTCATTCGCTTCAGGCCAGATTAATTCGGGTGCCCGAGAGCCAAAGGGTGTAAGCACTAAGGGTATTTGATATTCATAGTAGTTAGCTACAAAATCACTCCCTAATCGAATAAATGCTCGAATATCTTTATCCTTTAAGGGAGTTGTTCCCTCAGTACCTTCGGCATGAATAAACATTTTCATTTCCTTAAACTGCCTTAAATCCATACCCAAAGATTTAAAGGCTCCTTTAGAATTTCCATCATCTAAATTACATACTTGAATAGATAATGATTGTTCATTTTGCAACACATTTTGACCATTAGAAACTGCCATTTGTTGACGAGCGATACCAGGAGGTGTTACATAAGGCACCGGAGAACGACTACTATTTTCTTCTAAGCTCACCGAATACAAATTAAATAAAGTGGCATTATCATCTTCATCAGGAATAATTTCCCCAGGATTTCTAAGTGAGAAATTATATTTTCTCCAAGTATTTCTACCTAACTCTAATCGAGCAAAACGCATGATCACACTATCCTGAAAACCTGTTAAAAACATACGCATAAAACGTATCGATTTAAAATCAGGAATCCCCCCCACTCTATCAGTATATTCACGAATAGGTATTTTAAATTGATACCAAGTTTCAGGCTCCGGCACTCCATTTGCCATACGAACTGTGGTTGTTTGCTTATTAACAATATAGTTAGTACCCACAGCCATATTAGGCTTCATATCAATTCTATATTGAAAATATTGTTCGTTTTCGTTTAAGGTATTATCTCGATTAATATCTTCAGACTCTGGAATGTTCGTAAAAGCATTGGAGAACTGACTACTATTATCAATCACAGGCGAATTACCTTGTGGATTATTAAATCCTCGATATCGCTTCAAAACATGTAATTTCTGATTATCATAATCTGTACCTCTAAAATGATGATAGTCATCACTAGACGGATCCGCTAATGCAGAGGTGTAGGCTAAAGAACTAGGTCCAAAATTTGTATTTAAATCGTTTAAATAAGTTTGAAATTGCAATTTTTCGTCATCATTATTCATC
>CAZSUF010000296.1:0-4644 GCA_964609875.1 uncultured Bifidobacterium sp.
TAAAAAACGAACAGCTCTCAGGGGCTGTTTTTTTATGCCCCCAGCGAGTTTAGTTCTCAAGTGGTGCAAGCATATGGGGACCCTCCGCAACACATCAGTCAAGAGGATACACTTTTTTTCTGATGAGATTGTCTGGTTTTTTATAAAGAAAAAAGCACTAGTCTTAAATTACTTTCAAGTCTAGTTTGCCAATTACCTGATTAAACATGCCAAATCCTTTTCGAAACCTACCAAAATCTAATTCCCTGCTATTTGACAGAAAATTTAACACGAACTTCGGAAAAATTTAATCCATGAAACTATTACAACTTTTAAAACCGACACTTTTTTTATTTGGTGCTTTGTCTGCTTTACAAGGCATGAGCCAAACTACCATCAATGTTACAGGCAATTCTGCCGTCATTCATGGCATGACCTTCGATTATTCAATTGGAGAAATGACTCTAGTTTCAACGGCAAAATCCGCGAATCTCATTGTTACGCAAGGTTTATTGCAACCACAAGCTTCAACGGGAAGTTCAAATACAACCGATTCAGACAATCAACATATTAGTTCCATGGCGGGGATGATTAACGTATATCCCAACCCAACCAGCCATGTGCTTTACATCGAAACAAAAGATCAGCAAGCAGGCGATTTCAAGTATCAACTCTTTGATGCGACTGGCAAATTAGTTGCTTCTTCAAAAGATTTGCAAAAAGAAGGTGCTAATAAATATAGCTTCAACTTGCAGTCATTCGCAAGTGGTAGCTATTTTTTAATGATTCAAAAATCAGGCGACAATGGGAATGTTGAAGCCATTTCATACAAAATTCAAAAAACAAACTAAGCTTATTTTATTATTTTAAAAAAAAACAACATGAACCAAATTTCTAAACAAATGCTTCGAGGCTTATTCGCATCCAAGCTTGCACTAACAGTGATTGCTGCTGGTACACTAGTGTTCCAATCCAATGCTGTTCACGCACAAGTTCCTCAAAAATTTAATTACCAAGGGATAGCTCGTGATGCCAAAGGAAATCCTTTAGCCAATAAACAACTGGGTATAAAAATTTCCGTTTTACCAACTCAAGATGCAGTTCAATCAGAATACGAAGAAACGCAACTTGTCACTACCAACGAATTTGGGTTATATACCTTACAGATAGGAAATGGAACAGCCATCCATGGTAGCATGAAAACAGTAAAATGGGAAACGGGTAATAAGTATATTAGCGTAGACATTGATCCGAATGGCGGAACCAATTATGTTAATGTTGGCACCTCACAATTACTTTCTGTACCTTATGCCATTTACTCAGATATGGCTGGCACAGCAGGAAATGCAGCTAGTACTACTCGTGCGACCAACAATTATATCGAAAAAACAAATGGAGCTGGTGTGGCTAACTCTACTTCGTTACTGTATGATAATGGCACAAGTATAGGTTTAGGTACAACTACTCCGACTGCAAGATTTCAAATAAGTCAAAATGCCGCTGCTGTGCAAGAACATTTACGCATGCAAAATTTGAGCGCTACTGGTGCAGGTCGTTTTACTTTGTATAACGATGGGGCAAGTTCTTATGCGACTTTCACAAAATATGGTACAGCCTATGCAGGAAACTATGGCGGTAGTTCATTATATCCCAATGCAAATCTTTTAGCCTTTGGTAACAATGGATTAGCTGCAGGTGATGGTCTTGGCCGCTTCTTAATTACCAATGGCGGAAGTATAGGGATGAGTTTATTTAAATCTGGTGTATCTAAGCTAAAATTTCATGCTGATTTTGCTACAGAGAATGTGGGTATCGGTGGAAATTCTGCACCTATTGCCCGTATTCATGCCAACAATACCGATGGTACTACTATGGATATTCGCTTGACCAACAATACCACAGGACACACAGCAGCCGATGGGTTGGAGGTGAAAAATGTAGGCACCTTGGCCACGGTAATGAATAAAGAAAATGATGCCTTAGTATTCGGAACAAGTAATACCGAAAAAATGCGTATCACTTCAGATGGAATTTTACTTTTAGGCTCTTCATCTCCATTATTCAATTCATGGTATCGTGCGAATTTCTACCAACCGACTGCTGGGGAAGGTTCTGCCATATACTTACAAACTGCCGATGCTGGAAATTCTACTGTAGACGGTGCTCAAATTTCATTGGAAACTGGCCCAGCTCCTGAGTTAGGAATTCTTAATCGCGAAGCTGGAGGAATTAGTTTTAAAATGAATTCAGGGACTAAAGTCAAAATTCTCAACAATGGTAATGTGGGTATTGGAACATTAACTCCTTCCGCTACATTAGAAGTAAATGGTAGCTTAAAATTTACAAATGGTACTGAAGGTAGCGGCAAAGTATTAACTTCTGATCCTGCTGGTGGAGCCTATTGGGCAACGCCTACAATTACATCATCAGTAGGTAACAATAATTACGTACCGAAATTTGCCACCTCAGGCAGTAGTCTAGTGAACTCTCTCATTCGAGATGATGACACTTCAGTTTCAATCGGAGATGTTCCTCCAGTTAGTTTAAACCAACTTTATGTTTTCCGCCAACAATTGACTGCAAAAGGCGATGGTCAATCTACCTTACTTGGATACAGAACCCGGGATAACCAAAATGATGGATTTGACTATTCACGTTCGGGATTCAATGCCGGAAATGCAGGGTTTAATTTTTGGGGAGATTTGTACTCCTTTGGTGTAGCAGGACATAGCTATAATGATTATTCACGAACGGGTGGTGTATTAGGAGCTGATGTTAATGGTGCATATTGGGGCTCATTAGGCTATCGCTCTTCTGGACTTTTAAACTATGGAGTATATGGATCATCGGCTTATGTAAGCGGTGGTGGTTTTTTACCATCCAATGAAGTTGCTGGTATTGGCGGTGGATTCTTTGGCTCCATGATTGGTAGCGTTTCTAAAGGTAAAGTTATCGGTCAAATGAATAGTGGTGAATTACTAGCTTCTTATAATTTAGGTGATGAATACACAACTGGTCGTCAAATCGAATTAGTGAACAATGGCACAGAGCGTGTTCCTGCTTATTCTGTTACATCCACTGAATTAACCATATACAAAAAAGGTAAAATCACCTTACAAAACGGAATTGCCTATGTGGCTTTCGACAACAACTACACAAGTTTGTTAGCTGATGTTCCTGTGGTTACTGTAACAGCTATGGGAGCTTGCAATGGTTTATACATCGAGCAAATAGATCGCAAAGGATTCACTGTTCGTGAACTGAATAATGGCACTAGCAATGTGTCTGTTTCTTGGATTAGCGTGGCCGATCGTATCGACCAATCTACGGCTCAAGAAGTTCCAAGTGAAATGTTACAAACATCTTTCGATGAAAGCTTACAATTATCATTACACGATGATAGCAATAAAGAACAATCAGGCCAAGGTATGTGGTGGGATGGTCAAAGCAAGAAAATTCGCTTTGGTCAAGTTCCAGCTTCAACATCACCTGCACCAAAACAAGAACAATAAATTTTATCAAATCAACAAAAAAGTCCTGCCAATTAGGTAGGACTTTTTTTATGCTACAACTTTAACTTGTATATTTATCTCGTGCGATATTTAATATATTTATTTAGTTGGTTTTTTCTGCTTTTTCTTGTACAAGATTGTGCAGCCCAAACCTCGTATTTCAAACATTGGATTCAAATACTGACAGACTCAAGTTTAGGAGGACGACCAGCGGGAACCCAGTTTGAAAAAGAGACAGCACAATTGCTTGAAAAAGAAATCAAGCAAGTAGGATTCAAAGCAAGGTTGCAAAAATTTAGATTTCCAGATGCTGATGCAAAGGATACATTAACAGCAAGTAATATGTTTACTTTTATTAATCATCAAGCAGATAGTACTATTTTACTCAGTGCTCATTACGATCATCTTGGAAAAAATATAAGCAAATCAAAAGAAATTAGAGTGACCACTTTTCATCCGGGTGCGAATGATAATGCATCAGGTGTTGCTATGTTGCTTTACATGTTAAAAAACAAAAAGCTTTGGATGAGCCGTCGCTATAATTATTTAATTGTATTTTACTCAGCTCATGAGCCTGGTCTTTTTGGCTCAACATCATTTTATGATAGCATGGCACCTAGCTATAAATTTAAAGCGGT
Source organism: uncultured Bifidobacterium sp. (assembly GCA_964609875.1). GTDB lineage: Bacteria > Bacteroidota > Bacteroidia > Chitinophagales > Chitinophagaceae > OLB11. The sequence continues at coordinate 4,130 of CAZSUF010000296.1, forward strand.
GATAAATTTCGATATGCTAGGGCGACTTTATCAGCATCAGTTACACATCGCTTCAAATGCCCCTATTTCTATCAAGGATGATTCATTACAAATTGTTCCAGATCGAGAAGAGGTGTTAAATCAACTTGATACAAAAGCGTTTTATCAACATGGAATTACATGCTTCAATGTATCAACCGGACTTTTTCCTGACTACCATACAACTAAAGATCAAATATACACGAATGGAAAATATTTATGTAAGGGTAAAAAAATGGCAGCTCGAAATATCAAGGCCCCGATTTTTGCAACCTGTCCTACAAATTATAGGGTAATTTTTTTTATAAAATTTCGTATCAACGAAACAAATTACACATTTGTAATCGTTAGTTGATTGGTAAATAAAAAATGCTATATGTCAAGTCTTCGTAGGCCTTAAACTCGAATATGTTTCCTCAGTATTTTGTTTCTTAGGGGCTGTTTTTTTTATGCCCCCAGCGAGTTTAGTTCTCAAGTGGTGCAAGCATATGGGGACC
>CAZSUF010000297.1:0-4613 GCA_964609875.1 uncultured Bifidobacterium sp.
CGACCTCGCCCATTTTGTGACCAATGGCCAATACTAGATGCTTGTATTTTAAGAGCATCTTGATGGCCTTGTTACTATAACGCTCAGGTTTTTCAGAGGCACCTAAAACAAGGGTGTATTTGTTGTTTTCCATGTGGCGAAATTAATTCATTCGCCAGATTATGCGCTTAATTAATTACCGTAAACTTTCGAGATTGCCTATGTCCGTCTACTTGAAGGTTGAGAATATAATTTCCTTGATTCAAGAAAGATATATCCAATTTGTTTTGTGTATTAGACAAGGTCGTTGAATGGACTCTATTTCCTAACATGTCATAGATTACGACTACGGCTTTTTGGGTAGGTTTTATAAAATCGATATGTATAAATTGATGGGTTGGAATTGGATAAATTGTAGCTAGTTGATCTGTCAAAAGTTGAGAGATGGTATTGGTAGTTTGTGCTGGATTTTTGTCTAACAGCAAAACCCAAAAATCGCAATCACCTTTAGAGGGTGCGTTTTTAAGTCCTGAAACATTTGTAAAAGAAGTTCCACCCACGATAATTTTTTCGTCTTGAGTTTCGCCTAAATATGAAAAACGATCCATGCTATTACCGCCAATACTATACTGCCATTGATCTATGCCATTCGCATCTAGTTTCAGTAACCAATAGTCTTTTAAGCCGTAAGCAGGCACAGTTTTGTTGCCGTTAAATCCACCTTCACTTGATCCGCCCACAAGATAGCCACCGTCTTTAGTTTGTATGATACATTTGCCATTTTCGATTTGGTTGGTCCCATAAACTCTGTCCCATTTTTTATTTAAATTAGAATCTACTTTGACAATCCAATAATCATAATTATAGTAAGGAGCTTCGGCTTTATTTCCAGATGCTTGAGAATTTGAACTTCCTACCAAGATATAACCCCCATCAGAGGTTTTGGACATATATTCTAATTTATCTTCGTCATATCCGCCAAAATTAGTCTCTTCGACTAAAGTACCATGATCATCAATTTCGATTAACCAATAATCAGAGTAACCCCAAAAAGGATCAAAGCGTTCGCAATTTGGGAACCTGAAATATGAAGTGTTTGAAGAGGTTGTTGCTGCAATAACATAGGTGCCATGATTGCTTTCTACCATTTTGCCGATAGATTCATTGTTATGACCACCTAGAGATTTTTGCCAACTTACGGTGCCATCAGCTTCAATTTTAATTACCCAAATATCGCTTGTTTTGGATGTGTCATTTACTTCATTCGGGTTGGGAACTAATGAGTAAAAATAGCATCCAGTATCATTTTTGTCTGCTGAGACATAATACTCCATGGTGCTGCCACTTAGTAATATACCTCCATCGCTAGTAGGTAAAATAGATTGTAAATAATCATGCTTATTACTTCCTAGTGTTTTTTGCCAAAGCAAATTGCCATTGTCTGCAATGTGAAGTACCCAATAATCCATACCTCCACGGCAAACATCAGTTTTATCGAAATCATTAGGTGAATTAGATTGAGCGGTTACCCAAAAACTTCCATCTTTGGCTTCGACGATTTCGTAGACCCCATCAAAATTGCTACCGCCATAGGTTTTGTCCCAAATTTTATTTCCATTGGCATCTAAACGCATAATCCAACAATCATAGATTCCGTTGAAGCTATTTGTTTTATCACCCGTATAGGCAGAGGAAGAATATCCTGCAGCAATATAGCCACCATCGGCAGTAGGTTTAATCACTTCCAGATAGTCGCCATTTGTACCCCCTAAAGATTTTTGCCATATAATATTGGGTGCTTGCGCAAAAATATTTGTAGCTAAAAATTGAAAGCAAAGTATAAAAAATAGACCAATAAACTTTTTCATGAGATGAAAATAAGAAAATAAATTCAAAATTCACTCAATTTCTTGATGGTAATCAGAAATTTCAAGATCAAGTAAAGCTTTTACATGACTGAATATCTCCATGAGTTTTTCACATTTGGATAATTTTATTTGATAAAAATTACAATCAACCCATGAATACACTTAAATTTGCCAATCTTACTTATGCGTTACATCAGAAATTTACTCGTTTTAGTTACTTCATTGATGAGTTTGTCGATATATGGACAAACAACTTCTACCGAAGATTCACTTATCGTGCCCATTGAAAATGTGCGTATCTATAAAGATAACCGCTTGGACTTACTTGAAAAAAGGCCTGCTATTATGGCAAAGTTAGAGCTTGAAGAAAGAGCCTCTAAGACCGCAGTGGAAAAAGAGATTCCTTTATATAAACCTATTGTGTCTTCTGATGGAAAGAAAAAAGTAACTGGAAGTATTACAACGGCTAAAGGGTTTCGAGTGATTATTTATAATGGTTCAGATCGTGCCAAGGCCATGGAAGCAAAAAATAATTTCATGCGCGCCTTCCCTGGTACAAGATCTTATATGTCTTATAATGTGCCTTCTTATAAAATTAAAGTAGGGGACTTTGATGATAAAAAAGACGCTTCAAGTTTTTTACGGAAAGTAAGTAGTGCCTTTCCAACCTCTTTTATAGTTCCTGATATTGTAACCATAAAAAATATCAATGTCACCCGATAATTCAGCCTTGGTTCTTTCATTGTGTGAACAATATTTGCCAGCATGGATTAAAATCAGAGAGCATATTCATGCAAATCCTGAGTTGTCTTTCCAGGAATTTAATACAGCTACATTTATTTCTGCTCAATTAACTGAATGGGGTATAGAGCATCAAACAGGCATTGCAGGTACGGGGATAGTAGCCATGATTTATGGAAAGAATCCTACAAGTCGAGTGCTTGCCCTCAGAGGCGATATGGATGCCTTGCCTATTCAAGAAAAAAATGAAACACCCTATGCTTCCCAAAATGCAGGTGTGATGCATGCTTGCGGACATGATGTACATAGTACTTGCTTGTTGGGTACAGCACAAATCTTGCATGAATTGAAAGATCATTGGCAAGGAAGCATCAAACTTATTTTTCAACCTGGTGAAGAAAAACATCCAGGTGGTGCAAGTCTTTTAATCAAGGAAGGTGTTTTGCAAAATCCTGCTCCTCAAGCCATTTTTGCATTGCACGTATATCCTCATTTGCCCTACGGAAAAGTAGGCTTTAGAGAAGGTCAGTATATGGCAAGTGCCGATGAAGTATATATCAAAGTCAAAGGCAAAGGTGGACATGCTGCTTTACCACATCAAACCGTAGATCCAATTATTATTGCAGCAAATTTATTGGTCGGACTTCAACAAATAATTTCACGCAACAACAACCCTTTAAATCCTTCGGTGCTTTCATTTGGAAAAATTCAGGGGGGTAATGTAGGCAATGTCATTCCTTCTGAAGTGAATATTGAAGGCACTTTGCGATGTATGGATGAGACTTGGCGAATGAAGGCGCATGAGCTCATTAAAAAGTATAGTCACGAAATTTGCGCGGCCTATGGAGCTACCGCAGAAGTTGAGATTCCCATGGGTTATCCATTTTTATATAATCATCCTGAAACAACGCAGCAAGCAAGGCAAATTGCCATACAAACTTTAGGTGCAACTCAGGTAGTTGAATTAGATCGCAGAATGGCAGCAGAGGATTTTAGTTTTTATACCCATCATATTCCAGGATGCTTTTTTCGTTTAGGCACTTCGCATGAAGGTCAATTTGAATTTCCTGTACACAACGATCGATTTGATATTTATCAACAAGCCATTGGTGTTGGCGTGCGCATGTTCTGTGAAATTGCCATGAATTTTCAAGTGTAATATTTTTTTTCGGAGCTATTCCGGCTATCACTGCTATCCACGCGAGGCGCGTGGGATATCCGTTCTATCCGGGCTAGGGCTGTGGAGTAGGTTGAGAGTTTTGGTTGTTTAATAAGCTTGTTGAAAAATGAGTATGTTGATTTGACTTTTCCTAATGCATACATCCATGCCACACCTTAGTACCTTTAGCATAGGCCGTTTTATAAAATTTCTTAACTCTTGCTAATTCAGTTTTTAATTTAGATGAATTGGGATCATCAATACCTGCAACCACAATATAATAGCCTTGAGCAAATCCTTCATAAGCATTTGAATATTCGATGGATATATAATAATTGTTTTGGGCATCACCTTCGCCTCTAGCAATATAACAAGGATAACCAAATGTTTCACAATCTTGTTCACTATGAGTTAAACCTGTTTTGCTGTTTGGCTTTAAGTCTTTAATATTTAGTTCTAGTCTAAGTTTTTTAGAAGCCTCTATGGCCACTTTTTTAGCCGTGGCATAATCTTTTGAGCTATGTAAAATCAGTATTTTCTTTGGAACGGATGTATTCCATTCTTGAGCAAGTAAAGGTGTAAAGGAGAAGCTTATTAAAATAATAGCAATCAGCATAATTAGATTGTGTTTCATACGTGTTGATTTTGAAGGATAAATCTAAAGAATAAAATGATGAATTTGTTACAAACAAATGACTTTTCATGATTATCCGTTAAACAACATTTTTAAGGCTAATAAAAATTGTTGTCATTTATCTTTTGCCAATATGTTGTAAAATAGGTTTGATGATAAAGTCTTCATGCAAGAGGTGGCCTAAGATTCGAGGCATAAAAAAATATTGAAATCGAAGCCAAACTTTTATCCA
>CAZSUF010000298.1:0-1186 GCA_964609875.1 uncultured Bifidobacterium sp.
ATGGTATAATTTTATACTTAATTCCTCAGGTCGAGATTAAGTGATGTGTTAAAGTATTTCGGCATCGATAATTTCCAGTTCAATTTCTGGTTCAGTCGGGCGAGTAGGAATGAAGGTTTGAATAAAGTCGCGGACCTGAGTGTTGAATTTTTCTTCACCTTCGAAAAGAAAACGAATGCCTATTGATTGTGCAAATATAGGAAGTTTATATTCAATAATCTTATTTTGTAATAACATGAGTCGCGAAACATCCTTTTCCGTAGTAATAATTATTTTATTTGAAGTAACGATATGTTCAAAGCTTTCCTTGATTTCATTGAGATCGTCGTAGGTGAAATAGTGATGATCTTTAAAATTTAATTGATAAACCTTTTTGAAGTCTTTTTCTAATTTCTCAATTAAAGGTTGAGGATTTGCAATGCCACAAACCAGTAAAACTTCTGTTTCGGCATTTAAAGTCTGTTCGCCAGGATATAAGGAATACAATTTTTTATATTCAATACAAGAGAAAAATAAAGTTTGATGGGGGAGTGGAGCAATCTCTTTGGTTAGCTTTTGTTTTTCTTCGATACTTAACGATGGATCGCATTTAGTCACGATAATGATATCAGCTCTTTTAGCAGCACTTTTACTTTCACGTAGTAAACCAAATGGCATGATATAATCTCTTGTATACAGACGATGATAATCTGTAAGTAAAATATTCATGCCTGCTCTGACTGTTCGATGTTGAAAGGCATCATCTAAAAGAATGGCTTGTACAAATGGTTTTTGTTGCAACAATTGTGGGATAGCCGTCATACGTTCTTCAGCTACACAAACCTCCACGTGAGGATATTTGAATTTAAATTGAAAGGGTTCATCGCCAATTTCTCGGGCATCACTTTCTGCATTGGCCAATCTAAATCCACGACTATGTCTTCTGTATCCTCGGCTTAAGGTAGCGAGTCTATATTCATGCGAAAATTGTTCAATGAGGTATTCGATATGTGGACTTTTACCTGTACCACCTACGGTAATATTGCCTACACAAATCACAGGTAAATCAAAAGCAATGGAAGAAAATATTTTTAAATCATAAAACCAGTTTCGTAAACTCACCACTATTCCATACAAAATTGCCAAGGGTAAGGAAATATATTTTAGTATACTTAAGATAAATTGTTTCATTTTTTTCAACTAATTT
>CAZSUF010000298.1:1196-4603 GCA_964609875.1 uncultured Bifidobacterium sp.
TGACTTGCCTTTGATTTATCTTCGATTAAATAAAAATCTCTATACTCATCAATGATTTTAATATTGGAATGTTTAGTCACCGTATAAATAATATTTGAACCATAACTGGGTGCTTCATAACATTGCACACTATCTGATTTTAAAATCGCTGGCTTTTCGGTATAGCTAATTAAAAATGTCGAATTCTTTTTTGCCGTATTTGAAGTTTTCTTGTACTTTCCATTCACCGAAAAATCAAGTTTGCAACTGAGGGCTTGGGTAATATTCACTTGGCCATTTTTGAATTCTAGACTAAGAAGGCATGAATCTTTAGAAGTAAAAGTGCCATTTAGTCCATCAATTTTTAGAAATCCTCTGATTTCTGTGGTAAAAAAATCTGGCATCCCTGAAATTCCATTTAAGTAAAAAAAAGCGCTATCTTCTGTGAATTGTATTACATATAAAGCAGCATTCGCTTTATTGAGCCCTTTATTATATTGATACACACCTGTATAGTTGGCTATGGTTGCAGAAGTTTCTGTGATGTTTGAAAGAAAGAATATCAATAACAGCAAGGCATGTTTAAGTGATGTGAATACGAATTTATATTTCATTTTATGATTTAAACTTTGAATATATTGGTTTTGCATAAAGTAGACTATTGAATCAAGTCAAACTTTTTAATTTATCTTTTAATCTTAAACGCTAAATATACCTAAACATTATATTCTATGTATATTTACGCCCTTATTTAAGTAAAAAATCATATGCAAGAACAAATACTGGACATTCTCAAATATACAATTCCAGCAGTAGTAGTGTTAATAGCGACCTATTTAATTGTGCAAAAATTTTTAGTAACAGAAATTCAACGCAAACAATTAGCCATTTTTCAACAAAATTCATCTGCTTCATTACAAATGCGCATGCAGGCATATGAAAGATTAGCCATTTTTATTGAACGAATGCATCCGAATAGTATGATCAGTAGATTTTATACCAAAGATTCAACAGCGCAAGATTTACAATTAGCAATGGTGCAAAGTATTCGTGCAGAATTTGAGCATAATCTTTCACAACAATTATATGTATCCAGTGAAGTGTGGAAAACCATTCAAGCTGTGAAGGAACAAGAAATTACCATGATTAATCAAATTGGCTCGAGCATTCCTATGGGAGCTCCTGCTGCTGAATTGGTAAAGTCTATCTCAGATTTTGTTTTAACGGCCGATCAAGAAATGCCTACGTCCATTGCCTTAGAAATGTTGAATAAAGAATCAAAGTTTCTATTGTTCGAAGGTAAATAATTCTCATTTTTAAATCAAGGTTCATGAGCTCAGTTTTAGATAAATCAAATTTCTTTTTTATTGGCGTGGGTGGCGCAGGCATGAGTGCCATTGCACAGTATCTTGCTGGAAATGGCAAAAAAGTTTCAGGTAGTGATAGGTTATTTAATGATCCTGTGAATGATTATGTAAAGCATCAATTAGAACATGAACATATTACCTGCTTTTTACAAGACGGAAGTGGTATAAATGAGCAGACAGAAGCTGTGATAATTTCTACAGCCATTGAAGAAACTAATGTAGAAATGATGAAGGCAAGAGCCTTGAACATTCCTGTGATTATTCGTGCTGAATTACTCGCCGAAATTTGTGCGAGCAAAAGAACGATTGCTATTGCGGGCACTTCAGGCAAATCTACTACCACTGCTATGTTATTTCATATTTTGTACGAGAATGGGGTAAGTCCTTCTTTGATTACAGGAGCAGGTTTGGCGAGTTTACAAGAAGGGGGCAAAATAGGGAATGCCTTTTGTGGTCAGAGTGATTGGTTGCTTATTGAAGCAGATGAAAGTGATGGAACCTTAGTAAAATACAAACCCGAAATTGGTTTACTACTTAGTATTGATAAAGACCATAAAGAACTGGATGAATTATTTGAGATATTTAAAACTTTTCAAAGTCATACACAAAAGCAGTTTGTGGTGAATCATGCCCATCCACTGGCTAAACAATTTTCTACAGATATAAGTCTAGATTTTGGCGAAGGAAGTTCTCTAGTAGGGACAAATTTTTCTCAACAAGGCTTTTCGATTTCTTTTCAGGTCAATGGGTTGGAGGTGACTATTCCCACAATTGGTAAGCATAATATGGAAAATGCTTTGGCATGTATAGCGGTGGCAAAGTTACTTGGCTTAACGGTTCAACAATGTGCCAAGGCATTAGCAAGTTATAAAGGCATTTATAGAAGACGCGCATAATCCTGCAAAAATTGCCGCTTCTATTCGTGCCTGTCAACCTGTAGCGCATAAATTAGTGGCTTGGTTTCAGCCTCATGGATATGGCCCAACCAGGTTTGTCCGTAAAGAACTTGTAGAAGAAATAGCGGCTACTTTAAGACCTCAGGATGAAATTTGGATGAGTGAAATTTATTATGCTGGGGGCACTGCGGTAAAGGATATTTCCGCGGCAGATTTAATACATGATTTGCAAACCTTGAAAGTAAATGCACATTTCGAAGAAGATCGTTTAGAATTGTTTAAAAAACTTTTGCCCACGCTACAAGAAGACACAGTTTTATTGTTGATGGGTGCTCGAGATCCTAGCTTAGAAAAATTTTCTGCTCAAGTGTATGAGATGTTATAAGTGAGTATTTTTTTATGCCCCCTATTTTCATTGTAGTTCAGTGATTCGAGTAGGAGGGGACCCTGAACCCTGCGGGCTTTCTTTATTCATCGAATTGTGCTGTTCGAGTTTCTCCCAATGAAGCAACCTTTCGTTAAAACTCGAACAGCTTGAATTCAAAACCATAACTTAACTCCTAAGACCCTCAATTACTGAGGAATCGAAGCATCTCAACCGAAACATCACTTAAGAAATATTTCCCACCGTATCTTACGTTTGGGACTCTTCCTATCGTCAGAGATTATGTTGTTCGGAGTCGCCTCATGAATAACTAACCGTATTCAAAACCATAACTCAACTCCTAAGACCCTCAATTACTGAGGAATCGAAGCATCTCAAACGAAACATCTCTTAAGAAATATTTCTCACCGCATCTTACGTTTGGGACTCTTCCTATCGTCAGAGATTATGTTATTCAGAGTCGCCTCATGAATAACTAACAGAATTCAAAACCATAACTCAACTCCTAAGACCCTCAATTACTGAGGAATCCTAGTATTTCGAATGAGACATTACTTTGAGGGTGTACTCTTGTTTAGTACTTCTTCATTTTATTCACAAACGAAAGCTGTATTGCGGCAGGGATTGAAGTGAAAAGCCCGCATCCCGAGAGGCAATACTATTTTCATTCGGTTTGAAAGAAATGTTATTTGCCGAATCGGGAGAGGACTTGCAACGAAAAGCCCGGATGCCGCCCAAAAAATGGACTGAATTACATCAATTAATTCGTATTGTTGAGGA
>CAZSUF010000299.1:0-257 GCA_964609875.1 uncultured Bifidobacterium sp.
ATAAAAGAATAAGGAATTGTATAGAAAATTTCATCAGCTTACTGAAATTAGAATTAGTCAATTAAAAGTTTACAAGATAATCATTCATGGATGTTTTATGTATGAATCATTCAAATAAAATTTTCAGGTAATCAATCATTTTATAATGTGCAAAATTTCAATGCATGTACAGCCTTGTATTGCGGCAACGATTGAATGGAAAGCCCGGATTCCGAGAGGCTTTACCAGATTATACTCTACTTGACACATCATAGCCG
>CAZSUF010000299.1:267-4568 GCA_964609875.1 uncultured Bifidobacterium sp.
CAAAAAAAAGAAAAATATTTTACAATTTGACAATCTTCAATTCGTGAAATGCCTCGAATTTTTCAAATACTTCTTTTTCAATTTGCAAGGGAACAGCAATAATATATTCGCAGAACAACAACATGTCGGATGAAATAAGTTCCAATTGATATTGCTTAATAATGCGCATCACTTCATTCATCAGGGTGTAACTAAATTGTAGTGAAAAATTAATTTCAATATTTTTTTCAACACGACCTGATAATTGCAACACATCGTGACTCACCGTTTTATACGCGTTAATTAATCCGGGCACGCCTAAAAGTGTCCCTCCAAAATATCTGACCACCACAATCAATACATTCGTTAAATCGGCATGATCAATTTGTCCGAGTATAGGTTTACCCGCACTTCCCGAAGGCTCGCCATCATCGTTTGCTCGAAATTGCTGCCCATCATAACCTACACGAAAAGCGAGACAGTGATGTACAGCTTTAGGATGAAGTTCTTTGGTTTTCTTGACTGCTATTTTAACTTGAACTACATCTTTGACTAAAAAAGAATAAGCAATAAAACGACTACCTCGATCTTTAAATTCGGATTGTGCTTTCTGCACAATTGTATGATAAGTTGTTTTCAAGATATCAATAAATTAATCGCCCAAATAAATTAACAGAATGGCTATCAAGGTGCATATTAAACCCAGATAATTTTTTTTAGAAAGCTTTTCTTTAAAGACTAAAATTCCAAATAAACTTACCACAAGCAACACCCCAATATTATTGATAGGAATAGTTGCCGAACTGCTTAAAACGGGGCTTTGAAGAGCTTTTACCAAAAAATAAATTGAAAAATAATTGGGCACTCCTAGTAATAAGCCTGCTAAAATAAATCTTGGTTGAAATTTCTTTTTACCTGTGATATATAAATACATTAATACAGAAAATCCAATTATAAAGGCAATGCCAAATCCAAGAATCAGGTAAGTATTAGACAAATCTTCATTGACTAAATAAGTATTTTGTACATATTTCGTGAGTGAATCGATGATGCCACTGCTGATAAATAAAATAAATGGCAAGGCTAATTCCAATACAGATAATTTTTGTTTACCCTCCTGATTTTCTTTTGATGAAACTAAAATAACAGCTACTATTGCCATCACAATGCCTCCGACTTTTAAGAGAGAAACATGGTCGCCATATAACAATACAGAAAGTGCCACTGGAATTACTAAAGACAATCTATTGGCAGTTTGCGTAATAGTAACGCCCACTTTTTGTGAAGAGAAAGCAATCAAATTAAACACCGAAATAAATAATACACCCATCAAAATGGCCCATTTAAAATAAGACTGAGAAACCACATCGATAGTAATAGGCACCTTCCCTAATGCCAAACAACCTGTGATGATGCAGAATCCGTAATTAAATACAATAGCCTGAAAATTATCAATATTATATTTTCGAAAGTAACCAAAGACCACACTGATATGGGCGTTTAAAAGAATAGACAGAAATAAAAAAAGCATAAATTAAATTTCATTTTTATAATAGTGAATTTGATCACTGCCAGAAGGCAAAATCATATAAGGTCTAAGATGCTGAACATTTGGCGAATGTATACCTTTGTTTAATGAGGTAGAAGTTTGAATGACTCTTATTTCGTCCCATAAATTTTTATCCAAAAAATGTTGAATTAATTTCGCGCCGCCTTCAATAATCACCGACATAATTTGTCGTTCGAATAAATCGGCTAAAATTTCTGTGATAAAATCTTTTTGTTGAATTAGAAAATACTCCAATTGATTCTCGCGATGATTCTTTTTTAAATTATAACAAATTGTAGGTTGATCTTTCTTAAACAAATTTAATGAAGGATCTAAAGACAAATCTCTATCAAAAATTATTCGGATTGGATTTTTCCCATACACATGTCGAACATTCAATTGAGGGTTATCTGTTTTGGCCGTTTGATATCCAACCCAAATGGCATCTTCCTCAGACCTCCATTGATGTACCAATGAATCAGTTTCAGGACAAGACAATTTAATCTGTCTTTCTGCAGTTCCAATAAAACCCTCTTTCGAACGTGCCCACTTTAATATAATATAAGGACGTTTTTGTGCATGGTAGGTAAAAAATCTTTTATTGAGTTCCTTAGCTTCGAATTCAAGCACTCCCTCGATCACTTCAACACCAGCTTCTTGTAGTAAGGCTATGCCCTTTCCATTCACTTTGTCAGAGATATCACCACAAGCTATTACTACCTTTTTTATGCCATATTCGAGAATTAAATTTGTACAAGGTGGTGTTTTACCTGTATGTGAACAAGGTTCGAGTGAAACAAATAATGTTGACTTAGGAATTAATTCTTTTTCCTCGTCATTCACTGAATGAATACAATTCACTTCTGCATGTGGACCACCAAATTGTTGATGATAACCTTCGCCAATAATTTTATCTTTATAGACTAACACAGCCCCTACCATTGGATTTGGCGAAACCTGCGCAATGCCTCTTGCTGCAAGTTGCAGGCATCTTTGCATATAAAAATTATCCTTATTCATTCAAAAGAGGCAAATTAAGTGCATTTCCCGAATCCTACTCAAGAACCTAGCGCTTTTTTATACACTTCTAAACAACGCTTTCTGGCAAAACTATGTTCGACGATTGGCTTGGGATAATTAAAAGTATTTAATTCAGGAACCCATGTATGAATATAAGTAAGCTTAGGATCGAATTTTTCAGTTTGCAAAGTTGGATTAAACACTCTAAAATATGGTGCTGCATCTACGCCACAACCTGCTGCCCATTGCCATCCACCATTGTTTGATGCCAAATCAAAATCGAGTAATTTGGTGGCAAAGTAAGCTTCTCCCCAACGCCAATCTATTAGTAAATGCTTAGTCAAAAAGGAGGCTACAACCATTCGAACTCTATTATGCATCCAGCCTGTTTGATTGAGTTGTCGCATCCCAGCATCTACTAAAGGATAACCCGTAAGCCCATTACACCACGCTTCAAATTCAGCTTCATCGTTACGCCATTGAATATCTTCATACTTGGGTTTAAAACATTGATGTACGACTTGAGGAAAATGCCAAATGATAGCTTGATAAAATTCGCGCCAAATTAACTCGTTTAAAAACTTTTCATTGGCTTTCATGGCTAGTTCAGTCAATTGCCGAATAGAAATTGTGCCAAACCGAAGATGAATGCCTAATCTCGAAGTACCTTCAATTCCAGGATAATCTCGTGTTTCTTGATAATGTGCAATTATATGTAGATCAAGAATCATTGAACTAAAATCACTATGTTGAAGCTCGAAACCAATTTCATCCAAAGAAATCATAAGCTCTGACTGACACTGATTTAAATGATGTAATAATTTTTCTGAAGGAAATGAGGGTAGTCCCTCTTGTTGTAAGTTAAGTTTCCACTTTTTACTGTAAGGCGTATAGACAGTGTAAGGTGTGCCATCTTCCTTGATTACTTCATTTTTTTCAAAGATCACCTGGTCTTTATAACTAAGAAACTGTATCGAATGGCTTCAATAGTTTGATCTCTTTGGATGGCATATGGTTCATAATCATGGTTGGTATAGACTGCAGATACTTGATTTGAAGAAAATATTTTCGCAAACACTTCTTGTGACTTGCCATAATAAATTTTCAAGTCGCTACCATGTTGCTGGCATATTTCTTTCATTTTCTGTAATTGCAAATAAATAAAAGTGACTCTTTTATCATCAGCTTTTAATTCGGAAAGTATATCCGAATCAAAAATAAAGATAGGTTGAACAGACTTGTGTTGAGTGAGTGCATGAAATAAAGCGGCATGATCATGTAAACGAAGATCTCTCCGAAACCAGCAGAGTTGAATTGAGGACATGCTGCAAATTAAAATAATTTCTTTACTAACTCAGTTAAAATTAATGATAGGGTATAAAGCAAAAAGGCCATCCGAAGATGACCTTTTATTATATTCAAAAAAAATATTATTTTTTCTTAGCTGTCTTTTTTGCAGGAGCTGCTTTCTTATCTACAACTACTTTTGCAACCGGCGCAGTTTTAGTTGCTGCTTTAGGCGCTGACTTAGGTGCAGTTTTAGTTGCAGTACCTTTCAATTCAGTTTGTAGTTCACGAACTTGTTTTTTCAAATCATAAATTGTTTGATAAACTTCATCCATTTCACTTCTTGTAGCTACTGGAATATTTACTAACATTTTTTCTGTTTGTAATTCAACAGCTTTTTTACTGCTCAATTTCATCGCACTTACCTCAGCCATTAATTTGCTGTATTCGTCAGTTTCGAATAATT
>CAZSUF010000300.1:0-3097 GCA_964609875.1 uncultured Bifidobacterium sp.
AAAAATATTAAACAGCTTACGTTTGGTGGCGATAATGCGGAAGCTTATTTTAGCCCTGACGGAAAGAAACTAACTTTTCAAACGAATAACCCTAAATGGGGCTTGGCTTGTGATCAAATTTTTGAAATGGATATTGAAAAGGCCATGAAAGATAAAAATTATAAACCTCGTATGGTGAGTAATGGTGAAGGTAGAACGACTTGTAGCTATTATATGCCTGATGGAAAAAGTATATTGTATGCTTCCACCTTTAAGGGCAGCAAGAATTGTCCACCCGTGAAAACAGAAGAAGATAAATATGTATGGAATATTTATGAAGATTTCGACATTTTTGTGGCTAATGAAAAAGGAGAAATCAAGAAGCAATTGACGAATATAAAAGGGTATGATGCAGAGGCCACTGTTTCACCGAAAGGAGATAAAATTGTGTATACCAGTATGCAGACAGGTGATCTTGAATTATGGACTATGAATATAGATGGAACGGATCAAAAAGCGATTACTCAATTATTAGGTTATGATGGGGGCGCTTTCTTTTCGCCTGATGGGTCAAAAATTGTGTTTAGATCTTCTCGCCCGCAAACGGATGAAGAATTTAGCGAATATATTAGCAACCTAAATAAAGGCCTAGTATCACCCACTGACATGGAAATTTATACTTGCAATGCAGATGGCTCTAATCTGTTTCAGGTTACTCATTTAGGTAAAGCAAATTGGGCACCTTATTATCATCCTGCAGGGGATAGAATTATTTTTTCTAGCAATCATCATACAGAAGAAGGCTACAATTTTCAACTATTCATGATCAAGGATGATGGCACTGAACTTGAACAAATCACTGATCAAAGTAAATTTAATGCTTTCCCTATGTTTTCAGCAGATGGAAAATATGTAGTGTTTTCTTCAAACAGAAATAACGGGAACACAAAAGATACCAATTTGTTTATTGCAGAATGGGTAGAATAGTAGTTGAATCATTTTATCTTTAATACTTTATGAAAAAAATAATCTTCGCTTTACTTGTTTCGACTGTTTGTGTAAAGTCGCAAGCTCAAAGAATTATTGCCGATCATTTGGTCGATGATATTTCTTTCCTAGCTTCAGACAAATTAAATGGTCGAGGTACAGGAACGCATGATGAATTAGTTGCTGCAAAATATATTGCTGAAAAATTCGAAGCCAATCATTTAAAACCTTTGGGTACAAAAGGGTATTACTACGATTTTACTTATAAATACAACCATAAAGTACATGACACATCTACAGCAGGGATTGCTACAAAGAGAGGTCGAAATGTAGTTGGTTTTTTAGATAATCAAGCAGACCTAACGATAGTCATTGGAGCACACTACGATCATTGTGGTCTTGGTTTTGATCATAATAGTTTAGATGCAAATCCTGAAGGCAAAATTCATAATGGAGCTGATGATAATGCCAGTGGAGTAGCAGGGGTGATTGAATTAGCCAGATATTTTTCAACCAATGGCATTAAAGAAAAATATAATTTTCTTTTCATGACATTTTCAGGTGAAGAACTTGGATTAATCGGTTCTAAAAAATGGTGCGAAAAACCAACCATGCCTTTAAGCAATATCAACTACATGATTAATATGGATATGATAGGACGCTTGAATGACACAACCCATAAACTCATTGTGTATGGAATTGGTACTTCATCAGCTTGGAAACCAAGTCTTACCAAAGTAAATCATTCATTTTCTATCAAACAAGATAGTTCAGGTGTTGGCCCAAGTGATCAAACTTCTTTTTACTTAAAAGATATTCCTGTGTTGCATTTTTTCACCGGTCAACACAGCGATTATCATAAACCAACCGATGATTTAGATAAGATTAATTATAAGGGCGAGGCCAGTGTACTTGAACTCATTGTGGATCTAATCATGGATTTAAATGAACAACCTAAATTACCTTTCTATAAAACAAAATCACCCGAGTCCACTACCAGTAGCTTTAAAGTTACATTGGGCGTCATGCCTGATTATGCTTTCGATGGCAAAGGATTGCGATTAGATGGCGTTACAGATGACAAACCCGCAAGCAAGGCTGGATTGCAACAAGGAGATATTATTTTGCGCATGGGTGATACGAATATCGACAATATCCAAGATTACATGAAGGTATTAAGTCAACACAAAAAAGGAGATCAGGTAGAAGTTCTTATTCAACGGGGTAGCCAGCAACTTTGGAAGACAGTGGTTTTCTAATTTCTTTTATTTGGGCGCGCCGCGCTATGAGGTCTTGACTTATTTTATGACATGTCGAGAAGCGTGGCCAGGCTATTCGCTACAAGTCCTCTCACGCCAGAGCGCGTGATGCGGGCTTTTCGCTACTATCCTTCGCGCGATCAATCAAACTTGGCAAGTATCATGATATTATTGTTTTCTATTATGCTTCAAGAATCTTACTTAGCATTATTGAATGAAGGATGCTACTTTTACACACTTTATGATTGGTATCCAATTTACTGTTGAACAAAAAAATGCAAATTCACCGTTTGATACATTATTCAATGTACTCAAACAACTACTCACTTATACCAGCGGAGATTTTAATGAAGCCTTTAGTTGGCTTACTGAATTAGATAAGACATATAAACTTACTACGCCGGATTATGGTTTGGGAGATTTTATGGATGAGCTAAAAGAAAGAGGATACATCAAAGAAAATGAAACAGTCGAAGGTGATTTTTCAATCACGGCTAAAACCGAACAATCTATTCGAAAGCAAGCCTTAGATCAAATTTTCGGCAAGCTAAAAAAAGGCAAATCCGGAAATCATAGAACTAAATTTACAGGCATTGGCGATGAGCAAAGTACCGACACTCGACCCTTTGAATTTGGAGATGCACCCGATCAAATTGCCCTACTCGAGTCGATGCGTAATGCGCAAATTCAACACGGCATTGGAGAATTTAAACTCACAGAAAGTGATCTCGAAGTAAGAGACCGTGAGTATAAAACACAAACCTCTACTGTACTGATGATTGACATTTCACATTCGATGATTTTATATGTCGAAGACAGAATTACGCCAGGAAAAAATGTGGCCATGGCGTTGTCAGAATTAATTCGACAAA
>CAZSUF010000300.1:3107-3729 GCA_964609875.1 uncultured Bifidobacterium sp.
CCTAAGGATACATTGGATATCATTGTTTTTGGGAATGATGCTTGGCAAATAGAAATCAAAGATTTGCCTTATTTACAAGTGGGGCCTTATCATACAAATACTGTGGCCGGTTTAGAATTAGCCATGGATTTATTGAGAAAAAGAAAGAATGCAAACAAGCAAATTCTGATGATCACTGATGGCAAACCAACTTGTTTGAAACAAGGTTCCAATTATTATAAAAATAGTTTTGGCTTAGATCGAAAAATCGTGAATCGATGTTTGACCTTAGCTCAACATTGTAGAAAATTGAAAATTCCTATCACCACTTTTATGGTAGCCAGTGATCCTTATCTACAAGATTTTGTAAGAGAATTTACTGAAGCTAATCAAGGAAAGGCCTTTTACACTTCACTACAAGGATTAGGTGAATATATATTCGAAGACTTTGAAAAAAATAGAAAGAAAAGAATTTAAATCTAGATCAAACTACATGCATAAATCAATTAAAAACTTAGGCGAACTAAAAAAATCAGGCTATCAATCTAGAAGTATTAAGGATGAACTCAGAGAAAATTTGATTTTAAAAATCAAATCAGCAGAGCCAATTTTTCAAGGAATTATTGGATTTGAAGATACTGTT
>CAZSUF010000300.1:3756-4533 GCA_964609875.1 uncultured Bifidobacterium sp.
ATTTCTTTGTTAGACGAATATATTCCGGTTGTACAAGGAAGTGAAATTAACGACGATCCTTTGCAACCAATATCTAAGTATGCCAAACAACTGATTGAAGAGCTTGGTGATGAAACGCCCATAGAATGGCTTCATCGGAATGAGCGATATGTAGAAAAATTAGCGACACCCGATGTAAGCGTTGCGGATTTAATTGGAGATGTAGATCCTATTAAAGCAGCTAATTTGAAATTAAGTTATGCCGATGAAAGAGTCATTCATTTTGGTATGATACCTAGAAGTCATCGATGTATATTCGTAATCAATGAATTACCAGATTTGCAAGCCAGAATTCAAGTGGCTTTATTCAATATACTTCAAGAAGGGGATATTCAAATCAGGGGTTTTAAGTTAAGATTGAATTTAGATATTGAATTTATTTTCACAGCCAATCCTGAAGATTATACAAGTCGTGGGAGTATGATCACGCCACTCAAAGATCGGATCGGTAGCCAAATTCTGACCCACTATCCTAAGAGTATTTAATTGTCTCGACAAATTACTTTACAAGAAGCTTCTTTGAGTGAAGCCCAGAAAATGCATGTTGAAGCAGGCGAATTGGTTTCCATACTTATCGAAAAACTAGCAAGTGAAGCCAGAGAAAGCGAATATGTAGATGCAAAAAGTGGTGTGTCTGCGAGACTTACCATTTCTGCTTATGAAAATTTAGTAAGCGCTGCCGAAAGAAGAATGTTGAGAAATAAGGAAGAGAGTACTTACGCAAGAATGGGAGATTTG
>CAZSUF010000301.1:0-4497 GCA_964609875.1 uncultured Bifidobacterium sp.
TAAATACTAATGACACGGGCAATGGAACATTATTCGGATTCAATGAATGAACATAAAAATGAGAGAAACTATCCGTTGGGAAACAAATTGTCCAAACAGTAGTGAGAGGATCAAAACTTGATGTAATTAAATTGCTAGGTATCGTTTCTCCGATAAAGCTTCCTAAAGTTGTCAATGGACCATTCTCTACTCTAGATACTGCTAAGTTAATGGCAAGACCAGGATTTGCAGAAGTTGGCAACAAAGGCCATCCATTGGCTGAAGCATAGGCATTGTATTGATCAAAATCATCATCAAGGTAATACAAACATACCATACCGCTATCATTCGTGGTCGGCGTAATTTGATATACTCTATTTACATAAGGCTGACCATTATGTGTTTGAATCGAACAATCTATTGTTTCACAAATTTGGGTATTGCCTAAATCTATACTATTAACAGCATCAGTCACAGTAGCTACCTTTAAACAAGTTGGATTTGTATATAAAGTTTCAGTGCCTCCATCAGTCAAGGTAATATTAGCACAATTTATAGGAGTCAGACAATCTGAATAATTACCAGGTGTTACTTGATTGGCAATTTTATTTGCTGCTTGTGTAATATCAATATAGGCCACTGCTGTATCACTACAAGTTGGTATCGTATTGGTTTTGATTACAATATACACTGTATCAGCAGCAATTACCTGATGTGGATTGGGATGTATAATAGTGCAAGCCGCATCTTCATAATAGCTTGTGTCTGCTCCAGCAGGTACTGTACTAAATGCACCAATCAAGTTTGCCACATCTACCGAAGCAGGTGCACAAACTGTTCCATTACTAATTACATTTGGTACAAATTCTGGAATGCTATTTACTTGCAACAATAAACTATCGCTGCCATAACAACCAAACGAGTTGCTTACTTTAGAATACACGAAGTTTGTACTTGAAGTATCCATGGTAGGTGTGCCAATCGGACCAAACAATCCTTGATCACCAAAATAAGCTACTTGTAACGGTGGCGCTAATCCACCTGAAACTGCACTGTTCATTGATGTTAAATCAAAAATGCCTTGATTACTTCCCACAGCATTCTCACATAAAGTCATGGTATCTTGGTAAGCTAATGGCGTAGGATCAACTATTAAATTAACAGGTACTCGACAATCCACAGCCCCATCGCAAGTAGCAAAAAATGTATAAGTACCAGGATTTGCAGTGTTTGTCATTTGCGTACTAGGATTTACAACAGTTGGACTTAGCGGATTAAACAATGAAAATGTATCTAATAATGTAGTGGATGTATTATTATCATACCACTTTACCTTACCTGGTACATAAGTATAATATATTTTTAATTTCGCTGTGGTGGTTCCTCCATTATTAGCATTGGCGTCTGCACTACTTTGTAAGTCATTCCAAGTTTCGAAATAACCAATATTGATGGTGCCTCCTACAGGTACCGTATTAAACATACTAGCCAATTGAGCAGGACTTATTTCTCTGAAATTTGTGAAAGGCGCACCATTAGCTGGCACTGACAAACCGGCAAGCAATTGATTGCCTACTGGGCCTGTATAACCCTGTGTACAAGGTGCAAATAAATTGGGCGGAACTGGCGCACCACTATACAAGTTAAATCGCACTTCAGTATTAAAACTTGATTGAAGATTGGTAATAGTTAATTTACCGTTTTGTGAAAATGAAGCCCCTGCTGGAATCGCGGGTCTTATTCCATTACCAAAATTACAGGCAAACTCGTTAGCACAACCTGCTCCAGGTACAGTCTGACTAGTTGCAGTAGTGGTAGCTCCTACATTATCAATACAAGGGGTTACATTGAAAGTAATTTCGACAGAATCACTGATAGGAGTCGCACATCCAGAAACTGATACGCCTTGTCCAAATAAGATCGGACTATTTTGACAAACATGAAAATCTGGGCCTGGCGTTGGTCTGTAATTTACCAAGGATATACAAACTGTATCATTAGAAGAATTACCATTCGCCGCACCTCCTCCTGGAGGAGCAAATGCCAATGAAGTACACATGCTATAAGTTCCTCCAGCAAATAAATCTACATTATTAAAAACCACAGGCAAAGTATTACTATTATAGGTTGATAATGACCCAGAATTGAGTACCCTAGTATAGGTTACTAGTCCATTTGGTCCATTTACATGTAAGAAAACTTTTACCGAATCCAATAATAAATTCACAATCGTATTTCCATAATTGGTGATGGTTGCAGTGACAGTAGAATTGGCAGTAAAACAATTTCCGCTTGGCCCAACTAAAGCAGTAATCCCTGGATCTTTAGGTGTTGGTGGAATAATATTGACCAAATAATCTTGAGTTTCTCCCCAACCAGAATTTGTGGCTCCACATGCTTGGTTATTTGACATTTGCACATCATCTCCTCCTCTTACCCTCATTCTTGTAAGACCTCCAACTGTTCCTGGAACGGGTACTGTGATCGGGATTATACCCGTTCCACTTGCACCTGCATTATTATTATTAGAAAAATACTCAGTGGCCGCATCAAAAGCACAATTTTTATTAAAATCTATCCAAATGGCTCCATATTGATTCGGATCAGTACCATAAGTAATTGAGGCATTTGCTGTAAGCCCTACATATAAGTCTGGTATCTGTAGTGTTGGATTGGAACCAGTTTGCAATGAAGTATAATCATTATAAAAAGGAGAAGTATTTCCCGTAGTAGCATGATTTAAAGTACCTAAAGTTATATTATCCATCACATCACCCGCACCACCATTGGTATACGTAGGCACACACCAACAATTACCAGTTGGGATACAGGCAGAAGCCGTAACACAAATAGCTGCCGATGTATCAAACAAGCCTGTAGCTATACAAGTCACTATACATCTATAACATCTTGTTCCTACAGGAATGGCAGAATATGTACTTGAATTTGCAGCAGGTAAAACTGTCCATGTTGTAGCATTTACCGTATTGGCTCTTAACCATTGATAGCTTAATCCGCTAGCTAAAGTGGATCCACTTAAACCAAAATTCACAGTAGTACCCGGACAAGGCGCTGTTGCAGAAGCAGTCGTGGTGCCTGCAGTCGGTTGTCCAGTACAAGCAGTTGCAGGTACAAGGGTAATGGTATAATCTTCGGTTTCACCTGATCCCATGGCTGTACATGCATCCCCTGCTCCATTAAAATTACCATTTAATCGAGATCTTACTCTCATGCCCGTTGCTCCAGCAACCGCAGTCAAAGGAATAGTAATGGCTACAGTACCTGAATTTCCGCTCGTATACAATTGGTACCATTCTGTAGCTTCAAACACTAAATTGTGATTAAAATCTATCCATACAGAGGCAATACCTGAACTTGTTCCTGATGCCATACTAAAATTATAGGTTTGACCCATAATCACTGAAGTTGTTGCCGCAAAGGCATCATAGCAATTGGGCAAATTCGCCGAACAACTTGTCGTATTATTTAATGTATTAAATGTCACATTTGTGATACACGGATCAGGGCCTCCGACATTGGTTGCAGCACAATACTGAGCATTAGATTTAAAACTCAATAATAACAACAATAACATAGTGGTAAGTGTGAATGAAGTGCAGGTAGAATTTTTCATTACAAAGATTTTAGTTAAAAGTAACATTAATTTAAATATATTCAAAATAAAAATGTTTGACTTAAAATTTAAACATCTTTGAATGATATTTAAATCGTTTAGAGAATGAATGATTATTTGGGCGGCAAACACGCTTTCTCTGCAAGTCCGTTTCCGAATCAGCCAAAATGAGTCATATAAAATATCCTATGGAGAAGCTTCTCGGAATCCGGGCTTTCCGTTCAATCGTTGCCGCAATACAAACGACAATATGACTTTACATTAAATATGTAGTTTCTTCAGAATTTCGTTCATTAATTTTTTCGAATTGTCTGAGTATAGTTCAACCCTTTTTCATTCGAAATCTGAATTTGATATACCCCATCTGCTAGTCCTTGCATGTCGATTTCACTTGCATTGTTGCCAGCCTGTAACTGCATATCTACTTTACGTACTACCCTACCCGCAGCGTCAATAATTCTTGCTTTTGCTAATGTTGCCTTTGGTGTATTGATATCTATATGTAACAAAGTACTTACAGGATTTGGATACATCGTAACAACAGTCTCATTACCAAAATACACATCTACCACTTTGCTATAGCTTTGATGACCATCTAAATCATTTTGTTCTAAACGATAATAGTTATGACCATTCATAGGTGTACCATCTGTATAGGCATAATCTAAGCGAGTTTGGCTATTCCCTTGAACTGCCTTGCTTAGTATTTTATCAGATATCTTACTGAATGTTTTTCCGTCCTTACTACGCTCAACTACAAAATGACTATTATTATTTTCCATCATAGTCACCCAATTCAATACGCTTGTCCCCTCTACTCTTTTGCCACTAAATACTAATGACACGGGCAATGGAACATTATTCGGATTCAATGAATGAACATA
>CAZSUF010000302.1:0-1491 GCA_964609875.1 uncultured Bifidobacterium sp.
GTGAAGAAATTTTTTGTAGTTATGGGAAAAGATATTGGCGCAAACATGGATAGTATTGAGATACAGTCTTTAGTTTCATTTTTCTTTGGGCGTGCCCACGCTATTTTATTTTGACTTACAATGATCCGTCTTGAAAGCGTGGTCAGGCTTTCCGCTACAAGTCCTCTTCCGAATCGGCGAAAATTTTCGAGTAAATTAAGCTGGGAGAAGCCTCTCGGAATGCGGGCTTTTCGCTTCAATCCTTCACGCAATGCAAACAAATTACTAGAGGATGGCTATTGCAAAAAATAATTGTATATATAAAATCTTCATGCAGGGGACGGCCTAAGATTCGAGGCAAATAAAAATATCGAAATCGAAGCCAAACTTTTATCCACTGTTTGAGCACAGGCGAATGTACGTTTGTAAAGAACAACATGATGTGCGAGTTTGGATAAAAGTGGCGTAGATGAGATAATTTTTATTGCCAAAGAATCTTCAGCCTTGATTTTTTGCTCAACTTTTGCATCAAGGCAAAAGTGGAAAAGTAAACGGGTATTTTTGTTGATAATTCTATAATAATTTATAAATCTTATCCCATACATAAGGGAGTAAATTCCATTGGTTGTCAATGTTTAAAACAATCGAGCAAAACGAGATTGGTCTAATACACTTGTCCAATCGGTATAATTGTATATATTAGCCGTTGCTTTTTTTAAACACTATGGAAAATACACGTAAAGACTTTACTTCCCTGCATGGATTTCTTCATCATGCTGCACACGAATTGCATGATCTTAAAAAGGAATTTTTGTTTCATAAAGTGGATAAGGAATTTCAAGGAATTACTTTCGAAACTGTCTTGCAAGCTATCAATGATATAGCTGCTTTTCTGCTAAGTCTTGGACTTGCAAAAGGCGATCGTTGTGCACTCATTCTCGAAAATTGTCCGCAATATGTGTACTTCGATCAAGCACTCATGAAGTTGGGTTTGGTCAATGTGTCTATTTATCCAACACTTACCGCTGAAGAAACAAAATATATCTTAACTGATTCCGGTGCAAAAACACTTTTAGTAGGAACTCCTTTTTTATTAAAGAAGTATCAAAAAATTGCCTCAGATCTTCCTCATATTATGCAGGTGATCACACTGTTTGATGAAGCACCCAAAGAAGATAAATTTATTTCTTTTAATGCCATGTTGGCAAAAGGTCATACTTTACTCCCAACTTATCAGCAACAAATTGATACTCAATATAAACAAGTAAGCTCGGACGATTTAGCCACACTGATTTATACCTCAGGAACCACAGGCATCCCTAAAGGCGTAATGTTGACTCATGGAAATTTTATGAGCAATTGCTATGATGGGAAAGTATTGGTACCTGCTATTTCTAAGTCAGATAAGTTTTTATCTTTTTTACCTTTAAGTCATGTGTATGAAAGAATGATTTATTTTTTAGGCACCTATATTGGTGCTCAAATTGCCTATGCCGAAAGTATAGATAAAAT
>CAZSUF010000302.1:1501-3279 GCA_964609875.1 uncultured Bifidobacterium sp.
AAATACATTGAGAATGTATACGCAATAATTAGCGATGGATTATAGATTCATAATTTATAATTTAATGCCAAATAGTTTTCTATTGAGGTAACTGCACCATATCAGATCATCAATAGCATTGTATAAAATTGTTCAGAATTTGGGTGAAGCTAAGCCTACGATTATGGCTTGTGTACCAAGACTCTTAGAGAAAGTAGAAGACAAAGTTAGAAGAAATGCTATTGAACAAGGAGGATTAAAATATAAGATTTTTTTGTGGGCCATCAGTATCGGAGAAAAACATCGTAAGAAAAAAGAAGCTGAAAAATCAATTGGCCTTCTGTTAGCCATGCAACATAATCTAGCAGAAAAATTAGTCTATTCGAAAATCAAAGCTCGCATGGGAGGCAAAGTTAAATTAATGGTTTCAGGGGGTGGTGCTTTAGCAAAATTTGTAGGAGAGTTTTTTGGAAATATTGGTATCAAAGTACAAGAAGGTTATGGACTTACCGAAACCTCACCCTTTATCACCGTCAATGAATTTCATCGTCAGGTGTTTGGTACAACAGGAAGGGTTGGACCATCTCAACAAGTCGCGATTCAGAATTATGAAACCATGGAAATGATTACTGTGCAAAGCTATGATACCTTTAACCCTGCTTTCGAATGCGAAGAAGGCGAGATATTAGTAAAAGGTCCAAATATCATGAAAGGGTATTATAACAAGCCTCAAGAAACAGCAGAAGTTATGGATCAGGATGGATGGTTTCATACAGGCGATATTGGAAAGTTCGAAGAAGGCTATTTAAAAATTACTGATCGTTTGAAGAATATGCTTAAAACATCTTTAGGGAAGAATATTTTTCCAACACCTATTGAGAATACGTATCTGAAATCTGATTTAATCGAGCAAGTGTTTTTAATTGGCGATAAGCAAGAATATGTCACAGGTATTGTAGTGCCAAATAAGGAAGAAATGATGAAGCAATTTAATTTGACTGAAAGTTTTTTTCAACAAAAAGATGCTTTTATTCAAGATGAAAAAATTGTTTCATGGATAGAAGCTGATCTAAAGAAATTTGGATCCTCCCTGGCAAAATTTGAGCAAATGCGAAATGTGTTGATTAAAAGAAATCCCTTCACCATAGAAGAAGGTGAAATGACACCGACACAAAAAATAAAACGCAAAGTGGTGATAGAAAAATATAAAACGCAAATTGCGAGTTTGTATGCTTAATTACTTACTAGATTAGTATGGACAGTGCCTGAAGAATTTTTAAATATACCTAAGCTTCATCACTTCTGTGAACCTCTGTGTATTCATTGTGTAAAAACCTTAAAGTTGTATTGATAAAAGTTTCATTTCCTCTGTGTTTCTCTGTGCCTTCTCTGTGTACCTCTGTGTAAAAGCCTTAAAGTTGTATTGATAAAAGTTTCGAAATCTACATAATGACAAAGAATTAGGTTATTTCATAATCTGTATTAAATTTACTTTCCATTCAACAACTTATGCAGCGAAAAGAATTTTTAAGTCTAAGTGCCATAATGGGCGTAGGTATTATTTTTCATCCTTTATTTAGTAAAGCACAATCTTTTACCCCATCGCCCAATGTAACTTTTTATACAGCCAAAGATGTTGCATATGATAGCTTACGTCAAGGGTTTAATTTGCGCATTCAAAAAAAGCCGCGATATATAGCAGTCTGCAAAAATGCCAAAGGAGTACAAGAATCAATTATGTTGGCTATTCAATTAAATCTTCCAGTGAGTATTAAAAGTGGAGGACATTGCATGGAAGG
>CAZSUF010000302.1:3289-4490 GCA_964609875.1 uncultured Bifidobacterium sp.
GGAAGGTTTTTCTTGTGGGGAGAATAGTATGCAAATTGTTTTATCCAACATGAATACCATTCAATGGCTAGATCCTTATCGAATTAAAGTACAACCTGCTTGTTTGTTGAAGGAAATTTATGCAGAACTGATTCCTAAAAAAAGAATTTTGCCTGGAGGCTCATGTGCAACTGTAGCTATAGGCGGACTATCCCTTGGTGGTGGATATGGTTTGATGAGTCGTTTGTTTGGTTTGACTTGCGATAGTTTAGAAGCGGTGACCATGATAGACGGAAATGGTAAATTAATTCAAAGCAAGAACGATGCTGATTTATTATGGGCGTGTAAAGGTGGAGGTAATGGTAATTTTGGTGTCATAACCGACTTGACTTTTAAGGTACATAATAGACCTAGTGTGATGAGCAGCTATAGATTTCGTGCATATAAACTCACCACAGCTATGGGTAAACAAGCCTTGAAAGTTTGGTTTGAGGAAAGCAAAAAATTGCCTAATGCTTGTTTCTCAACTTGCTTATTTAATGGCGATACCTTATATATTTTATTGACCAATACATCTAGACTTACCTCAGCCGTTCAGCAGTTTATTGCTAAGATGAAAAGTGTGACAACCAAATTTACCAGTAATGTCAATCAGCCTTTAGCAGCTGCATTGAAAAATTATTATGGTCAACAAAGTCCACTGCGTTTTAAAAATGCCTCTGCAGGTTTATATAAATCCTTCGAGGATATAGAGCCCATTATAGAAGACATCTTACAAATTGTGTTTTCAACAAAAGGAATGATTTATCAATTGAATACTTTGGGAGGCGCCATTCAACTAAATAACTTCGAAAAAAACTCATCCTTTCCGCATAGAGCTTATGCTTATTTTTCTGAATTACAAACTTATTGGGATCAGTCTCAGGATGATGAAAAAATCTTGCAGCGATTTGAAGAAGTACAACAATTAATTGCCAGTCGACAAATTACTGCACAATACAGAAACTATCCTGATATGAATTTCAAAAATTTTGAACATGATTATTATGGGGCTAGTCTAGCAAAGCTTAAACAACTGAAACAAAAGTATGATCCGCATAATTTGATTAGGCATGAACAAAGTATTCAACATTAGGCGAATGAAAAGTTCCGGAGGGTCCCCAAAACGAATGATGCGGTTAGACAACAAATTATTGGGGGCATAAAAAAGCCATCAAACTTA
>CAZSUF010000303.1:0-1943 GCA_964609875.1 uncultured Bifidobacterium sp.
ATCACGGGTCTATTAAGTTTATCAAAGAATAATCAAAGAATAATTCATATTTAACACTACTAAAAAAAGCCTGGATTTATTTCAGGCTTTTTTGTTTTTTAAATATCCAGCTTTTGAAACTTATTACTATATGAACTAAGCATATTTGGTGCTTCTAGAATACAATATTGTGGCAAGCATTGAAAGACACCATACTTACCAAAAAAGGCAACTAAATTTGCTAAAAACTAGATGAATATTTATCACATATTGACAGGATTAATTTGTTTATCTGCCTTGTTTGCATACATAAACCAGCGCTTTATAAAATTACCCTTCGTGATTGGACTTTTTGCCTTATCGACAGTTCTGTCATTAATCATATTAAGTTCAAAAGTTTGGTTGGATATTTCAATTGAACAAACAAAAAGTAATATTGAACTTTTACAAATAGACAAGGTAATCTTAAATATTATGCTTGGGTTTTTACTTTTTGCAGGAGCGTTGCATACGAATTGGAACGATTTGAAAAAGCAAATCAAACCAATTTCTATTTTTGCACTAGGTGGAGTTTTATTTTCGACAGTTATTATTGCACTACTTTTCAAAGTATCAACATCTCTTTTCTATATTCAAGTTGATTTTATTTATTGCTTCATTTTTGGCGCGTTGATTTCGCCGACAGATCCAATAGCAGTTTTAGGAATTTTGACAAAAGCAAATGTGCCTAAAAAAATAGAAAGTACCATTGTTGGAGAAAGTTTATTTAATGATGGAGTTGGAGTTGTAGTTTTTGTTGCATTGTTATTAACTCAACAAACAGGCGTATTTAGTTTCAGTGGTTTCGGACTTTTATTTTTACAAGAAGCTGTGGGTGGCGTTATTGTTGGACTTGTTTTAGGTTACATTTTGTATATATTCCTAAAATCAATTGACCATTATGAAACAGAAATTCTTTTGACACTTGCTTTTGTAATGGCAGGTTATACAATCAGTAATAGTTTTCATTTGTCAGGAGCATTAGCTATGGTTGTAATGGGTCTTATGGTTGGCAATTTTAGACAAGACATTTCAATGAGTGATATCACACAAGAATATGTTCATAAATTTTGGGAGCTTTTTGATGTAATTTTAAATGCTATTTTATTTATACTTATTGCTTTTGTTTTGGTTGTAATTGATTTTAAGACAAGTTATGTTTTAATAGGAATTATGGCTGTATTTATTGTTTTACTTTCTCGTTATATGATTGTTTACTTGCCTCATTGGATAGTTCCTAAAATGTTGAATCTGACAAACAAAGAAGCTAGAATAATTTCTTGGGGAGGATTAAGAGGAGGTCTTTCATTAGCCTTAGTTTTATCATTGCCTGACACAGAAACAAAAAACATATTACTAATTGCAACTTATTTTTGCGTTTTATTTAGTATTATCGTTCAAGGACTGACCATTGAAAAAGTTGCAAAATAGTACTCAAAATACGCCAGCCGCTAAGATGAGTTTGGCAAAAGTGGGGCTTTATTACTAGGCGGCATTCCGAAAATTCGGGATTCTTTTCCTTAGCTTTTAAACTACATTAGAACTTTAGTACTTTATCAATCCCATCTTCGCTGATTTCAAAAACATCGTCGGTGATTTTACTGAGTTCAAATTTGAAAACGTCATGGCTGTTTGTGGCAGCGATTGTAGTGAAAAGCCCGGATTCCGAGAGGCTTCACGGAATTAGATTTGAATGGAAGTATTCAAGCCGATTCGGAAGAGGACTTGGAACGAAAAGCGCGGGAGCCACCCAAAATAAAATGACAATTAACTGAAACTAGGATAATTTTCAACGAATCATATCAAATCCGACGTATGGGATTAGGACTTCAGGAATTTTGATGCCTTCTGGCGTTTGATGATTTTCGAGTAAACACGCTAAGATCCTTGGAAGCGCTAAGGAAGAGCCATTTAAGGAATGGGCT
>CAZSUF010000303.1:1953-4461 GCA_964609875.1 uncultured Bifidobacterium sp.
TTTATATCTGATTTTTGCGCGATTGGTTTGAAATGTTTCGAAATTGGATACCGAACTGACCTCCAACCAACGTTGTTGTGCCGTACTATATACTTCAAAATCGAAGGTAAGCGCCGAAGCAAAACTCATATCACCACCACAAAGCCTTAAAATTCTATAGGGCATATCGAGCGATTTGACTAGCTTTTCAACATGGGCTACCATACCATCTAATATGGTATAAGATTCGGATGGATGTGCAAATTGTACAATTTCTACTTTATCAAATTGGTGTAATCGATTTAAACCCCTGACGTCTTTTCCATAAGATCCTGCTTCTCTTCGATAGCACTGAGAAAATGCAGTAAGTTTTAAAGGCAATTCGGCTTCCTTCAAAATCATATCTCGATATAAATTTGTGAGAGGAACTTCAGCCGTAGGAATCATATAAAAATCATCAACCGTGGCGTGATACATCTGCCCTTCTTTATCCGGAAGTTGTCCGGTGGCAAAAGCAGAGTCGGCATTGACCATATGAGGCACTTGATATTCGACATAGCCAGCAGCGGTGTTGAAATCGAGAAAATAATTGATTAAGCCACGTTGCAATCTGGCGCCTTGATTGATATACACAGGAAAGCCAGCCCCGGTGATTTTAGTACCTAATTCGAAATCGATGAGGTTGTATTTTTTTACCAATTCCCAATGAGGTTGTGCATCAGCATAGAGTTCAGGAATAGGATTTCCAGTTCTTTCAACTATATTCTCTTCGGGTGTTTTTCCTTTGGGAACACTGCTATGCGGAAGATTGGGTAATTTAACGAGCTCGTCTAAAAGTTGTTTGTCAATCACAGAAAGTTTGGCACCAATTACTTTGCTTTGTTCTTTTGATTCAGATACTTCAGCTTTTAATTTTTCAGCTTCGTCTTTTTGGCCACTAGCCATGAACTTGCCAATTTCTTTCGACGCAGCATTAATTTTAGCTAGATGCAAATCGTTTTCAGTTTGTAACTGACGACGAACTTCATCTATACTTAAGATTTGATCTAATACTTCTGGGTGGTTGAAATATTTAGCTTCTAATCTTTCTTGTACAAAATCTTTTTGATTACGAATAACTTGAATTTGAATCATAGCAAATGCGTTGAATTGCGAAAATAATCTTTAGCGCTTAACCAAATGGAATTTTCTATATATTTTTAAGAATTGCTTTTGTATTTCATTTATAAATTGTCCTATCTTGTGCGCTAAATAAAATATAGAAAGCATGAAAGCATACTTACTTTTTTTTACCCTTGTATTCATAGGCTTGCAAAGCAATTCTGTTCGAGCCCAAGCAGGTGCTGATCTAACATCACAAAAAGTAAAAAAGATCAATTGGAATTCTGACTTAGAAGCGAGTTTGTTGCAATTTGCCAATTTTAATGCCAATGGCTATTCTAAAAGAACCATCCCTCGATTTACTTATTTTTTTAATGTCGGGGTTGAAGCTTCTTTGAATTCTTTAAAAGGCAACCCTATTAATCCATTCACAGGATTATCTGTAAAAAATATCGGACTGATCACGAAAAGTGATTCTGTAAAAAACAAGTATAGAGTATATGCCTTAGGAGTTCCCGTGGGTTTTAGAATTAAGATTGGGGCTAATTCGTATTTAAAAACAGGAGTTGATTTTAATTGGGCCTTCAACTACAAAGAAAAAACATTTATTAACGATAAGAAAAAAAGCAAGTTCAACGAATTTTTCAGTGATCGAACAGCACAGTTTTATCCAGCGTTTTTTGGCGGATTAGAAATAGAAAAAATGAAAATTACAACGGCTTATTATCCTGTAAATTTCTTTAATCAAAGCTATACAAGTAAAAATAGCTTAAAGCCTTATTCAAATGTAGAAGCTAATATTTTCACTGTGTCAGCTGGTGTTGATCTTCAGGTCATATTCCAAAAAAAGAAGAAAAAACCAATGATTGAAGAATCATCATCAACAGAATCTACCTTATGAATTTATCTTTAAAAGGCAAAACAGCTTTAGTTTGCGGAAGTAGTCAGGGTATTGGTTTCGCCATTGCACAAGAGTTAGCTTTTCTTGGAGCCAATTGTATCTTGATGGCAAGAAATGAGACTAGCTTAAAGCAGGCAGTTTCAAAACTCGATCAATCTATTGAGCAAAAACATGAATACCTTGTTGCAGACTTTTCAGACAATCAGCAAGTAGCCGAAGTCGTGAATCGTTTTGTTCAAGAAAGAACGATTCATATCCTAATTAATAATACGGGTGGACCACCAGCAGGCCCCATTGTACTTGCCAAAAGTGAAGATTTTTTACAAGCCTATCAAGCCCATTTAATCAATAATCATCTTTTAGCCACGGCTGTGTTGGAAGGTATGAAATCTTCAGGCTATGGAAGAATAGTCAATATTATTTCTACTTCAGTAAAAGTGCCTTTAGCCAATCTTGGAGTGAGTAATACCACACGAGCAGCGGTGGCAGGTTGGGCTAAAACTTTAGCGAATGAAGTAGCCAAATTT
>CAZSUF010000304.1:0-3553 GCA_964609875.1 uncultured Bifidobacterium sp.
TAAAAGTTTGGCTTCGATTTCAATATTTTTATTTGCCTCGAATCTTAGGCCGTTTACTCAATGAAGATTTTATCTACAACCCTCTTTTGCAACATGTTGGTGTTAGATTTATTATATCAATGTTCAATAGATATAGTGCTTTCGTTTTTCGGATAATCAATGAATGTTGCATAAACTTCATGGACTGAAAAAATGGAAGGTATTTGGGTTGTTTGTATTGCGGCAAGGATAGTAGTGGAAAGCCCACAGGACGAGGAACGAGGACGAGGACTTGGAACGGATAGCCTGTATGCCGCCCAAAAATAAAATAAAATGAATTTACTAAATCAATCTAAGCCAATAACAAGGCATGACAAGTAATGCATATAAAAAAGCAAAAGGTGCTGCAAAGAGCAAGGAATCAAAACGGTCTAAAGCACCTCCATGTCCGGGCATCATGGCTCCTGAATCTTTTACATCGGCCATTCGTTTTAATTTAGATTCTATCAAATCGCCGATAGTTCCAATGAGAGAAGCAATGAGTGCTAAGGCGATCCAATGGTAAGTTGAAAAAGCTGTTGAAAAGGTGCTCCAAACCCATGCAAAAGCCATGGTAAAGAGTATGCCGCCTACAGTGCCTTCAATTGTTTTTTTAGGTGAAATAGCTGGAAAAAATTTGGTTCTGCCTACAAACGAACCTGTAAGATAGGCCATGGTATCATTCATCCAAATCAATAAAATTAATGCTACAGGCAACAGCAAAGATTGAAATCTCAGTTGAACTAATAAGCCTAAAGAAATAGAAATATAACCAAGGCCGTTCAACAAGTAATACGCTTTGGGTGTTGATTTGAACGTGATAAAATATAAAAGTGCGCCGATGAATAATCCGAGTACATAAAAAATATTCAGGTGTAAGAAATCAAAAATTGGATTTCCACAAACATTCATAGGAATGGCAGCAACAAGCAAAAATGCCAACACCCCTGATACAAGCAAACCTCTCTTTTCGTGCGCACTGAAACTAGTTTTGAAAATTTTTTCTAATAATAAAATATACTCTCTCAAGCATAATATATTCACCAAAAGAAAGAGTAGTATAAACACCCAATCATAGGTTAGTAAGCCAATGAGCATAATGGCGCAGAATACGGCTGCACTGCCAAGACGAGTAAAAAAAGTTTGTACATTAAAGGCCATCTGAAGGTGCTTGAGTATTTGAATCTAAAGTGGCTATGATTTCTTTAGCTTGTTGCTCATTTTCTTCTGTAACATGCAGTTCAATATAACCGAAGGCAAGGTAAGAGCTATCTTGTTTATTCAACATCACACAAGTAATGCCTGCACTTTCTACATTTCCTTGAACAGCGGCTGCTTCGAAACTGCTATTAGTTTTATATATACAAATCCACTTCTTATCCATTAGTCTATATTTTGTTGTAATTCTTCATCCTTCATTACATAAATCGGAAAGGCTGTACGATCTTTTAAAAATACATACACCAAGGCTATCGTGATAACTAAACTTAACAGTCCAATCCAAGTATTCATTTCAGGTAAGTGATTCAAATCCAAAGAAACAACATGGGTATGACTTAAATAAGCTAGTAATACAATAATGAGGTTGTTGGTAATATGCATGGCAATAGAAACCCATAAACTACCAGACAAATAATAGCCAAGTCCCAACATGAAGCCTAAGAAAAATCGAGGAAAAAATCCGCTAAGCTCGAAATGCATTAAACTGAAAATGGCTGCGGTAATAATTAAGCCTATCCAGGGTTTGTCTTTTAACAGATGAACAAAAATTTGTTGTATGCAACCTCTAAATAATATTTCTTCAATCATGGCCGGTAATACACAAATGGCTAAGATATTTATGAATAAGTCTGACAACTGGGTTCCGCTCAACATAGCTGTAGCCATCGTTTCATACTGTTCATTCATCTTGATCATTTCTTTGAACATAGGAATTTTGGCATTCCATTGTTCTAATAAAGTCGAAAAAGGCAAGGCAATGACTAACAATAAAATGCCCATCAACACATGTCTTTTTTTACTTAATGATTTTAAGCCAAGATATTGAATAGGATCAGGAAAAGCTAGATAGGCAAATAAAATTCCTGGCACTAGAAACACGGCAATGGCGGCAATAACTTCTACCAACTTAATTCGATTGATTAAATGAGCTGGAATTTCCTTCATAGTTTGCAGGGTTTGCGAATCATATCCTACAAAAGTTGTATTTAAAAAATTAATAAAGAAGGCGCCTAACAAAAAAGTCATACCCAATAAGGCGCATAAAACCACAATTTGCCTGACAGGATCAAAATAAGTAAGATATCGATTGAGCATGAGATATTGAAAGCGCAAATGTACACAAGCGCAACTTATTTCCTTACTTTCGCTACATGAACTATGTCAAACTATTATTTAGCGCCACTTCGGATGATAAAAAAGCATTGATTCAAGCTTGTTTGTACGATGAAGAAATCTTAGGTCTGGAGGAATTTGATGATTCTGTGGCCATTTATTTTAAAGAAGATAAATTTAATGAAGTCGAATTTCAGGCAAGCTATCAAACGCTGCTTGGTCCTTATCAAAAAGAAATTATGCCTCACATGAATTGGAATGCTCAATGGGAATCGAATTTCGAACCCATTCTCATCCATGAAGAAGTGGGTATAAGAGCTTCGTTTCATCCTCCTTTCAAGGACATAGCTTATGATTTAGTGATTACTCCCAAAATGAGTTTTGGCACAGGACATCATGAAACCACGCAAATGATGATAACCTGGATGTGTGAGGTAGATTTCATGAATAAATCTGTATTTGATTTCGGATGTGGAACAGGTATATTAGCCATTTTCGCCCACAAAAAAGGGGCCTCGCACATACTCGGAACTGATAATGATCCTTGGAGTGTAGAAAATGCACAAGAAAATTGTATCCAAAATAATTGTCCCAACATTCAAATTTCCGATACCCCTATCGAACAGGTCCAAGGGCCATTTGATATCATTTTAGCCAATATCAACCTCAATATCTTACTTGCACATTTGGGGCATTTATCGAAATTACTCAAGCCAAAGGGTAAAATTTTCCTAAGTGGTATTCTAGTCACAGATTTAGAAATCATGACCGAATGCCTGAATTCACAAGGATTTAGCGTTGTTGGACAAAAGCAAGAGAAAAACTGGCTGTCTTTATATGCAATATTATCGTAATACGACCTTGCATTTGTCTTCCTGATAGATTATCTTCGTCCATTCTTAACATTAAATTCATACATGCACGAATTTATTTTAATCATTCTGGCCTATTTAATTGGATCAATACCTACCGCAGTGTGGGTAAGCAAATATTTTTTCGGGATAGACATCCGTAATTATGGAAGTGGCAATGCAGGAGCCACTAATACTTTTAGGGTTTTAGGTTCTAAAGCAGGAAGTTTTGTATTTGCAGTGGATATGCTCAAAGGCTTTATGGCAGTTGATTTAGCTTATTTTATTTCGAAATATCAGTTAGATAATATGGCCTTGACTAATTTTCAGATCTTATTGGGAATTGCTGC
>CAZSUF010000304.1:3563-4435 GCA_964609875.1 uncultured Bifidobacterium sp.
GCGGTCATTGGACATGTATTTCCTATTTGGGCCGATTTTAAAGGCGGCAAAGGTATTGCTACTTTATTCGGTATGATACTGGCCATTCAACCTATTGTGGCAGCTAGTTTGGTTGCTGTATTCTTTATTATGTTATTCATGACCCGTTATGTTTCATTGAGTTCTATAGCAGCTAGCATTGCATTTCCTGTAATGATATTCTTTATTTTCAAAGAGCCAGAAATGATGTATCGAGTATTTGCAGTGGCTACGGCTTGTTTAGTAGTGCTCACCCATCACAAAAACATCAACAGACTTTTAACGGGCAATGAATCTAAGGTGCCTCTTTTTGGTCGAGGCAAACAAGAAAAATAATTTTTTTTCGGAGCTATTTCCTGCCTTTCGTTCCAATCCATCTCGTTTTGAAGAACGAGATGGGATTTCCACTACAGTCAGGGCTAGGGCATTGATCTATATTTCATGCTATACATTTCCACATACATTTACGGGTTGCATTTAGGAAGACACTTCATAATCTATCAAATGACTGAAAAGGATGAAATTGAAATTATCAGAATTTTACACGAAAGAATGGATTTGAAAAACAGCTTGTCATAAAGATTTTTTGAACAGAAAGATTGTTTCATCATCCAAGCATTTTCCTATGCCTTTTCTGCTAATTCCAAGATTTTACAAACAGTATTCCAATTTCTTGTGGTAGCCTTGGCCTGAAACAGCTTCTCTTAAAAAGCATTTCCTAACTTGCTATCGCTATAACCTGCATGCACTTTCAAATAAAAAATATCATCTTTCAATACATAGTCATCTTGAAATTTTTGCGCTTCTAATTTGCTTACATCAAACTTCTGAACAGGTGCTTGTGACAAAAAAGT
>CAZSUF010000305.1:0-4382 GCA_964609875.1 uncultured Bifidobacterium sp.
ATGTTGAAATCCTAAATCTTTATAAAGGGATTGAAATTTTTCTTTTTCTTCACCTTGAAAAAGTTTTAGCAATTGGGTGATGTAATTGACTAAAGTTTTTCTGTAAAATTCATTTGAAGAAAAATAAAGTAATTTGTTTGTGATCTGTGATTTTTTGTCTTCTTCGTTCCAGTTTAAATGAATATAGCGGAAGAGAATATCTTGTAAGATCCTCGATAATTGAGCTGTTTTAGCGATTTTATTCTCTTTTAATTTATTATGAACATAAAGAATGACCATTAGAAGAATACTTAATGCAAAGAAGATGAGCGCAATTTGAAGGATGGTTGCAATGAATTCTTTTTGTGCAACATCGTCGATTATATTTTTAGAATTTATTTGTTTCATTTTTTTGTTTTGAATTTGTAGGTTAGTTTAATAGAACTTATGATTGTTTTTGAGTTAAGTTTATTTTCAATAGTTGATTGCCCATATTGAGCTTGAATGGCAAGATTTATATGTAAATTGATTGGCATTTGATAATAGATCGAAAGGGATTGTCCAATACTTGTTTTTTTGTTATTAATATATTGTCCAGAAAGTAGATCAGTCTGAATTCCTGTACTTGCTTCTACTTTTAAGTATTGATCAGGCTTGTTAAAGAATTTTCGTATGCCAGCCGTATGGGTATGTCCAGAGAAGCTTTCATTAAAAATGCGATAGTATCTATATTGACAAATGATACGATTGATTTGTAATGAAATGCCTAATGATGGCACATAGGTGGCAGTTTGAGACTTGCTTTTGTAGTATCTAATTCCTAAGTCAGCTTCTAGATGTTTTTGTATGGGAAAAAAATGGACAAGGCCAGCATAAAATAATGGGAAGCCTTTTGCATCGGATAATGCTGTGGTAGCATAAGTGTAGCCTATTTTTTTCCAAGATTTATAGCCTTCATATTGAGCTTGGATGCTTTGGGTTTTTAATTGTGATAATTTTCTGAGTTGAATAATATTCGTGAGGGATTTTAGCTTTCGTTGATAACTTAATTCAATGGTTTGGCCAGTATAATTTGTATTATGTAGAATTAAATACTGCACAGCTATTTTTTGGGTATATAATTTGTTGGCAGCTAAAAGGCTGTATTCTTTCACTTTGGCAGAATGAAGAATTCCTAGTTTAGATTTCTCGATACATAATTTCCAGTTTTCTTGTAAGTATGAAATTTGAATATCAAGTAATCTTGCCTCTTTATTAAGTGAATCTAGTTGTAATGAAATAGTATTATTTGATAAGGCTTGCTCTAGCTGATTACATCTTATTAAGCAGCTTGAAACTATAATTCTTGCTTCTATGACTTTTTCGTAGTTTGGCAATTGTTTCAACATATATACAGAGCTATCATTTTTGTTGATCCAGGATAGCATATTGGCTTTCCATTTAATTAAATCAGCATTATTGGGATATGAATTCAATAATCCATTGAGGATGTTGATGGCTTCTGAGATTTCGTTTTGTTTAATTTGTTGACGAATTACTTTGGTAGTAGAATCAACATCTGAAGCCTGCATGAAAAGGGGGCATAGGCAAATGATGGCCATGAGTAATTTCTTCATGATATTTGGTATTAAAATTTAGCGAAGAAATGAACGGTCTCGATAAGTGTGTTTAAGTCAAAAGGCTTGGGGATATAAATGCTTGCACCCATTTTTATGGCTTCTTGATTTTTTTCTTTCAAATTGATTTCGGAGAATACAATAACAGGTGTTTCACTATGTTTAATATTTCTGATATGATTGAGTAGTTCAAAACCACAGGCTTGTGGCATCAACATATCTGTGAGTACAATATTAAAATCTTGGTCATTAAATTGTTGTTTGGCATCATGGCCATTATCACAACAGATAACTTCATAACCTTCTTTGTTTAATCTATATTCAAGTATTTTTTGAGTAATTATTTGGTCTTCGACGAGTAGGATTTTTTGTTTCACTTTCTATTATTTTTTTGTTTCAATACAAAATTCATTGAATTTCTTCCTCTAATTTGAAGCTTTCGAAGTTTGGTATGGATACTTCGATAATTGGTATGAAATCGAGTAATTATGATTTTTTGATCATACATGTAAATAACGAAAAAAGCCCCTGACGCATTGGCATCAGAGGCTTAGGTGAAAACAAAAAAAATTATTTCACTTGGATTTTTTTAAATTTAACTCCATCATTTGATTTAACTTCAACGATGTATTGACCTGGATTTAGGTGTGAAGGTAATTGTAAGGTATATGTATTCATCCCTTTGTAGGCTTGCTCATGATTAGATTCTATGAGAGTTCCTGTGATAGAATATACATGAATGTCTATTTCATCATTGTTTTCTGCATTAAATTGAATATTCAAATCTTCATTTAGCTGACAAGGATTTGGATAAATATTCAATTCTTCGGTAGCGTGAAGTAGTGGAAATGAAGGGTTTTTACTGAATGTAATACCATGTAAATCTAGATCAATCTCTGGATGGGATGATTTACTTTGGCTAAACGTAAACGAAAGACTTGTAACATCATGCAGTGCAAGTATATTTCCTTGTTGATCCTTGATTTCGTTAAAAGGGATACTTATTGATTTGTTTGAATGGCTAACTGGAATGGAACATTTAGACTGATTGCTCCATAAATCAATTTCTGCTTTATTTAACCTTAAAGTGCATGGAATATTAGATGAATATTCAATGTTTAGATAATTGTAAGTTGTTAAGTCAATGGGCAGGTTTGAAGGCCTTAGCATTTTGTAGACAGTTATATAGTCGCTTGTGACAGCATGTAAGTTTATTCCTCTTTTAACTTGCAATTCATCTTGAACCACAGGAATGCTGTTTGCATGTATGTTGAATTCATTTATTTGGGTATGGGTATCTTCGTATTCAAGTCCCCAAGCTCCATCTGCAAGATAAATTTCATCCCTTACTGTGTCGTTTATGACTAATTGAATATCTGCATCAAATAATTGTGGAAAAGGCACTATGATTTCTTGCAGACCAGTTTGAATAAACGAAATCGGATATTCTTGTGATTTTCTTGTGTCTTTTTCAGATTGGGTATAATTAAAAATTAGTTTTGCCTTTGATGTAAGATCCTTTACAAAGAAGTTAAATTTTATAGAGTCATTTTTGATGATTCCTTTTTGGATATAGGTTTCAGGGATATTTCTTAAAGAATTATCATGCACGATCACCGAATTTGATTGTAGCCTATCAAGAATAGATTCTATCATGAATTGATGTATATGGGGCAAATTCGACCATACTTGAAAATTATAAAATTTACTTTTAGCTGGGTATTCATGTATGAGCCATTTGTTGTAAAGGGAATACTGATTATTATCTTCACTAATAGAAAAACAGGTGATATACTCAATCTCGCCATTTAATTGCTGTATTTGATATTCAATAAAATCAATTCCCTGTATAGCTTTTGTTGTTATACTGAATAAATTTCCACTCTTCAATCGATCACAAATTGATTTTGTATGATTATATACTTTTTCATTTGTTTGGGTAATAAGTATCACGCCCTTTCTATTATCTAAGGTATCATAATAGTCAAGACTTAAAGCATCTTTGGCATTTGAAACAAGCGTTAGATCTTCAGGTGTGGAGACTTTGCCAAAAAGAGATTTAGCGCTTAAATCTGGGATAAATTGGGCAAGTGCAGACTCATTAGATTTGGGTAAAATTTTGTTTTCTTTCGATTGCTTTTCTTTTGAATTTGTCTGATTTTTCATTCTTTTAAAATATCTATTGGATATGGCAAAAGCTAAATCACCATTACTTTCTAGGCCTCCGTTATTACCCGATGAAGTAGAAGCAGAAGGGTTAGTGGTGCTATTCATAGAGGAGGTTTGAATAGCTCTTATTGGATTTGAGCTAATATAGAAAATGGCATCATTAAAATCATTGTCGCAAGAGCTATAATCTCTTCGAATATCTTCAAAACCTAAAATTACTTTCTTGTAGGTTGAATCATAGAGTAATACATTGTGATACCTTAGGTTGGCTGCTGATTCAGGATTGAAATTTGGGTTAGAGAATAAACGCCAATTTCCATTTCCAACAGCGCCATTTCTAAAACCATCAGCAATTAAAAACCAACTTATTACCGTGCCTGCACTAAAATTGCCCAAATACACCTTATTGCCTGCAACCAAACCACCGCCAGAGTTCAGTTTTGAAACATTTGGGAAAATAATTTTTAAGTTACTATTTGATGGAATAGCCATTGGCGGGGTAGCGGCAGGATAGCTGTAATAACCTAGCACATTTTTGTAACCCGCACCCTCATCGACAAAAGTAACCCAAACATCACCTGCTTCTTGCATATAAATGCTTGAGTTTGTGCCTGTGGC
>CAZSUF010000306.1:0-1181 GCA_964609875.1 uncultured Bifidobacterium sp.
AAAATATTGAAATCGAAGCCAAACTTTTATCCACTGTTTGAGCACAAACGAATGCTTCTTTTGACTAGTAACTTTATGTGCGAGTTTGGATAAAAGTGGTGTAGATGAAATTATTTTTTTGCCAAGAATCTTCAGCCTTGATTTTTGGCTCCACTTTTGCATCAAGGCAAAAGTGGAAAAGGAAAAGGGTATTTTCGCGGATAATCATAAAATCTCAATAAGTATTCCTCTTTAAATATACAAGCAACCAATTGGTATTATATTTGCCACATATTTATGCGTCATAAACTCCTTCTCTCGTTCAAAGAAAATATTTTCTTTTTCATCCCTTTTATACTTTGGATTATCATAGGGGGCATTTTATTAGCCCTTTTCACTCAAGATGAATTATTTTTTAGTGTCAATGGAAAATGGTCCAAATTATTAGATTTCTACAATACAGCCTTTAGTGCTTTCGGACGAGGTGATATCATTCCGATTATCTTAATTTCTATTCTAATTATTCCTGAATATAGAAACAGAAATTATGTTTTATCAATAACTTTTTTCGGGATTTGTATTCCAACTTGTATCTACTTTGCCAAACTTTTTTTCAGCTCTCCAAGACCTTTAAAAGTATATGGGATAAACAAGGTACATACTGTGCCTTGGCTCGATAATCTATTTCATAATAGTTTTCCTTCTGGTCATACAATCGGTGCCTTTGGCTTTTTCTTATTACTTTCATTATTGCTTCCTAAATCCCAAAAATATTGGTCAATCCTTTTCTTTATTTTAGCTTTAGCTTGTGGTTATTCTCGAATGTATTTAGGCCAGCATTTTTTTGCTGATGTATACGGAGGTAGTATTATTGGTACTATTTTAGCTTGGCTCATTTATGAAGCTACTCATCATTACAAACCCTTCAATTCTAATGAATAAAATAATTGCTTTAATTCCTGCACGTCTAGAAGCTAGTCGATTTCCTGGTAAATTATTAAAAGAGCTTGAAGGAAAAAGTATCATTCAACGAACCTATGAAGCCGTTTGCCAAACAAATTTATTTAACGAAGTATATGTGGTTTGCGACCATGAAGACATCTTTCAAGAAATTGTAACTCATGGTGGTAAAGCGATTATGAGTAACAAAGCACATGAAAGTGGTACTGATAGAATTGCAGAAGCTGCTGAAAATATGGATG
>CAZSUF010000306.1:1191-4331 GCA_964609875.1 uncultured Bifidobacterium sp.
CCTTTTATAGATAAACAAAGCCTAGAAAAAGTAATAGGCCTATTTGAAAACCCATCGGTTCAAATTGCTTCCTTAAAGATGAAAATCACCAATGTGGATACAATTAACAACCCGAATTGCGTGAAGGTTGTAACAGATAAATTTGGCAAGGCACTTTATTTTTCTCGCGCAGCCATTCCCTATGATCGATCTAATCAACAAATACCATGCGCTTTTCAACATATTGGCGTGTATGCATTTCGAAAGGAAGCTTTAATTCGGCTGAGTTCACTGCCTGTATCTGAATTAGAAAGTATTGAAAAATTAGAGAACCTGCGTATGCTCGAAAATGGAATTCCCATTCATCTTGCAGAAGTGAATCATGTAGGAATCTCCATAGACACGGAAGAAGATTTTATAAAAGCACAAGCTTATTTAAAACAAATTCAGCATTAGACAATAGATTATCATGAAAAGTTATA
Source organism: uncultured Bifidobacterium sp. (assembly GCA_964609875.1). Taxonomy (GTDB): domain Bacteria; phylum Bacteroidota; class Bacteroidia; order Chitinophagales; family Chitinophagaceae; genus OLB11. The sequence continues at coordinate 1,653 of CAZSUF010000306.1, forward strand.
CTTTCTTGAATTTTATTTTTTTACTTTTGACAAAATTCCATTGAATATGAAAAAGACAGATGTATTAGTGATTGGAGCAGGTCCATCTGGAACAATTGCAGCAGCCATTATTAAAAAAGCTGGCTATGATGTGACGATAGTAGAAAAACTCACCTTCCCTCGTTTTGTCATTGGAGAAAGTTTACTGCCAAGATGCATGGAAGCACTAGAAGAAGCTGGTTTTCTGGATGCAGTTAAAAGCAAAGGATTTCAAGAAAAATTTGGGGCGAAATTTGTTATGGATAATAAAGATGTGTGTGATTTCAATTTCAGTGAAAAATTTTCTGGAAATTACGATTGGACATGGCAAGTTCCACGAGGTGATTTTGATAAAACCTTAGCAGACGAATGCGAGAAGATGGGTATTACTGTCAAATACGAAACAGAAGTTACTGATATAAAAATCAATGAAGATGAATCTTCGGTCACTACTGTAAAATATCTTGATGGCACAGAAGATCAAATAGAAGCAAGATTTATTATAGATGGAAGTGGATATGGCCGCGTTATTCCAAGATTATTTGGACTAGAAAAAGATAGCAAGTTGCCCACTCGCGAAACCTTATTTACACATTACATTGATAAAAATAGAGCCGATGTTGCTCAAGAGCCTAATAGAATTACAATTTATGTGTACAACAAAACTACTTGGGTGTGGTGTATTCCATTTAGTAACGGTATTACATCTTTAGGCTTTGTAGGTTTTCCTGAATTCTTTACAACCTTGAGTGGAACGCCGACAGAGAAATTGAAATTTGCAGTCAATTCTCACGACGAATTAAGAGAGAGATTTGGCGATTGCGATATGGCATTCGAACCAAAAGAACTCAAAGGTTGGAGTGTAACCACAGAAAAGTTTTATGGAGACGGTTTTGTTTTAACAGGAAATGTAACCGAATTTCTAGACCCTATGTTTTCAAGCGGCGTAACCTTAGCTAGTGTATCTGCTCAAAATGCAGCCCATTTAGTGATCGACAAATTATCAGGAAAAAAAATAGATTGGGAAAAACAATATATGGAACCATGCATGCAAGGTGTCAATGTATTCAGAACCTTTGTCATGGGTTGGTATGATGGCGATTTACACACCATCTTCTTTTCGAAAGATCAGAATGAGGATATGCGCAAACAAATATGTTCTGTATTAGCTGGATATGTTTGGGATGAAAATAATCCATTTGTAAGAAATCATACAAAACAAGTTAGAACCTTGGCAAATTTCATTAAACAAACACAGGGAAGTCCGGTTTTGCAAGGAGAATAGTTTCGAATTTAGCTATCAAGCCTTAGCTTTACACTCATGAATGAAGTGAAATTAAATCCTTTTTACCTCGTTGATTACATACTCATTAAAAATCAGTCTGTTTTCAAGGGTAGTCAATGTCTTTTTTCATCTGTCGGAAGTATGTCTGAGTTTTTGCAAGAAGCTTACTTACATCTTGAAATCAATTATCCTAAATATTTTAAAATGGATACCTTGAGCAAACTTGGTTTTTTAGCCTCAGAGTATCTTTTAAAAAATCAAGATCTTAGTCACATTTCACCTTATCAAAAAGGATTAATTTTTCAAAACAAATCTGCTTCCCTTGCTACTGACAGCGCTTATGCTAAAACCATCTCAGACATAGCCAGTCCTGCCCTATTTGTATACACCTTACCTAATATAGTTTTAGGAGAAATATCAATCAGACATCATTTCAAAGGTGAAAATTCATTTTTTATTGCAGAAGAATATCAAATTGATAAGCAATATGAATATATTAAAATAATTGAAGAAAGAAACGAAATACATACCTTATTGAGTGGTTATGTAGAATTCGATGGCTCCAATTATGATGTTTGTGTTTTTCATTTAAACAAATCTGAACTTCATCAACCTGCACTTACTATCGACATGTTGAAGAAAGCCTATTTTCAGACAGAGTTATGACAACCTAGTTTATCAGTGTCATTCAAGATGAATTCTTCAAAATCATGAATAAATAAGTAACTTTGACCACTTAAATTATTATTTTTGGCAACAACATCAAATAGAGTTTGGATTTGCGGATTAGGTGCTATTTCAGCCATAGGGATGAATGTAGATTCCAACCTAAAATCACTAACAGAATTAAAAAGCGGTGTTGGGTATCCTGAATTTTTGCATACACTACATACACATGATTTACCCGTATGCGAAATAAAAGCTTCCAATGAAATTTTAGCCCAATTGAGTGGCATGAAAACTGAACTTCCTAGAACTGTCTATCTAAGTGCAATCGCAGCTTTGGAAGCACTTGAAGATGCACATAATAATGGATTAACCCTCGATAAATTGAAGGTAGGTTTTATTTCAGGCAACACGGTTGGTGGAATTGATAAAAGCGAATTTTTTTATACTGATTACCTTAAAGATGCCTCTAGTGGTCATTTACGTGAAGTAATCCATCATGAATGTGGCAGTATTACGCAACTTGTCGCAGATTATTTAAAAATAAATGGCATTGTAACCACAATTAGTACTGCTTGTTCTTCATCAGCTAATACCATGATTCATGCTTCAAGGCTGATCAAACACGGCCATTTAGATATCGCTATTGCAGGGGGCGCCGATGCCTTATGTCGATTTACCTTGAATGGGTTTAATACTCTAATGATACT
>CAZSUF010000307.1:0-4319 GCA_964609875.1 uncultured Bifidobacterium sp.
TCAATTTCTTGCGCATGTAGACTTCGGCCACTAGTTTGAATATGGTATTTCAACATCTGACTACGTTCATTACCTCCATATTTATGCTTCATGGCTTTGGCCCAAATCAATCTTGATACACGGCCTATTACACTATATTCTGGATCAATACCGTTGCTAAAAAAGAATGAAAGGTTAGGTGCAAAGTCGTCGATATGCATACCTCGACTTAAATAATACTCCACAAAAGTGAAACCATTACTTAAAGTAAATGCAAGTTGAGAGATAGGGTTGGCGCCGGCTTCGGCAATATGATACCCACTGATACTGACACTATAAAAATTTCTTACGCCTTGATTGATAAAATATTGTTGCACGTCACCCATAAGTTTGAGTGAAAATTCTGTACTAAAAATACACGTGTTTTGAGCTTGATCTTCTTTTAATATATCAGCTTGTACAGTGCCTCTTACTTGCTTTAAGGTATCGGCTTTTATTTTTTGATACACTTCTGTTGGCAGCACTTGTTCGCCTGTAGCGCCTAATAACATCAAACCTAAACCATTATTTCCTTCAGGTAATACGCCGCCATCTTCTTTAGAAGAGTGATTAAAATAACTTGGTCTGAGAGATTCTTTGCCTTTATAGAGCTCATCTATTTTTTGCTTTACTTCAGCTTCAAGGCCGTTATTCTTGATATAAATTTCACATTGTTGGTCGATAGCTGCATTCATAAAAAAGGCAGCAATAATGCTCGCTGGACCGTTGATGGTCATGCTCACCGAAGTTTTAGGATCGGCTAAATTAAATCCACTATATAGTTTTTTAGCATCATCTAAAGAAGGCACACTGACACCGCTATTTCCGACCTTGCCATAAATATCTGGCCTATGATCGGGATCATTGCCATATAAGGTTACACTATCAAAGGCGGTACTCAAACGTGCTGCAGGTAAACCTTTACTTACATAATGAAAACGCTTGTTCGTTCTTTCGGGGCCACCTTCACCTGCAAACATTCTGGTTGGATCTTCGCCTTCTCTTTTGAAAGGATAAATACCTGCAGCAAAAGGAAATTCACCAGGGAAATTTTCTTGTAAAGCCCATTTCAAAATTTCGCCCCAAGCTTCATAACGAGGAACGGATACTTTTGGAATTTGAGAGTGACTTAAACTTTCGGTATGGGTTTTTATTTTAATTTCTTTATCGCGAACTTTAAAAGTATAATATTCATCGGTATACTTTTTCTTCTTGGCTTCCCATTCTTGAAGCAGAAGTTTGTTTTTAGGATCTAAGTCTAATTCTGTTTTTTGGTAAACTTGCTGTAATTCTTTAATGAGTCGATCCTTATCTTCCACATCGCTCGACTGCAAAGTATCGATTGTTTTGTGGAGACCGAATAAGCGTTGAGCAATGTCGGCTTGTTTCAAAGACCATAAATCATACTTGCGGTTGTTTTCTGTAATCTCACTCAGGTAGCGCGTTCTAGCAGGAGGTATAATGTAGATTTTTTCACTCATCTCATCGGCTGCTTTAAAATTAGATTTTAAATTGGCACCCGTTTTTTCTACCACTTTATCCATCAAGGCTTTGTATAAAGTATTAGCTCCTGGATCATTGAATTGAGAAGCAATGGTTCCAAATACAGGCATAGTATCTGCTTCTAAGTCGAATAATTTATGGTTACGTTGATATTGTTTTTTTACATCACGTAAAGCATCCATGGCGCCGCGTTTATCGAATTTATTGATGGCAATAATATCTGCAAAATCTAGCATGTCGATTTTTTCAAGTTGAGTGGCAGCACCATATTCAGGTGTCATCACATACATACATACATTGCTGTGATCGGTGATTTCTGTATCGCTTTGTCCAATGCCACTTGTTTCTAAAATAATCAAATCGAAAGAACAACTTTTTAAAATATCTACGGCATCTTGTACATATTTGCTTAGGGCTAAATTACTTTGACGGGTAGCCATACTGCGCATAAACACACGATTACTTCTGATGGCGTTCATGCGTATACGATCCCCAAGTAAGGCACCACCTGTTTTTCTTTTGGAAGGATCAACAGATACGATACCAATATTTTTTTCAGGGAAATCAATCAGAAATCTTCGTACCATTTCATCAACCAAACTACTTTTTCCTGCACCACCTGTACCTGTGATACCTAATACTGGCGTGGTGGATTGTTTCGATTTTTCTCTGACCTTTTTTAGTAAGGCTATCGTTTCTGGACTCTCAGGAAAATTTTCGGCAGCACTGATACAACGAGCAATGCTTTTATAATCATTGGCTTCAAGATGTCCAGCTTCTCCATTTAAATGTTCTCCTGTAGCGAAATCACTTTGTTGTAACAGATCATCAATCATGCCTTGCAAGCCCATCGATCGGCCATCATCTGGACTATACACTTTTGTAATTCCGTAGGCTTCTAATTCTTTTATTTCATCAGGCAAGATAACACCTCCGCCACCGGCAAAAATTTTAATATGATTGCAACCTTTTTCTTTAAGCAAATCATACATGTATTTTAAATATTCTACATGGCCGCCTTGGTAGCTTGTCATGGCAATGGCATTGGCATCTTCTTGAATGGCACAATCCACCACATCTTGCACACTTCTATCATGACCTAAATGTATCACTTCGGCACCACTAGCTTGCATCACGCGCCTCATGATATTAATCGAGGCATCATGTCCATCAAATAAAGAGGCTGCGGTTACAATACGGACTTTATGTTTCAAAGAATATGTCATACTTGTTGCTTTTAAATGGCCGTAAAGATAGTCAAAATAGGATTTTTATCTACTACATAAACTCATTATGTAGTCAAGACTGAATTTTACTGAATCATGAATACAATATCATTACCCATCAAAGGCCGAGGGGCGCAGTTAAATCCTACCAATAGCTTTGCTCATAGCCAAATAGCTTTCGAACATCCCGAAGCGATTGATGATTGGGAAAGAGGCCAAATCAAGACGCAATTTTTTGTAGAAGAAGGCAAAACCATTTTGAATAAAATTACCAGTCCAGACATACCCTTGGCTTATTCCTTAAATCCATACCAAGGTTGCGAGCATGGTTGTGTATATTGTTATGCGCGCAACTCGCATGAATATTGGGGTTTTAGTGCTGGACTTGATTTTGAAAGTAAGATCGTGGTGAAGCATAGAGCACCCGAATTATTACGTGAATTATTTAGTAGCAAAAAATGGAAGGTTCAGCCCATTTCATTATCAGGCAATACAGATTGTTATCAACCCGTAGAAAGGAAATTACAAATCACCAGAAAAATTTTAGAAGTATGTGCAGAGTATAATAATCCCGTAGGCATCATCACAAAAAATAACTTGATATTGCGTGATCTAGATATATTACAAGAATTAGCGAAAAAGAACTTGGTTTCTGTGTATACTTCCATCACATCCGTGGATGAAAACCTGAGAAGAAAATTAGAGCCAAGAACTTCTCGCTATGAAGAAAGGTTTAAGACTCTGGAAATTTTATCTAAACACAACATTCATACAGGCGTGATGAATGCGCCTATTATTCCGGGATTAAATGATACCCACATGTCTGAAGTATTGAGGCGTGCGGCCTTAGCGGGTGCAAAAAGTGCGGGTTATACGATGGTGCGTTTAAATGGGGCTATAGGTCCATTATTCAAAGATTGGTTGAGTGTGCATTTTTCCGATAGGGCGCAAAAAGTGTGGAACATGATTTCAGATACTCATGGCGGTAAGGTGAGTGATAGTCGATTTATAACACGCATGAAAGGAGAGGGCACTTTGGCCGAAATTGTACATCAGCAATTTGTCTTGTGGTGTAAACAATATCGTTTAAACGAAACCAAGTTTGAATATAATGTAGATGAATTTGTTCGATTAAAGCCAGGACAATTGCGTTTGTTTTAAAGTCTGTGATTTGGGCGTGCCCTCCCAAAACCTCGGGCCGGGTTCTCCGCTTCAATCTCTCTCGTTTTGAAGAACGAGAGAGGATTTTCGCTAGGCCCCCTCACGCGGGCTGTCGTGATGAAATGAAGTTTGAAGTACTATTTATGGCTGTGGAATTGAATCAGCTTAGGGTGTTAGCGTCCACTTGTTTCGTTTTTATTTGCAGTGTTCGTTGAAGAACCAAAGCCAAGATGAATGATACAATTTTCAACACTTTGTGATAACCCTATTAGTGCACACCTCTTGAACTTTAACGAATTTTCAAAAACATGACTTAACTACTAAAGTCGTCAATTGCTGAGGAATCGAAGCATCTAATTGCTGAGGAATCGAAGCATCTAAAACGAATGATGACTTAAAAAATATTTCAAT
>CAZSUF010000308.1:0-246 GCA_964609875.1 uncultured Bifidobacterium sp.
CGCTAGAAGAAGGGAAGACTTACTATATTAAATTTAACTCTGTGGCCAAGGCTTTTAATGGTTATGTTGGGTTGATAGAAGTAACTGAGAATACCTTTAAAAATTTAGAAGCATCATTAAAGGTAGATGACAAGTGTTTATGATGTAAGGTAATTGTTTGTCCTGCCGGTGTCTCCTTTTGCCCTGCTGGGGTCTCCATGTATTGCCCTTGCAGCCTAGCCATGGGACCCCGGCATGTGTACTGCA
>CAZSUF010000308.1:256-815 GCA_964609875.1 uncultured Bifidobacterium sp.
ATTCCAAGAATTGATATAGCACCGTGGGATATTCGTTAGAGCCGTATGCCTTTATTTTTTTATCTAGGTGTTTGAAGTCTAATGTCCATTGTGTGCCATCCATAATGTCATTCGAATAGACTGCATTCCACTGACTGCTTAGCAGAAAAGTTACCATTTTTTCCCAATCGATGTCTTGAACGATTGAAAACGTAAGTGTTGGAATTGCCTGCATAACTGCATATTCATTATCAAAAATTTGAAGTTGCTTGTTTTTGAGTACAACTTCAAAATTGCCTGAGTGATAACCTCCTATGGTGAATTTGAATGTCAAATGTTATTTTTTTGTCCTGCTGGGGTCTCCATGTATTGCTCTTGCAGCCTAGCCATGGGACCCCGGCATGTGTACTGCATTAACTCCATTCATCATAATGAACAGGTACAAAATGTTTTGCCCTGCTAGGACCTCCATGTATTGCCGTTGGCTAATATACAGGTAAGGAGACCCCTGCAGGACCAAATTAAGAATACGCTGATAAGTCAAATTGACGAAAATTATGCTTTGACAGAATCGTATTTA
>CAZSUF010000308.1:825-1289 GCA_964609875.1 uncultured Bifidobacterium sp.
CATAAAACATAGCACTACTGTGTTCATAATCTTGCCAATGTGATGCCAGTTTCCATTTACCTCGAACACAATTTAAATGAATGTAATATATTTTTTGTACCAAAAATTGCCGATTATAAATTGGCTTAGCATCAAAACTAGCTTCAAATACTTGATGCTGTTGCCCTTTTGTAATTGCTGTTGTGGTTAATCCTTCTTTAAGTTGTAATAATATTGATGTAAGTGCTTTTTCTTTTAACCGTTTTACTAATGCATAGGCCATAAATCTTTTTCCATTGCCTATTATGGTATTGAGTTGATATGCATCTTGTGGAAAAAATAGTATGACATGCACATGATTGGGCATAATGGTATAAGCCGTTGTTTTGATGCCATGTGTATGGCATAGATAATCAAACCATTGGTAAACTATATCGTAAGCGTTACAAAGTTGAAATAGTGGCAACCATTTGCGACAGGTAAAT
>CAZSUF010000308.1:1407-2770 GCA_964609875.1 uncultured Bifidobacterium sp.
GCCATTGATTATTGTACTGACATTAAGGTACACCATATATGTTTATGCTTATTATGCCGGGGTCCCTAGGCTAATGCACTTGGCTAGGTAAGGAGACCCTAGCAGGACCAGACCTATCTCACTCATTATCAAGACTACTGATATTATTGATGAAAAGAACTCTATCTTGAGGACTTTTGAAAACTATACTATTTTCATATATTTTTTTCTCTATAGCGGCCTTAATTGAATATCCTTCATTTTCAACTAGTTCTCCGACTTGTTCAATAGTAGTCGCAATTCTTTCAATGAATGTTTCTCTGTCCTCACCTTCATTTTGTTCAACAGTTTCGATTAGTTCTTTGACATCATCGTTCTCTTCAAATTTAATTGGGATTTGATTATGGTTGTTTTGCAAAATTGTTTCATTTTTCAAGAGGATTGTTTCATTACTATTCCTCGGATTTATTTCTGCCCATCTAATATTGCCATTCAGAACTGCATCTTTTATTTTTCTTTGTATATCTGATAGCTTTGAATTACCAGTTTTTATTTCTACTAAATATATTTGTAATTCATCTTTTTTGTCTGCATATCCATCAAAAACAATTAAATCAATTGGGCTCCCAATAAATCTAGCATCTTTTGGATTGAATTGTGCAAGGAAAGATTCATGAAAGGGCAGAAGATGTTCGGTTATTTTTCCAAGATTTACTGAATAACTTCTATTTATAGCATCTTGTCTTATTTGAGCTTCATTTTCAATTTTCCATTTTTGGAGTTGAACTAATGCGGCTTTTAGAGCAAGACTTTCAACATCTTTTTTGATTTTATGAATTTCTCAAACTCTTCCAAAGCCCAATTATGGTAGGCGTTTTTCAATTCAGCTTCTTTTTTTTGATAAATCAGTAGTTGCTCATTTTCCTTTTGTTGAGATAAGTTTAATAATTCCTTTATTTTATTTTGATTTTCAATGTTCTCAATTTCCAACTGCTTTGCTTTTTCAGAAGCCAATTCAGCAAAGTTTTCTTTTTCTTTTTGAAGTTTTTTATTCTTTGACCACAAATTATAAATTACTAATGCGATAATAATTCCAAATACAAAGACCCAATTGTTATTAGGTAGCAAATCAATTAATATTAATGAATACATATGACTGTAGGAAGGTTTTATAATTTATATGCTAAAACTTTTAAACAAGATGAGACAACATAATTAGCTAAGCAAGCAATTCTATAGCACCCCGGCATATACGATATATACATAAAGTTACTCATGCTTTATCAGTCTAACTTGCTTTAATTATTTTAGGCGTTAATGATAATGCCACTAAGATAGACCATTAATGCTTATGCTTACAATGCCTGGAACCCTTTGCTTTTGT
>CAZSUF010000308.1:2780-4264 GCA_964609875.1 uncultured Bifidobacterium sp.
CACTAAGTAAGGTGAACCCAGCAGGAAAAATGCAGCCCCATTTTTGGTAATACCTAAGTTGTATGTCGTTTTGTTAATAGTACGGATTTGATGACAATTTTGATTTTAAATAATTGAATTTGTAGCCGAGATTGTCTGCAAGCGTCATAATTTTATCGGTTGTCTCCATGTCGATTGTCGGCGGCAAATAAACATTTTCAATAAGTGATAATAAATCTACTTCAACAAGTTTGCCCTTTTCAATTGGTTCTGTGTCCCAGTATTTATCATTTTTAATTGCATCTTGAATTTGTATAAACATTCGAAATTCTTGTTCATGCACAAATTCAATTCTTTTATGAATCAACGGAACTATCAAATTATAGCTTGTGTGAGGATATTCAACTTTGTGATACCAAATATCTTTTTCGTAATCTAAATACCTGACCTTGCTTAGTGAAATTTCTTCAGCCGTTTTATCAATCACATTCTCAACTCGTTCCTTTGTTGACTGGATTGCAACACCTTCGTTACTCTTTAGATAAAGCCTCCACATTGCGTCAGATTCTGTCTCATTAATGTGCCAACAATTTACCACAACGCCTCGCTTAAATTTTTGATGTCTCAATTGAATGCCTTTGATATTTTCTATTGCTTTTTCTTCATCAAATTCATATTGAAATTGGTTAGCATGGTTTTTATAAGTTGTCAGTCTAAACTCTGATTCTCTTCGTGGAATTGAGCCTTCAAAGGGGTCGCTAAATTTATCTGTGCGGCAGAAAAAAAGAGACTTGGTTTCAAGGAGAGATTTGAATTTATCGAAATCTAAATAACGCCAGACTGTCGCACCGGCTTCCAAAGGAATGTAGTTATGATGATTATAGATGGGCATATAAAAATGGGATACAACGGTGATGTATTTGTGCAGGTGTGGTATTCTGTGTTCCATCCGCCTATGACAAATGCACAATATAGTTACAAAAGATGATTGAACGAACAGAAGCTTAATAGCATTTCGTCAAGCCGGATATGCTGTTGATAGTAGCAAATTGCTGAAATACCAACGTCGAGCAGCAAATGCACAAATACGATTGTTGTGTGCAGACTTTTCTTACATTTGTTATTAAATTTTTTATTCTTGCTTCGGTCGTCTAATTGGTAAGATAAAGGGCATTTAGGCAGGGAGTTAAGAGTTTTAACCTTAAGATATGGGTTCGAGCCCCATCCGAAGTACGAATTTAACTCCCTGCTTCGAAGACTGGTTTCCACCAGTCTTTTGTTTTATAAACTGTCAAGTATGAGTAATTTAAATAACGTGCAACGAAGGTTAGCAGAGGGTACATCAAGTTGGTTGCTTTTTGAATTTCACTGCAAACGGGGAGATTTGTTCAGTGAAAAATATCTTACGGTCCCTGTAGGTCAAATATTAACTGGTCTGTTTCCAGGTCAAATAAAATCAGAAGTTAATCATCCACTTTTGTCAGGTGGTGGTGCAGGTAGACCTC
>CAZSUF010000309.1:0-1866 GCA_964609875.1 uncultured Bifidobacterium sp.
CGGGCTTTCGTCTTGGCAAGAATATTGAAAAGTAAAAGAATCATCGATTTTTTAAGTTAATTTCGTTTTAAAACTCCCGCCCTTCGGATAGCTGCAAACCGCTGAACGTAAGCAAAAAAGACGCATATGTGTGAATAAATCATGTATTTTTGAAATTAAAATGAAGCATGACAGCGACAGAACTAAAAGAGCAAATTGTAAGTAAGTTACAAATAACTGATGATCATGATATTTTAGAAGCCATGCTTCGACTTTTGGAGTTTGAAACAAATGAAACCGAAGTTTATATGCTGAGTGATCATCAGAAGCAAGCCATTGAGATTAGCAGGGAACAAATTAAGAATGGAGAATTTTATACCGAAGAGGAGGCTGATAAAATAACACAGCAATGGGCAATTCAATAACTCATGACAATACATTACCCAGTTAGCATTTCAATCGGTGGACATTCCATATTATTACACACCCTCACTGAATTCTTAGGGATGTTTATCGGTTTTCGATATTTTCTTCTTCTCAGAAAAAAACAAGGCGATCAAATTAACCAAATGAATCGCATTTATATTTTAATCGGTGCCATTTTCGGTTCTATCATCGGCAGTAGATTAGTAGGAGGCTTTGAAGACCCCGAACAATTAAGAATGACAGAAAACGTATGGATGCATTTCTACAATAACAAATCCATTGCTGGCGGCTTACTTGGCGGATTGCTTGGCGTTGAAGGCATGAAGAAAATGATTGGCGAAAAACAACGTAGTGGCGATCTGTTTGTATTTCCCTTACTTCTGGCAATCATCATCGGCCGAATTGGCTGTTTCAGTATGGGTATTTATGAAGATACTTACGGCACACCTACCACCTTTTTTATGGGCATGGATTTAGGCGATAGCCTCATGAGACATCCTGTAATTTTATATGAAATTATTTTTCTTTGCCTATTAAGTTTCGTGTTGATCTATCTAAAGAAAAATTATACCCTAGCCTCAGGAGATCTATTTAAATGCTTTTTATGGAGTTACTTCTTCTTTAGATTTTTCGTCGAATTCTTAAAGCCTTCCTATACTTTTTATGGCGCCTTAAGTACCATACAAATTTGCTCACTCCTTGGAATACTCTATTATGTGCCCGATATACTAAAATGGTTATCACATAAATCATCCACCACAAATTAAAACACCATGCCCACTAAAGATTATACTTACTACGATTTTACCATCAGTTTATGCCCTGAATGTTTAAAACGCATTGATGCTAAAATCATCTTCGAAGACGAAAAAGTTTTCATGCACAAAACTTGTCATGAACATGGTTTTTTTAAAGTCCTCTTAGCCAATGATATTGAGTATTACAAAAATATCAGAAATTATAACAAAGCCAGCGAAGCACCCTTACATACAAATACCAAAACCTTGCATGGTTGTCCTTACGATTGCGGCTTGTGCGAAGATCACGAACAACATAGCTGTTTAACCTTAATCGAAGTGACAGACAGATGTAATTTAAGTTGTCCTACTTGCTATGCCATGAGCTCGCCTAATTATGGTCGACATCGCACCTTAGAAGAAATAGAAAAAATGTTCGATCTGATAGTAGCCAACGAAGGTGAACCTGATGTGATTCAAATTAGTGGTGGAGAACCAACCGTGCACCCAGATTTTTTTAAAATTCTGGATATGGCCAAAACAAAACCTATCAAACATTTGATGCTAAACACCAATGGCATTCGTATAGCCAAGGATAAAAGTTTTGTTGAAAAATTAGCAAGTTATATGCCCGACTTCGAAGTCTATCTTCAATTTGATAGCTTCAAAGAAGACGCACTTATGAAACTTCGTGGTGAAGATTTAACTGAAGTCAGAAAAAAAG
>CAZSUF010000309.1:1876-4249 GCA_964609875.1 uncultured Bifidobacterium sp.
ATTTAAACGAATTCAATCTTTCTACCAACCTAGTAGTTACTCTACAAAAAGGACTCAATGACGATGAAATTGGCTCTATCATCGACTATGCACTCAAACAACGTTGTGTTCGTGGCGTTACTTTTCAACCTATTCAAGTGGCAGGACGAAACGAAGGATTTAATGCAGCAACTGACCGACTCACACTGACCGAAGTGCGACAAGAAATACTCAAACAAACTAACGTATTCGAACCCAACGATCTTATTCCAGTACCTTGCAACCCAGATGCCTTGATGATGGGCTACGCACTTAAATTAGGTGGACAAATATTTCCACTCACAAGGTATATCGATCCCGTAAGATTATTAAGCAATGACTCTAAAAACACTATCGTGTATGAACAAGACAAAGACTTACACGAACAAATGCTCAACATATTTAGTACGGGTGTGTCTGTAGATAAAGTCACTTCTCAAATCAATCAGTTACTATGTTGCCTACCTAATATTACAGCACCTGGACTTAGCTACGACAACCTATTTCGAATTATCATTATGCGATTTATTGACGCTTATGATTTTGATGTAAGGGCCATCAAAAAAAGTTGCGTGCATATCGTCAGTAAAGATGGTCGTATCATTCCCTTCGAAACTATGAACCTATTTTACCGAGATGAAAAAGAAGAAACACTCAAAAAATTAATCCAACATTCATAACAACCTAAAATTTTTTATCATGACAGACAATCCTTTTTATAAATATTTACTCGTCTCCTCTTCAATCATTTTATTTATTTCCTTGCTTTTTTCAGGCTTGTTTGTGGGAAGTTTCGAAGCAAGCATGCTTGGGTTTGGCATGCTGCTATTATGTCTGCCAGCATTGTTAATCAGTGTCATTCTGCTCATATTCAAATCAACACGTCTTCTTGGACTTGCGATATTGGCTTCTATCGGCATCATGATCTTAAGCGGTTGCTGTGTTTGTAGCATGGGCAGCGGTTTCAATATGCACTAAATCAACATTCATTTTCTTGTTCACTTTCTATTATATTTGAGCCCAAATACATACACTTTGAAACGCCTTTCATTCCTTTCATGTTATATTTCTATCTCTGTAATGATACTTTTCTCAGGCTGCGATTCTAATACATCCACGCCTGAAAACTCTACCCCAGTAACAGAAAAACCAGCAGAAACTCCTATGATCAATTATCAAGTTACTGCTTATCATCAACACGATGTCAATTCCTTTACCGAAGGCTTGTTAGTGCATCAAGGTAAAATTTATGAAAGCACCGGCGCCCCAGAAGATATGCCCAATGCCAATTCCCTTTTCGGCGAACTAGATTTAAAAACCGGAAAAATTAATGTCAAAGCTAGTCTCGATAAAAAAATATATTTCGGCGAAGGCATCACTTTCATGAATGGCAAAGTATATCAATTAACTTATACAAATAAAAAAGGATTTATTTACGACGATAAAACGTTTAAAAAAGTGGGCGAATTTAATTATGCAAATACCGAAGGGTGGGGGCTTACTAACGACAGCCTTAGTTTAATTATGACGGATGGCACAAGTAATATTACGTATTTCGATCCTACAAGTTTACAAGCTACTAAAACATTAGCTGTCACAGAACAAGGGGCGCCTGTTCAATATTTAAATGAAATTGAATGGATCAATGGCTATTTATACGCCAATATTTATACTACCAACACGATTGTAAAAATCAATCCTCAAGATGGAAAAGTAGTAGGCAAAATAGATTTAACTTCTTTAAAGCAAGAAGTTAATATTAAACATCCTAATTCTTTAGAGACCAATGGCATTGCTTACGACAAAGAAAAAGACAAAATTTATGTGACTGGAAAATTTTGGCCTACCGTGTATGAGATTGCTTTTTCTCATTAATCTAACACCTCTATTTTTTCATTTTTTTTAGGGCGGCAGACAGGCTATTCGTTCCAAGTCCTCCCCCGAATCGGCCAGCATAATTCATATAAAAATATATATCGTAAAGCCTCTCGGGGTGCGGGCTTTCCACTACTATCCTTGCCGCAATTCCTGCTTCAAAAAAAATATCAAATGATTCTCCACTAATTTACTTATTATGGCTTATGAATACAAATGCCATGTTTCTAACCAACATGTTACAGGACATGAATGAAGGCGAATTATTTGTCGAGCAAACGGCCTAAGATTCGAGGCAAATAAAAATATTGAAATCGAAGCCAAACTTTTATCCACTGTTTGAGCACAGACGAATGTTTATTTTGACTAGTAACTTTATGTGCGAGTTTGGATAAAAGTGGCGTAGATGAGATTATTTTTTTGCCAAGAATCTTCAGCCTTGATTTTTTGCTCAACTTTTGCATCAAGGCAAAAGTGGAA
>CAZSUF010000310.1:0-209 GCA_964609875.1 uncultured Bifidobacterium sp.
TGATAATATTGCACAGAAAAAAGAGAGGCAAGTCAACGCTAACCATTTGTTGTTTTTATGCTTCTGATACTGATGCGCAACGAATAAAGTTAAGATAATAAACAAAAACGAAAATATCTCATCTCGACTCTTCACATTGGCCACTACTTCTGTATGAATCGGATGAGCCAAAAACAACAATGAAATCAATAAAGCTAATAACTTATTTT
>CAZSUF010000310.1:219-4202 GCA_964609875.1 uncultured Bifidobacterium sp.
GACTCAAAAACACAAACAACATACATACTGCAAGTCCATAAAACAACACATTATTCACATGCCTAAAACCAAATCCAGCTACTTCATAATCCCTTTCATTATACAAACCATCCCCATTGAGGTCTTCATTTTTATCTTCCTTCCCATTTTTATTCCTATACCAAATTGTCGGTTCAAATGCAGCATTATCTCTAGTGCCAATAAACTATTGTTCTATTGCAAAACTCGCGATAGACAATGGCCTATATCTCCCTCCAGATAATTGAGCCTTCGTATTCATTTGTTTATAAAAACTATCATATAAGTCTTTCGTAAAAATATCCGACAAACCTGAAATCCCTTGCAAGACATATTCATTCTTACAAATCACAATTTCATCATCTAACGCATATTGATGATGAAATGTATTGGCATATAAACCAATACTAAAAAGCATAATGAGAATATAAGGCAAATAGCCCGCACTTAATTTATCTATCCAAGAAGCAGGTTGAGGAACAATTTCTGTCACCTTTTGTTCAGGAATGGGTTGAGGAACTTGTTCAACCTTTACTTGTTTCTTTTTTGCCATAGTCTGTTGTATGAAAGGTTAAAAATAAACAACCTATTCAATTATTAATGAAAATTTCTTGCCCACCATTCAATTTTTCTGAGGCTTGTATTGATAGGCTTCATCTAAAATAAAAAAACTTCCGGCAACTAAAATTAAGTCATTGGGTTTAGCTACTGAAAATGCTTGATCTAAAGCCATCGTCACACTTTCTTTTACCTCGCCTTGCAAACCAGCCTCTTTGCCCATAGCACCTAACTCTGCTGAAGGCAAGGCCCTTGGAATCTGCGCTTGGGTAAAATAATAGGTTGCTTCTTTCGGACAAAGCGTCAAAGCCTTTTTCACCTCTTTATCTTTTACAAAACCTAGTACTACAAAAATATGATCAACCTGCAACTGTTTCACTTGTAACCATAATTCCTTCAAACCTGCTTCATTGTGAGACACATCCAAGATTAAAGCCGGATGACTCGAAATCCAATGAAAACGACCTTTGATGCCTGTTAATTTTTGAACGGATGCTAGTCCATCTTCTCTATGTTTTAAACTAATCCCCCAGCCTAAAGCATTAAGTACATCTAAAGCACAACAGACAGTTTGTAAGTTCTTTGCTTGGTAAGCACCCAATAAATCAACTGTCATGGAAGTAATACTCAAATCTGATTTATTCACGACTTTCATGACTTGCTTTCCATCCAGGATAAATTTATCTGGAATGGCATAAATCTGATCTGCAAAAAACACTTGCGCTTGATGTTGAATGGCTGCTGTCAAAAATACATTCACCACTTCAACTTGTGTTTCGCCAATCACCACGGGAATATGTTCTTTAATAATGCCAGCTTTTTGACTAGCAATTTCTTGTAGACTATTTCCCAATAAATTAGTATGATCCATGCTAATATTCGTAATGACAGACAATTCAGGCACTATAATATTGGTGCTATCCAACAAGCCCCCTAAACCAACTTCAATAACTGCCACATCCACTTGTTGCTCTGCGAAATAAGCAAATGCCATAGCCACAGTTACTTCAAAAAAGGAGGGTTCAAGACGCTCAAACAAAGGCTCCATTTTTTTTACAAAATCTACTACCCATTGTCTTGAAATTTCTTCTCCATTGATTTTAATCCGTTCTCTAAAATCTGAAATATGTGGACTCGTATATAAACCCGTTTTCCGGCCGCTGCATTGCAATACGGCTGCTAACATATGACTGCAACTTCCTTTCCCATTTGTGCCGGCAATATGAATAGACTTAAACTTATGCTGAGGATTTCCTAAGGCTTCACAAAGGGCTATCGTATTATCAAGATTTGCTTTATAAGCCGCAGCCCCTATTCGCGTAAACATAGGAAGTTTTTCAAATAAAGATTGAAGAGTACTTTGATAGGCTTGCTCTAATTCTTGTTCTTCTTGTATAGTACTTGACATGCAACAAATATACTAGAAATTCAAGCTTCTAATAAATACTTGAACACTTCTTAATCAGGTATTGGGCTAAGCTCAGAGATGGATACGTAAATAAAAATAGCTTAAAAGAGTATGACAGTTTAAATAATTCTAATCAACGATAAAAAAATAACTCACAATTCCTCTAGCCTACTTTGGTGCTTGTGACTAATTTTGACAAGGCAGTTTCCTTTTTTAAAACCCTTTTCCGTTTTAGTTTCGATTTACGCACTTTCAAAAAATCACTAAATTCCTTATCGGCTTTGGCGGTTTGGGGCTTGTTTAAAAATACAAAGTCCTTATCATCCATTCTTTTAAAATTTACCATAGTTGAAATCTTTAAAGTATTTAGTCGTTAAAATATATGCCTCTTTAGTATCAATAAACATCCTGTTTTCTCGAAAGAGTTTAGCACCTAAAGTTAACTCATAATGAGCAATTAGTTGTGTTTTGGAAATAAAAGAAACAACACCTTCATAATTCATTTCAAATGACAATTTACAACTTTTTTTTTCTCCTTTCACAAAACGAATTTACCTAAATAGGAACTTATTGACAAATATACTCACACTTGATTCATGTTCACAAGCCTAACTACTAACTTGAAAATACAAACAAGCTGAATTATCTTTACCCCATGCCAATCGCCATCCTCATCCTTTTTATTCTTGGTTATATTTTCATCATCCTAGAGCATCAAATACGTCTCGATAAAGCGGCAGTGGCTTTAATTACAGGAGTGGTTTGTTGGACAGCCTGCATGTTTTCTGATATTCCCCAAAATATGGTGGAACAAAATTTATTTCATCAAATCAGTGAAATTTCAGGAATTCTATTTTTCTTAATCGGCGCCATGACCATAGTCGAACTCATAGACCTCTATGATGGATTTCAAATTGTATTAGATAAAATCACTACCCGAAACAAAAGAACCTTACTCCTCATTTTTACCTTACTCTCCTTTTTTCTTTCAGCTTTGCTCGACAATTTAACGACTGCCATTGTCATGTCTACCATGATGATTAAAATAATACCAGACAAAAAAGACAGATTAATTATGTTAGGCATGATAGTCATTGCTTCCAATGCTGGCGGCGCTTGGAGTCCGATTGGCGATGTAACTACCACCATGCTTTGGATAGGCCACCAAATAACTGCCTTGGGTGTCATTAAATCGCTTTTCATTCCCAGTCTAGTTGCTGTCACCTTGCCACTTCTTGTGCTCATCCGAAAAGTAAAAGGCGAGGTCGTTTCAATTCCCAAAGTAGTTTCACAAACTTCTAACTTAGATAGATCAATTATATTCTATTCAGGTATCGGTCTCATTATCATGGTTCCGATTTTCAAAACCATTACACATTTACCTCCCTTTATGGGCATGATGTTAGCTGTAGGATTACTCTGGACCATCAGTGAAACCTTACATAAAAAAAGCGCTCCACAGACAGAACAATCCTCCAGTATTTTTGCTGCCTTAGAACGTATTGACATGCCAAGTATTCTTTTTTTCATGGGCATACTACTTTCCGTGGGCGCCTTGCAAGCAATTGGTTTATTAGATGCCTTTTCACATACCCTCACCCTCATCATGCCTGATGAAAGATGGATGGTGGGCAGTATAGGCTTACTTTCTGCCATATTCGACAATGTGCCTTTAGTAGCTGCTATACAAGGCATGTTCAATTTGCAAGACCATGCCACAGGCTCCTTCTTTTGGAATTACCTTGCTTTTTGTTCGGGTACAGGAGGCAGTTTATTGATAATCGGATCAGCAGCTGGGGTAGCCGTCATGGGGATAGAAAAAATAAGTTTCCTCGACTACCTCAAACAAATTTCTTTGCCTGCCTTACTTGGATTTCTTGGTGGCGCCCTCACTTGTATTTTACTTGCTTAATTTTTTTTTCGGAGCTATTCCTGCTATCCATTCCAATCTACGCAATAATCATTTCAGTAAAAATGATATGGCAAGTATGCGTAGGAT
>CAZSUF010000311.1:0-2984 GCA_964609875.1 uncultured Bifidobacterium sp.
GACGTTAGATGAAATTGAAATGGAGTTCGGCACTTCTTGCTCGAAAATTGTAGAAGGTCTTACCAAAATATCCAATGTGGTGGAAACAAAAAACACCACACAGCAAGCCGAAAATTTTAAAAAAATTCTTCTTACCCTTGCCGATGATCCTCGGGTCATATTAATAAAAATTGCAGATCGTTTGCACAACATGCGCACCATGGACAGCATGAGCAGGGATAAGCAATTGAAAATAGCTTCAGAAACAACTTTTCTGTATGCTCCTTTAGCTACTAGACTTGGTTTATACGAAATCAAATCAGAGTTAGAAGATCTGTGTATGAAGTATACAGAGACTGATGTGTTTGAAGAAATTAATCAAAAATTAAAAGACTCCAAACGTGAAAGAACACGATATATCAACGAGTTCATCAAACCCATCAAAGAAGAATTAGAAAGAAATCAGTTTGAGTTTGAAATCGTGGGTCGTCCAAAATCTATCCATTCTATTTGGCATAAAATGAAAACAAAACATGTTGCCTTCGAAGAGGTATATGATTTGTTTGCGATCCGCATCATTTTAAAAACAAGTAATGAAAAAGAAGATTGTTGGAAGGTGTTTTCTATCATCACCAATTATTATCAGCATAGTGTAGAAAGATTACGTGATTGGGTAAGTGCACCGAAAAGCAACGGTTACGAAGCTTTACACACCACCGTGATGGGGCCTGGAGGCAGATGGGTTGAAGTGCAAATTCGCACAGATCGTATGAATGAAATTGCAGAAAAAGGCTTAGCTGCTCATTGGAAATACAAAGAAGGGAATTCTGCGCAAGAATCTAAACTCGACGATTGGCTAAAACATATTCGCGAATTGCTACAAAATCCTGATAGCAACGCGATGGACTTTATCCAAGATTTGAAAAAAGATATTCTTGGAGACGAAATTTATGTGTATACACCCGATGGCGAAATGCGTGTATTACCATTAGGTGCTACTGCCCTCGACTTTGCTTTTGATATTCATTCGGAACTTGGAAAAAATTGTATTGGGGCTAAAATCAATTACAAGTTACTTCCCATTAGTCACCCATTAAAGAATTCCGACCAAATTGAAATTATTACCTCAAAAAAACAGAAACCTAATTCCGAATGGTTAAATTTTGTGGTTACGGCTAAAGCAAAATCCAGAATAAAATATTATTTAAAAGAAGAAAAACGCGTTAAAGCCGAAGAAGGTAAAGAAGCTTTTATGCGCAAAATGCAACATCTAAAATTGCCCACAGTTGCATCAGCCATCCATGAAATAGTTTCACACTTGATTTAAAGGAATTAGCGAAATTTAAATTAGTGGGTGATAAATTAATTCACCCAGATGATGAATTAAAAAAGGATCTTCAAAAAGAAGAACCTCCACATGATTTTACCAAGCACATTCCTACCAAAGGATACGAACTAGTCTTGTTCGGAGAAAGCGCCGATAAAATTGAATATAAATTGGCCAATTGTTGTCAGCCAATCATGGGCGATGATGTTTTTGGATTTATTACTTCCGGAGAAGGCTTAAAAATTCATCGAACCAATTGTCCCAATGCATCTACTTTATTAGCGAATTATGGTCACAGGGTTATCAAAGCCAAATGGGCACCGAACAAGGCCATCTCATTCCTGACGGGCGTCAAAATTAATGGTATCGATGATGTGGGTATTATTCATAAAATTACCAATGTAGTTTCAGGCGATTTAAAAATGAATATGCGCAGCATGAGTATCGATTCGGGTGAAGGCTTGTTCGAAGGTACTATCATGGTTTACGTCAACGACAAAGAAGAATTAACCGCCCTCTGCAATAGACTTGAGGCTTTAGAAGGGATACACCGCATTACAAGACTTGATGCCGAGTAGTAAAGCTTGTTTATTTTTTGGGTGGCGGACAGGCTATCGCTCATACTCCTCTCCCGAATCGGCAACCTACATTCGTAATAAGACAAAATTATAGAAAGCCTCTCGGGATGCGGGGTATCCGCTCTATCCTTGCCACAGCATTCGTATTCAACTGTATGATTCTTCATATTGTTGAGTACATTTCAAGTCTTTAGTATTTTTTTTAATTTTACTAATGTATCATCCAAACTTTACGTCTTCCTATTTCTAAGTCAATAAAAAAATTTTTATTATGAAAAATCAAATACTGTATATCTTCATTTTTACACTTGCTTTTTTCAAAGGACATGCAACTAATATTGAAAGTCTAAGTCAAGTTAACAAACAATGGCTAACCATGCCTGTAAATCAGTCCTTAGTAAAGGCATCTCAATTGCCGAGCGATGCAAATTTCAATGACAAAATAACACAGCATCTTTCCTTGGTCATTCAACACCTCAAAGCCTTTCCGTCCAAACAATGGAATGAAACTCAATTAAAAAATAGAACAACATTATTAAACTCCTTAAGCATTTATGCCAAGAAGGGAATTTTCCCAACCAATGATTATTTGCCCTATCAAAATCCAGTATTTATCGACAGAAAAGGTGTCCATTGTGCAGTAGGTTATTTAATGCAACAAAGCGGATTTGAAAACATGGCTCAAGAAATTAGCCAATCCCAACGATTTGCTTATGTCAAAGAAATTAAGCACCCAAGTTTGCTTGATTGGGCTAATGAACAAGGTTTTACCACAGATGAACTGGCATGGATACAACCTGCCTATCCAAGTAGCGAAGCCATGTCTAAAGTAAGTGAGGGTATTGATGGCGAAGTGTTGTGTATGGCAAAAATCAATGCAAACACGGCAATTATTGGAGGAAACTTCACAAAAGAATTAAAAAGTAACAATACTTGCAACAACATCGCGCTTGTTAATTTCAACGGAACCGATTATGAGATTGCACCTATGTTGAATGGTGTAAATGGAGAAGTACGCGCATTATATGTAGACGGAACTAATATTTACATAGGAGGCTCTTTTTCAAACGCCAATGGAATTATTGCCCCGAACATCGTTA
>CAZSUF010000311.1:2994-4154 GCA_964609875.1 uncultured Bifidobacterium sp.
GTTAAGTACGACTTACTTTCTAGTAGTCAACCATACAGTGCCATGGGTCAATTAACGAATCCTGTAAATGCTATCACTAAGTATAATAATGAATTATTGCTAGCCTCTAAATCAACAAATGACTTAATGTCGAAATGGAATGGAACTACTTGGATTGAAGCCAATACAGGATTGTATGGAAATGAGGTTCGATGTTTTAAAGAATTTAATAATGAATTATATATTGGCGGCGATTTTGAATTACCCACTGGAGCCTTACGTCTAAATATTGCCATCTATAATCCAAATGGCTTTGTCAATATGTCACATATGGGTATTATGAAACCTGTGAATTGTTTTGAAATTTTTCAAAATGAATTATACGTTGGCTGTGACGGAATTAGCTACTCAGATCCTTGTGCGCTTGCAAAATTGACAGCAACTGAATGGCTTACTATATTTAAAATAGGACATCCAGATAGCACACAAAAATCTTCTATTAAATCTTTATTGGCAGACGGACCAGCCATGCATTTATTTGGTAATTTCCAATATAATGATTTAATGTATTCATCTTATCATCATGCTAGATTCAAATATGTAACTAGTAATCCTTCTTTATTGGTAGGCGTAAATTTGAACAAGCAAGCAAACACTTCACTACTCTTTAATAATCAAATATTATTTGCAGGAAACTTTACTCAAAATCTTGTTTGGGGAAGTCCTACTACCTCTTATGCGAATCGTATTGCTTGTATAAATCAAAATCCATTGTCAGTAAATGATTGGCAAAAAAACAAGGTAACTCACTGTACATTATATCCTAGTCCAGCAAATAAGATTGTACATATCAAAACGAGCGAGCATTTTGTACCAAGTCGAGCGAGCATTTTTAATCTTAAAGGTCAGCTATTATTAAAGCCCTCAGTAAATAACAACTCCATTGACATTAGTCAATTACCAAATGGCATGTATCAATTATTGCTTGAGACTAAGGAAGGACATCATGAAAGCTTGACCTTTGTAAAAGAGTCAGAATAATCGTTTATATTTTTCTATCAAATGCCTGAAAGGATAAGATCTTCTAGCTAGCCATCTTTAATTGTAGTATTTTTTGGGGTGGCATACAGGCTATCGCTCATACTCCTCTCCCGAATCGGCAACCTACATTCGTAATAAGA
>CAZSUF010000312.1:0-3010 GCA_964609875.1 uncultured Bifidobacterium sp.
TGGACAAACTAAAAAGAATCTTCCATGTTCAGACAACCATTCGTCATGAATTCGCTTAAGTACTGCCACAGGGTCATCGAGGTGCTCTAAAACATGGGTCAGCACAATATTGTCATATTTGTTGGGTAATGTAACTTCTTCAAACAAACCATGTATAAAATTGATATGATCAGGTAAATCTTGCTTGGCTAATTGTATGGCCTCATCCGATGCCTCCACACAAGTGATGTCATCAAAATGGGGTAGGAATCGCTTAGTAAAATCGCCCTTGAAACTTCCTAGTTCGAGTAAATTTCCTTGCCTAAAAAAAGGAATAAATGATTTGAGCATAAAAGGATGCATCACATCAAAATCAAAGCCATAGGCATATTTATGATCTGCGGTATCTTTTAATTCTTGATTATAATCACGTGTTGTTGACATCAATAGATTGTTGAATAATGAATATTAAAGTGTTTGCAAGATAAAGAATCTTTTTATTGTTCAAACGTGAACTTCATAAAATAAGCGTCTTCATTTTCTTTGATCGCTTTAAAATTAAACTTTGCGTATAATCCCATAGCCTTGCTATTTTCTTTATTGACTTCTAATTCAATCGAGGCAAATTGTTTCGATTCAAAGTAATGAATACAATTTCTTAATAGACTAGAAGATAGGCCTTGTCCCATATAAGTTGGTAATACACTTACATTGGTTATAAAGGCAGTTTTGAATTCTTCATTCTTATAAGCCGCTATTAAACCTACTAATTTGTCTTGATGCCAAGCTTCGAACTTGGTCGCATACTGTAACATCTTATGTGCATATTCTTCTATGTCAACTCGAGATGACAAAGGCGTTGTAAAGTGTTCATCACAAGCCTTCAGGTGCTGCATGATTTCGTCTAAGTTCGCCGTATCGATTTTATACTCTATCATGATGTTGAAAATAATTGTCTTGATCTAATTCGGCTAATCCAAAACCATAACGCCCAAATTCATTTCCATTGTATAATAAATAAATTTTTTCCTTCACTTGAAATATGTGCGGATAACACATCATGTCTGAATCCCAGCTGGATTCTGTAGTATCTATGCCTGACTCTTCATCAGCTCGAATCCAATTTTCTATATCATCAGAGTAGGCATAACCCAATCTGTATCCTTTGTTTTTATCCGTTCTAAAACCAATGGCTTCGCGGTAACAGAAATACATATGGTATCTGTTGTTGAACCAAATGACTGTTGGCAAAGCTTGACATTCATCCACATTTAATTTGTCGGCAATAATTTGTTTGCTATCTCTTTCCCAATTCATCCCATCGGTAGAAGTGGCATGGGCTATTTTATATACTCGAGCTGGCGAAGGATCAATTTGATTGTCTATCCATCTTTCGCCGAAAATATACCACATGTGATACAGTCCATCATATCGACGAACAAATGAATCCCCCACTAAAAAGGGCTCATGTAAAGATGTTGTAAAAATAGGGCCTTCTCCAACTTTGGAAAAGGTTAATCCATCGTCGTAACTGATGGCTAAACCAGTAGAAGTTTCTACAGAGACAGAAACTCGTCGACTCCAACCACATGTATAAGCCAAGATTCTATTTTCCTCTTTGACTAAATGAATTGGGAAAATGCCATGCTCGTCGAAAGTACCTAGATTACCTAATTCTATAGGCGAATGATCTGAGATACGGAGTATATTTTTTAGTTCCAAATCCATCTCAATAAACGCAATGTGACTTAAAAATTTTCCACTGTGTTCATCTTTTTGTCTGGTAGAAAAATAAATGCGAACAAAATTTTCAAATACAACTGTTTGAGGTGATTGCGCAAATTCTTTACAGCCATTAGGAAGGGCATGATCTCGTGGATCGAAAATTTTTCCTATTTTATTCCATTTCATCATGACCTACTTTTTAAAGGAAATTAATTTAGCTAATCCAAAACCATATCGCCCAACTTGATTGCCTAAGTAAAACATGTAAACTTCATTGTCTAATTCAAACACATGAGGGTAGCTCACCATTTCGGAATCCCAGCCTTCATCAGATACATCAATCCCAACTTGGGCATCATCTCTAGTCCAATGCAATAAATCGTCCGAATAGGCATATCCAATCCGATAACCTTTTTCTTTGCTTCTAAATCCAAGACTATATCGATAACAAAAAAACATGTGGTATTGGTTGTTATAATAAAATACATCCGGACTAGCCTGCGCTTCGTTTTCTTCTAATCTAGTTTCAATCAAATCTCTATTTTCTTTTATCCAATGAATGCCATCAGAAGAAGTGGCCATACGAATGGTGTACACAGGTTCGGGTTTACCTTCATTAGGCAGCCATTTTTTTCCAGCGATATAAAACAAATACCATGTGTCTTTGAATTTTCTGATTTTTGGTCCACTTAAAATAAAGGGTTCATCGGGACTATAAGATAACACGGGGCCATTACCTAACTTTGAAAAACTGACGCCATTGTCTTTGCTTTTGGCTACACCAATGGCCACGTTAAATGGCACTGATTCGCAACGTGTCCAACCACCATAATAGGCTATGATGTCTTGTTCATCGCGAATTACAGAAGTGGGATAAATACCAAACTCGTCAAAAGTGCCTTTGTCTCCTAAAGGCAAAATAGGTTCTTTGGCAAATTGTTTTATGTTGAATAAGTTCGTACGATCGAGGTCTACAAAAGCCGTATAACTCACATATTGACCGAATTCATCTGGTCCAGGGCGACAAGAAAAGTATACACGAATGAAATCATCAAAAATCAACACGGAAGGTGCTTGGGCAAATTCATTGAGCCAAGGCAAACCTTTTATTTCTTGAGGAATAAAAATTCGACCTAATTTTTCCCAGGTAAACATATTGACTTAATCTTTTTATAATATACTTGATGAATAGAACAAATATAGTGATTCTGTTGATAGATTGAATTGTAATGCTGAATAGACATAAATAATTAATGCATTGATTACAATCAAAAAAGAAAGTAGATACTCAATTTGACTAGAGCTA
>CAZSUF010000312.1:3020-4145 GCA_964609875.1 uncultured Bifidobacterium sp.
TATAGTGATTCTGATGATAGATTGAATTCTTATACCAAATCGATGTAAAATATAGTCATTACTAAATTGATAATAGAACAAGTCTTTCTATATATTAATATCATGAAATGATTGAGGTAATAAATCCATTTTATATTCAAAAAGATAGAAGCTATTCTATTTGAATACGAATAATTCGGAAAAAGTACTTGCGGCAAGGATAGTAGTGGAAAGCCCGCATCCCGAGAGGCTTTACGAAACTTGAATACTGATAAATAGATCATAGCCGATTCGGGAGAGGACTTGGAACGGATAGCCTGCCTGCCGCCCAAATTTTAATCTAATAAAGTGAACTGTGTACTTAAAAGTTCTTGAATTGTTTCAGTTGAATTAAACATCATCACATCAAGGATAGAAAGAAAAGGCACAAATTCGTTGTTGAATTGAGTATAGTGGAAGGAATTAGTTTGTAGAAATTTCAATTGAATTTCATGTGCTTCAAAATCTGTTTTGTGATATAATGTTTGTCCACCAATAGGATTGATATAGATGCATGCCTTTCTTGCCATACAAAGTTCGATCACTTTATCAACGGATTTTAAACAATGATTTATAGGGATGGAAGAAGAGATGATTAGGGGCGTTTGAATATTTAGGTAGTTTTTTATGCTTTGCAAAGAATGAAAAATAAACTGAAACAAATTTGTTTCAGGGTACATAAAACAAGTTTCAAGCAAAGGAAAAACCTGCTTAAAATAGGGCGCTTTGCGATATGCTTCTTTAATTCGATTAAGCATTTTTAATTTTTCTCGTGGCCAATCATCAGACAGAAATCTTTGGTCGACATGTAAAAAATCTGAATCGTTTTTAAGCGGCAGGGTGAAGAAGGAGTCGGTGCTATTCACTAAGATTCTATTTCTATGTATCCATCCTTTTTTGGAGAATTCAATATTATCGTAAACTACAAATTCATCCACGGCATTCATCAATTGGAAGTATCCGATGTAAGGAAAAAAATAAGGCTGCATGATGGCCAACTTCATCTAAAGCAATTGATTAATTAAAGAAGAAATTCTTTCAACATCTTGTTTATCTAATCCGTGATACAAAGGCAAACAAAGCACTCTGCGCGCAATATCCTCAGAA
>CAZSUF010000313.1:0-4090 GCA_964609875.1 uncultured Bifidobacterium sp.
TCATATGCCTTTTCATACTGTTTTCTACTTTTCTTGGAAAGTCTCAAAATCGTTATGTAGATAGTTTAATCAATTGGCTGAAAGAGAATCCAGCAAAGGATACTCAACGGGTGATGAATACGCATCGCTTATCCTATCGTTTTTCTGAAATTGACTCGCGTAAATCATGGTCTTACGCGAAGGAAACGGAGCAATTAGCAAAGGAAATCGGATTCAAAAAGGCTGAATGTGTAGCCAATATTAATTATGCCATTTTAGAAGGGATAGAAGGAAATTTTCAGAATAGTGCGGATTTTTATTTAAAAGCAATTGACATTGCCGAAAAAATAAAGTTTACTCGAGGCTTAAGTATATCCTACAACAATATTGGCGAAAACTATACGGACCTCAATGATCATGACAAGGCACTAACCTATTTCGAAAAAGCCTTAGTACTCAATAATAGTATTCGTGAAATGCGCGGTCAGGCTATTAATTTGGAGAATATTGGAAATTTATTTTTTAAGAAAAAAAATTACCCAAAAGCTTTAAACTATTGGACCAAAGGATTTGAATTTGCGCGAAAAGCCGACAACCCTAATCCTTTTACAGAGCTATCGGTAGATATGGCTAACTATTATATTGTCAACAACAACATACCTAAAGCATTTAATTACTTACATATTGCTGATTCCATATCTATCAATAATGGAGAAACTTTATACAGAATTTATACCTACAAGGCATACGCCAACGCATTTAATCAATTAAATCAATTTGACAGTTCCTTAAAATATCTACATCATGCCAAAGAATTTGCCATCAATCTCGGCAACAAAAATGAACTATCAGTGATATATAAAGCCATCTTTGAAACTTTTGAAAAAATTAATCGCCCCGACTCAGCTATTTTTTATTTGAAAAAAAATAAGTCTATTAGTGATTCAGTACTCAGTGAAAAAAATCTAGCTCATATTGCTTTTCTTGAAACCAAATATGAAACAAATCTTAAAGAAAAAGAAAATGATCAATTAAGGCAACTCAAGAAAAAACAAGATAGACAACTTATCGAAAAAAACTGGCTACTGATTGCCTCTTTAATTGCCTTGTTTTTAGCTTTCTTATCTATCTTTTTAGTCATCAGAGTATTTAAGAATAATAAAAAAAGTCTTGAATTAGAAGAGCAAAACAAAATATCGGCTTATAAACAACAAGTCGCTGAACTTGAAGTCAAGTCGCTTCGATCTCAAATGAATCCGCACTTTCTTTTTAATTCATTGAATTCAATCAGGAATTATATCATCAAAAATGAACCACAGCTTGCAAGTGATTATCTGGCCAATTTTGCCACACTCATGCGTAAAATTTTAGACGCCTCTCAACAAAGTAAAATAGCCTTAGAAGAAGAAGTGGATATGTTGAAACTCTATTTAGATTTGGAGTTAATGAGATTTTCAAATCGATTTCGATATTCCATCCATGTTGATCCTGAAATTCTTGATGTTGGGTTAAACATCCCTTCTATGGCCATTCAACCCTTTATTGAAAATGCGATTTGGCATGGGCTTTTAAACAAAGAAGATGGAGAAGAAGCAGTACTTCAAATAAATTATATTGACAACCCCGACGAGGTTGATCGAATTTTATGTGAAGTAATAGACAATGGCATAGGGCGAGAAAAAAGTAGTTCTATGAAAAGTCAATTTAAATTGCATAAATCTAAAGGCATCAGCATAACAACCGAGCGACTCAGAAGATTATCGAGAAACAAAATTCAAGAGCCCATAGAATTTGTGGATTTATATGACAAAGACGGAAAAGCAGCTGGCACAAAAGTAAGAATTCTGCTTCCTGTGCTTTAATCTGCTAATTTCTTATCATTAAATTAAAAAATAGTTGCAATTCTATTCATGTAAGCTTATTTTTAAGTTTTAGAAAAGTAAGATAATGATTAAGAGATTAATATTGATCGCCTTGGGCTTGTGTTTCATGGTATCAGCAGACGCCCAAAACATGAGAAAAAAGCTCAAAAAAAGAACTGCAGAAGCAGCTATCATTGGAAATATGGGCTATTATGGCAACCCGCATTGGAGCGTTGGTGCCAATATTCATTATTTACATGGAGTGGGTCGTAAAAAACAATGGTTCAGCATAGGCGCTGGTATGCGTGCAAATGTATTTAATACAGAAAAGCGTTCTTATACAACTTCAAGCCAAGCCTTAACTAGATTAAATATTGGGGGTGCAGACACCTTATATATGCCTGAAGTGCAAACCAATACCATCAATGCTTATATCGCAATAAAAATTCATATCAAAAGAGGTGTAGATGTTCATTTCAACACCGATATCGGCGGCATCAATTTCGGCGATTCAAAAGATGCCTATTTCCGTTCCTACGAAACCGACCCAATACCTCCAGGTACAAAATACAAGTCAGAACCTTATGCCTTTAATATTCATATTCCATGGACTGAAAGTTACGGAAGTGTGATGTCAGAAGCTTATGGCTCTTTTAAATTAAACGATGTATTGCAATGGAGATTAGGTGTCAATTATTTTAGAAACGAATACAAACTTGATCGAAACATACCTAATAACGGTCGACGTTTTTATCAAAACCATTGGATGGCTATGACAGGTTTATCCTTTGATATCCGTTGGCATCGTACACTTTGGCAAGCCCAATTATTATAAGGCTACTCTATGTCTTTTTTCTAAATTGCCTCACCTGATGGTATTTTGAAAGTAAACGCTTAATTTTGCCCACCTTGGACAAAAAGCCTTCCATAGCATTTCATACATTAGGTTGTAAACTTAATTTCTCCGAAACCTCTACCCTTTCTCGACAATTTGACCAAGAGGGTTACGAAAAAAAAGAGTTTCAGCAGGAAGCTGATGTGTATGTAATCAACACTTGCTCGGTAACAGAAAATGCCGACAAAGAATGCAAGCAACTCATACGCAAAGTAAAAAAACAGAACCCAAATTCCACCGTGGTGATTACGGGCTGTTTTGCCCAACTAAAACCCACACAGATTTCAAACATTGAAGGCGTAGATTTAGTGATAGGCGCTTCAGAAAAATTCAATATTCCTCAACATCTTGCTACATTTAAAAAAAATGGCCAAGCCCAAATATGTAGTTGTGATATTGATGAAGTCGAAAATTTTCATACCTCATTTTCATTAAGCGATCGTACCAGAACTTTTTTAAAAGTACAAGATGGCTGCGATTATACTTGTTCGTTTTGCACCATTCCTTTAGCACGAGGAAAAAGTCGTAGCGATTCAATTCAAGGCGTGTTAGGCAATATTCAAGAATTAGCGGCCAATCAAGTGCAAGAAGTCGTCCTTACAGGTGTTAATCTTGGCGACTTTGGGAAAGGCTTAAGTGGTCAATCAAAAAAAGAAGAAAATTTCTTTGAACTCATACAAGCCTTAGAAAAAGACGGCTCTATTCCACGTTACAGAATTTCATCTATCGAACCGAATCTACTTTCAGATGAAATTATTGAATTCGTAGCTTCATCTAAGCATTTCATGCCCCATTTTCATATCCCTTTACAAAGTGGAAACAACGAAATTTTAGGCAAGATGCGTCGCCGCTACCGCAAAGAACTTTATGAACAAAAGGTAGACTTGATCAAAAAAACAATGCCGCATTGTTGCATAGGCGTTGATGTGATTGTAGGATTTCCTGGAGAAACAGATGAACTCTTTCAAAGCACCTACGATTTCTTACATCAGCTCGACATTTCATATTTGCATGTATTCACTTATTCTGAGCGTGAAAACACCTTGGCCATAAGCATGGAAAATGCGGTGCCGCAAGCTATCAGAAAAGAACGCAACGCCATACTCAGAAATCTTTCGGAAAAAAAGATGAATTATTTTACAGAACTTCATCATGGACAATCACGACCTGTATTATTTGAACATGAAAACAAATCAGGCATGATGGAAGGTTATACAGATAATTATATCAAGGTTACCAAACCATACAGCGCAGATTTAGTAAATAAAATTACTTTAATTAATATTTAGTTCTTCTCGTATTTTATTTCATTGGGCGGCACACACGCTATCACTGCAAGTCCTCTCCCGATTCG
>CAZSUF010000314.1:0-4042 GCA_964609875.1 uncultured Bifidobacterium sp.
TGCAAGAAAATGTCGGTGAACTTAAAGATTCATTGATAGAAGAAGTAAGTAAAGAGCAAACTCATATGGAGCAGGTACACTATTCCCATTTTCAGAAAGTAAAGGAATTGTGCAAACCTGATCAGTTGGTTTATTTTAAAGAATTAACCAAAGAGTTAGCTACCTTCTTAAATCCGCCTAGACCTCCAAGAGAAAGACCTTAAAATTCACTAGCTTGCAGTTGATTCAATTAAATATGATGAGATGAGACAATGGGTATTAATTTTCTTGGGGCTATCATTTTTTTTTACAAGTAAGTCTCAATCGCTAAATTTGATAAGCTTTGAAGCTTACATGAATGATTCTCCCTTGAAATTAGATAGTATATATTCTTTGACTAATGGAGAGAAATTAAATATAAAAACATTAAAGTTTTATATTTCAGAAATTGAATATTTACAAGATAATGTAAGCGTAGAAAAGGAAGAAGGAAGTTTTCATTTGGTTGATCTTGAAGATAAGAAAAGTCAGTATATTTTAATAAAGAGAAATAATACTTTGGCATACAATAAAATTAAATTCATATTGGGGATTGATAGTATAACCAATGTTTCCGGGGCATTAGGGGGCGATTTAGATCCTACCAAAGGCATGTATTGGGCTTGGCAAAGTGGATATATCAATCTAAAATTAGAAGGTGTGTGTAGTTTGTCGGGAGATAAAAAGAAAGAATTTGAATTTCATTTGGGTGGCTATAACTCTCCTTTTTTAAGTGCTCAGCAAATCATCTTAGATAAGAAACATGAGGGGCGAATAAACATTGTATTGCATATAGATCAATTTTTTAAACAGATAGATTTAACTAAACAACATCATATTATGTCACCTGGAAAAGAAGCCGCAGATCTTTCTAGAAAATTTTCATCTCTATTTAGCTTGATGTCAGAATGAAGAAGAGTATCCTTTTTGCTAGTTTCGTTTCTATTTTACTTCTTGCTTTTGAAGTGAAAGAGACTAAAAAATTGCCTATTCCTCAAGGATGGCCTAAGCCCTTGTATAACTTTACTAAGAATCCATTGAATGAAAATAAAATTCAGCTAGGAAGAGCCTTGTTTTATGATCCACAGTTGTCTGTAAATAATCTAATTTCATGTGCGAGTTGTCATTCACAATATAATGCATTCGCTCATGTAGATCATGCATTAAGTCATGGAATTGAGGATAAAATCGGTACACGAAATGCACCAGCTTTAATGAATTTAGCATGGCAACCTATTTTTATGTGGGACGGCGCTGTGAATCATTTGGATATGCAATCATTGTTTCCAATAACTCATCCTGATGAAATGGGTGAGAAAATTGAACATGTAGTCATGAAACTTCAGCATACGAAAAAATACCCTGATTTTTTTCTAAAAGCGTTTGGGGATAGTGTCATTACAGGAGAGCATTTACTCAAAGCCATTTCTCAGTTTATGCTTACTCTTGTAAGTCAAAATGCCCGATATGATAGCATGATTCGTAAGCAAGTCGTATTTACAAGTCAGGAAAAAAATGGATACGCGCTGTTTAAATCTCATTGCGCTTCATGTCACCGTGAGCCTTTGTTTAGTAATTTTTCATTTGAAAATAATGGATTGCCTTTGGATGCTAGTTTGAAAGATGAAGGCAGAATGAAGGTTACGCATAATCCAATTGATTCTTTGAAATTTAAAGTGCCAACCCTAAGAAACCTTGAATTTACCTATCCTTATATGCATGATGGAAGATTTAAAAAGCTCATGCAAGTCATAAATCATTATACCACAGGAATACAGTCTAGTCCCACCTTGTCTATTCATTTACAAAAGCCGATTATTTTATCGGCTAATGAAAAAGTCGATTTAATTTCTTTTTTACTTACCTTGACAGATAAAACCTTCTTATTCGATCCTGAATTTTCATTTCCTACATTTAAAGGATCAGGAGAATAAATAAGTTAGTCAACCAAATAAATGCAATGAATAATTTTAAATTTGTACTGATCTTCTTCTTCGTTGTAACGTTTTATTTTATAACTAGCTTTAAAGCAAGCACCAGTAAGAGAATTTTTGATTTTTCATTGAAAAATGTAAATGGTAAGATGGTTTCAACAACAGATTATAAAAAGGCCCGAGGATTTATGATTATATTTACTTGTAATCATTGTCCATTTGCCAAATTATATTCAAAGAGGTTAAATGATTTACATGCTAATTATGAAAAATTAAATGTGACCTTATTGGCCATTAATTCTATGGACTCCTTGGTGTATGAAGATGAAACTTTTGACTTGATGAAACAAAAAGCTAAGAATGATAAATTCAATTTTCCTTATTTGTTAGATGGAAATCAGTTAATCGGACAGTCTTTTGGAGCACAACATACTCCCACGGCATTTGTGATATGGAAAGAAAATAATTATTGGACAATTAAGTATAAAGGTTCGATTGATGATAATGGAGAACATCCTGAAAAAGCTAAACCATATCTTGCTCAAGCTTTAGAAGAATTGTTGGCGAATAAAAAAGTAACTATGTCCGAAACAGAATCTTTCGGTTGTAAAATTTATTATAGAAAAAGAAAATAATGAAAAGAAATTTAGGTGCCATCATCATAGCTTGCCTCATGGCATTAAACATGCAAGCTCAACGAAATGTAATTTTGATCATAGCTGATGATTTAGGCACAGATTATTTTGGGTTTTATGAAGATGCTGTTGATACTGTAGATGTGCCAAACATCAGAAAACTCTTAGCTAATGGCGTTCGTTTTAAGAATCTAATGAGCAATCCTGTTTGTTCAAGTACAAGAACAACTATTTTGACTGGTCGTTATAGTTTTAGAACTGGAGTTGGCGGTATTGTGGGAGGCGGTGGTGGATCAGGTCAAATTGATACTGCTGAAATGTCAATCCCTAAATTATTAAAGATTCATAATTCAAATATTGCAAAAGCCAATATCGGTAAGTGGCATTTGAAATTGCCTAATCCTGCAATTAATTTAATGAGTCCACAAGCTTTGGGGTATGATTGGTATGAAGGTGTTTTTACAGGTGCTCTAACTAATTATACCAATTGGCAAAAGTATACAAATGGTGTGTTGAGCACATGCACTAATTATGCGACCTCAGAAAACGTAGATAATGCAGTGAGCTGGTTAAAAGCGCAAAATCAAACCAACCCATTTTTTCTTTGGTTAGCTTTCAACGCACCTCATTCGCCTTTTCATTTACCGCCTAATAATTTACATAGTTATACATTAAGTGGGACAACAAATGATATTAATCAAAATCCAAAGAATTATTTTAAAGCTTCATTGCAAGCTTTGGACACGGAAATTGGACGTTTTATGGATAGTTTGCAACAAATAAATAAATTAGATAGTACTGATATTATTTTCATAGGTGATAATGGTAACGCTATCCAAACTGCTCAAATAAGTAATACAGATAAAGCTAAAGGGACTATCTATCAATACGGAGTGCATGTGCCGATGATTATATCCGGTCCTTCTGTTGTCAATAAAGGTAGAGTGAGTCATGCTTTAGTCAATACAACTGATATATTTGCAACCATTCTTGAGAATTTTGGTTTTGTAAATTGGTCGTCACAAATTCCTGTAAACAAGCCGGTAGACAGCAAAAGTCTAATGCCAATTTTAAAAAATATGAATGATAGCATACGGACTTGGTCATTTACAGAAATATTCAAAAACACAACAGACAGTGCAGATGGGAAAGCTATGCGAAATAAAGACTATAAGCTAATAAGGTTTGATTATGGTGCAGAAGAATTTTATAACTTAACCCTAGATCCCCTTGAAAATACTAATCTATTAAATGCAAATTTATCATCCATAGATTTGACGAATTATCAATACCTATGTAATGAAATGAATACATTACTTGGGAGTACAAATTTTTGTAAAAGTGGAGTAGGGGTGAATGATGTAAATCAAACTCAAGTACAAATTTATCCCAATCCTTTTACCAAAAATATCCAAGTAATTGGCGCTGGAGAAAATGATTTATTTCAGTTGTATA
>CAZSUF010000315.1:0-4039 GCA_964609875.1 uncultured Bifidobacterium sp.
AGCAAGGATAGTGAAATCCAAAAACCTATTTTCCATAACTGGGTAGGTGCATTCTCAATAGGTGCACAAATTTCTTCAGTTACCTGATGATAATCTTTTTGGCCATCTACTAAGGCTTCCCTAATAACCGATTCGTACTTTAAATGCATATCTTCATTTGTTTTTTAACACCTATATGACTAGGTGAAAGAAATTTTTTATGTTTACGCATGAGCTGCTTCTGCTCCATGTCCCTTTTCTTCAGGATTGGCGCTCATCAACTCATTTGCATTTCTAATTTTTGATAAATAATTTACATTAGGCAAAGTGTGAATGTCTTCCAATACATGGAATACACGCTCTTTCTGCTCTTCATATCTCAATTTAAAGATTTGACTCTCTTTGTCGTTCACATTTCCAAACACAATAGCATCAGTTGGACATGCTTGTTGGCAAGCCACTTTTGCTTCTCCATCTTTCATTGTACGACCTTGCTTTTTAGCCGTAGCTTTTGCAGATTGAAGACGTTGAACACAGAAACTACATTTTTCCATTACACCACGACTACGAACTGTCACATCAGGATTTAAGACCATACGTGTAATGTCGTTATTCATATCATCACGACGTCCATCTGTAAATACATTATCTTCGAAACAATCTGCCTCATTCCAATCTCTCCAATTAAATCTTCTTACCTTGTATGGACAGTTATTTGCACAATAACGTGTACCAATACAACGGTTATAAGCCATTTGATTCATTCCCTCACTACTATGATTTGTTGCATTTACAGGACAAACATTTTCACAAGGTGCATTATCACAATGTTGGCAGATCATGGGTTGGAACAAAGTCTGTATTGAATCAGGTTTGCTTGGATCACCCGCAAAATATCTATCGATACGAATCCAATGCATATCATGAACCAATAAAACTTGTGCCTTACCAACTACAGAAACATTATTCTCTGCTTGACAAGCTATGGTGCAAGAACCACAACCTACACAACTATTCAAATCAATACTCATACCCCATTTCATCCCTAAAGATTCAAAATTAGGATACAAGGTTCCATTTTCTCTATAAGCTTCTTCCCAATCAGCTTCAGCTTTTGTTTTTTCTTCAACAGCTGCATGACCATGTTCTGTAGCATGCTTATCTTCAGAAGCCGCATGTGCTTCTCCACCATGATGAACTACGCCATTAGGTGAAGTATAATGTCCGAATTCTGCTTTACGTTCTTCATATAATTCAGCTGGATTTTTTTGGAATTCCGCCAAAGTAAATTCATGAATAATCGGACGATCGTTCTGATAACTATGATGAGTTTGCGTTATAGCTAAATCGTATGTTGCATTGGTATTTGCAAGTTCAACCGAATAGGCATAAAAATTTGCATTCCCATCAGCATCCTTTGTTACTAAAGGATAGGCATTTACACCTGTTCCAGCTGCGGCCATACCTACTGATTTTTCACGACCATACCCGATAGCTACGGCTACTACATCATCATGAACCCCAGGCACAACCAATACAGGTAATTTAATTTCCTGATTGCCAGATTTAATTGAAAATACCTTTTTAGCTCTTTGTACTTCATTCAATTCTGTCAACTCTGCCCCCATCGCTTTTGCACGATTTGGCGACATAATTACATAATTGTCCCAAGTACATTTAGTTATAGGATCAGGCATTTCTTGCAACCAAGGATTATTACTCCATGCACCACCTCGGCCTATCCCTACTTTTTCGTATAATACTAATTCGGCCTTGCCATCTGCACTCGATTTGATTGCAGCCACTTTAGCCATGGCATCTGCTACATTGCCAAGGAAAGCTTCCCCAGACATAGACATTGCTTCTGGCTCGATGATCCCACTTTGAATGGTAGCATCAAATGCAGCTTGACTTCCTAATTTTCCAATCCAATAATTTCTTACAAAATCAAAATGAGTTATCGGATTTCCAG
This sequence comes from uncultured Bifidobacterium sp., assembly GCA_964609875.1. Classification (GTDB taxonomy): domain Bacteria; phylum Bacteroidota; class Bacteroidia; order Chitinophagales; family Chitinophagaceae; genus OLB11. The sequence continues at coordinate 1,952 of CAZSUF010000315.1, forward strand.
CCCACTTCAACAAAGATTCTTGAAAAGCTCTTGTTTTAAATAATGGAGAAATCGTAGGTTGCATCAAGGATGTAAATCCTGTATGCGATGAAGCATCACCCCAACTTTCTAACCAATGATGAGAAGGTGCAGCAATTTTACATTTTGAAGTAGTTTCATCATTACGCTCGTTGAACGAAACTGATAAACGTACTTTTGAAAGTCCATCCGCTATTGCTTTTCCATTCACATTATCATAAACAGGGTTACAATCATAAAACATAACACCCCCTACTTGACCATTTTTCATGGCTTCAGCGAAGGCATTCATTTCAGTATCATTTCCTTGTTTGCTTAAATTCGTATGACTAAAAGTAATTGTACTACCAAATGCTCCGATGGCGTTGTTTATGGCATTCACCAAAGTCTGTACATTCGCATCATTGCTACCACAAACTACTACAGCAGCGCCTTTATTGGCATTTAAATCAGTCACAATTTTTTTCACAGCAGCATTTAAGCTTGCATTCAAATTAGCACTTGCACCGCTCAAACCACCTAAGATAGCAGCTGCAACAGCCCCATATTGAGAAGGTTTACATGTAAATCTTTCATCAGCACTTCCTCCAGTCAAACTCATCATGCCTTCTACCTGGTAGTGCTTACTCATTGTAGGATTCTTAGCACTTATCTTACGTGTTTTACCGTATTGTTTAGCATAAATTTCAGGAGAAATCCATGTACCTAAGAAATCAGCACCAATACTTACTATTACTTTAGCATTATCAAAACGATATGCAGGAATAGCTCTTTTTCCGAAAGAACGCATATTGGCATCTAACATACCACTATATGAAACAGCATCATACATGATGTGTTTTGTAGATGGATATTTTTGTATAAATTGAGCTACAGCAGAAGCCGTAGATTCACTATTCATTGTTGAAGTAACTAGATATAAAGGTTGTCCGCCTAAGCCATTTAATCCATCAGTTACCATTTTATCTACAGCCTCCCAAGTATTTTCTTTCCCATCAATAGTTGGAAATTTCAAACGTGCGGCATCATACAAATTCAATACGGAACCTTGTACACGAGCTGTAGTTGAGCCTTGTGTTAATTTACTATCCGAATTTCCTTCAATTTTAATGGGTCTTCCTTCACGAGTTCTTACCAATACCGGCACGGCCTCTCCCCCATCAACATAAGTTGATGCATAAAGCAAAGGAACACCTGGTGTTACATTTTCTGGTTTGATGGCATAAGGAATCGCATTGCGCACAGGCATTTCACAACTCGCGGCGATGGTAGCAGCTACTGTACTAAATCCAAGATACTTTAAAAAGTCGCGACGAGAAGTATTCGCATCCGCAAGCTGATCAAATTCACCAAATGGCAATTCCTCACGAAACTCTTTGGATTGATCTTCCTTGAATTGCTGAGTCGGATTTAATTCTTCTAATCCCTGCCAATATTGCTTTTTACTCATATGATTTCGGGGTTCGATATTCGAGTTATATGTCGAATGAATTTAATTTTATTAATAATGACAACGTTGACACTCCAATCCACCAATTTCACTCACTTTGACATCTTGGCGTTTGCCAGATTTGATTTCATCATGATATTTTTGGAAAATTGAATAGTAATTATTGTCTGCAAATTGAACATTGGTATTACGATGGCAGTTTACACACCATCCCATACTTAAATCAGCGAACTGATACACTTCATCCATTTCTTAATGCCGCCATGACAACGCTGACAAGCTAATTTACCTGAAACCACATGTAAGGAGTGATTGAAGTAAACATGATCAGGCAGATTATGAATTTTTACCCAAGGAATAGGGGTTGATAAGATTTCGCCTTTTGCATTACGCTTATAATCCTTTTTAATTGGATCATATCCTGCATATTGATATAACTTTTGAATCTCTTTAGTACCGTCAACCTTATTTCCTTCTAAATCTACTAAAGGATGAGTATCAGCACCTGTGTATTCATTGATTTGTTTGTGGCAATTCATACATACATTGGCTGAAGGCACTAAAGAATGTCTTCCCTTTTCGGCACCCACATGACAATACAAGCAATTGATTTGATTGAT
>CAZSUF010000316.1:0-4026 GCA_964609875.1 uncultured Bifidobacterium sp.
CCAACACAACGAGAGCCCGCCAAATTTTATTGAATGAGTTTTCTTAATTTATTTGTAGCCTCTATCAACGTTTCTTCTTTCTTCGCAAAACAGAAACGAATCAATTTATCATCTTTGCCATCATGATTAAATGCACTTACTGGAATGGTGGCTACTCCATATTCTTTAGTCAACCAAATGGCAAATTCTTTGTCTGGCATTTGATTGATTTTTTCATACCCAGCCAATTGAAAATAACTGCCCTGAGTAGGTTTATGAATCGTAAAGGGCAAATCCTGCATGAGGCTTAAAAATAAATTTCTTTTCTCTTCAAAAAATAAAGGTAGCTGCAGATACTCATTTTCGTGTTGAAGAAATTCAGCTAAGGCTACTTGTGCAGGCGTGTTTACAGAAAAACTCAGAAACTGATGATACTTTCTAAATTCCTTCGTGAAGGCAGGAGGCGCAACACAATAACCCATCTTCCAACCTGTAGTATGAAATACTTTTCCGAAAGAAAATATCACAAAGCTCCGAGCAAATAAAGAAGGATAAGATAACACAGATTGATGTTGTACGCCATCCATGGTAATATGTTCATACACCTCATCACTTAAAATACAGATGTTTGTGTTACGAGTAATTTCATCTAAAGTCTGCATATCTTGTTGAGTCCAAACATAACCTGTGGGATTATGTGGCGTATTGATGATGATGGCTTTGGTTTTTGTTGTAATAGCTGATTTTACTGCATCCCAATCGATGGCATAGTCTGGAAATTTTAATGGCACACAAACAGCTTTAGCGCCATGTACTTCGATATTGGGAATGTAACTATCATAAGCAGGTTCGAGCACAATGGCTTCGTCGCCTGCTTGTAATATAGTACTAAAGGCAGTGTAAATAGCATAGGTTCCACCAGGGGTAATTGTAATCTCAGTTTCTGGATCTACAGAAGTTTGATAACATGAATGTATTTTTTGTGCCAGCATATTTCTTAATTCGATCAGTCCGGGCATAGGCGCATATTGATTATGCCCAGCCTTCATGGCTTGTTCTACATAAGAAATTAAGGTAGCAGAAATCGGAAAATCAGGAAATCCTTGTGCAAGGTTGATGGCCTGATACTCTTTTGCTAAGGCACTCATGACCGAAAAAATATTGGTGCCTATAGATGGAAGTTTTGATGTGAACATATCAATAAGTTGCAACTTAATTTTTATATACCGAGCCTTGTCTTCTTTGCCACCACTTTCTAACACCGGCAAATAAGCCTACGATGGCAATGCCCACTAATTTAATATTTTTGAGTAGTAAAGCAAACAAGCCAACTTTAGCTAATAATTTTCCTGCTACTAATCCACCGATGGTGTAAGCAGCAATTTTATCTGTACTCGAATTGAAGCTGCTATAATTATTGCCTTCGGTAAATTGCGCACTATTTCTGATGAGGCCAATTTGACTTTTCACTGTTTCTAATTCGTCCATGGTGGCTACTGCATTCATCGACAAAACTCCTTTGCGGCCTAAGATGCGCAAATCGTAATTAAGTGTATTGGGTTCTGTACCTGTAGAAAATTCTCTAGCCCAGTGCAAAGTTTTTTTGTCATTTCATAGAAAGGTTTTTCTGCCCAACCCAGCATGGTAATTTCTGGTAAGCTTTGCTTTTTTCTTTCTTCGTTTGCAGCTTGATTATCTTCTTTAAGCTCTTTTAGTAGGTCGTCATAATTCATATCCTTGGCATCATCATCTTTAACAAAACCCATTTCATCATAACTAAGCACAAAGGCCCAACTCTTGTCGAGCAAAGGCCCATTTTCTTTTGGGAACAACATGCCCAATACGGTTTCATCTTTTAAATTGCCCCATAAATCTTCAAGTACGACTCGGCTTTGCTTGGCGTCTAAAAATTTATAGTCTGACGGAACCTTTAACAGAATGGTTTTATCACTTAAACTGATTTCACCTTCTTGATAGGTAAATGAATTATTGATTGAATCCATGATGCGCTCTTGCTCTTTGGGAGAGATGGAATCAGTTTGAGCAAATAATGTTTGTGCCATGAAGACAAACAAAAAACAGCTTAAGAAGAATTTCATGTTTAAAACAATTTTAGTTGAGTGGATGAAGAATTACAAGTATTTATCGCCTTTATTTCTGCGAACTTCTGCTACATAATCTTTAATTTGTTGTTCGCGATTTCTTTCGCAAATTAATAATACATCTTTCGTGTCGATGACGATAAAATTTTCAAGGCCTTGTAACACCACTAATTTATCATCGTCTGCTTTTACCATGCATTGAGAAGCATCAATGATCATTACATTTTTTCCCATCACGGCATTGCCCAAATAATCTTTTTCAGAATTTTCATAGGCACTATTCCAAGTTCCTAAATCGCACCATCCAAAATAAGAAGGCTTCACATATACGATTTTAGATTTCTCCATAATCCCATAATCAATAGAAATATTTGTGCATTGAGAATATACGCTCTCAATAGCTGCATGTTCATTTTCTTTATTATAGTCTGTGACTTGTGAAAAGACATCCGTAATTTCAGGTAAATATTTGCCTAATTCTTCTAGAATAGTTTTTACATTCCATACAAAAATACCTGCATTCCAAAGGAAGTCACCACTACGTACAAAAGTTTCGGCCAGTTCGTGAGAAGGTTTTTCGGTAAAAGTTCTTACTTCATAAAACTCTTCAATAAAACTTCCTGTTTCGTATTGAATATACCCATAGCCGGTATCTGGCCTTGTGGGTTTGATGCCTAAGGTGACCAATACTTTATGTTTACTTACAAAATCTAATGAATGAATAATATCTCTCTCGAATTTTCTTTCATCAAAAATAAGATGATCGGCTGGACTCATAATAATGTTGGCATCTGGATTGAGTGCCATCAATTTATGAGCAATATAGGCTGCACAAGGGGCCGTATTCTTTCGTGAAGGTTCACTTAGAATATTATTGTCTTGCAATTCTGGTAATTGCTCTTTCAATACAGGAATATAACTTTCGTTGGTAATGATAAAAATATTCTCCTTGGGACAAATATGCTTGAATCTTTCATAAGTCCATTGAATGAGGGATTTGCCTGTGCCTAAAATATCTAAAAATTGTTTGGGATAATCATTTCGACTTTCGGGCCAAAACCGACTTCCAATTCCACCAGCCATGATGGCTACATAATTATTTTTTAAACTCATTGTATGTTCCTTATCTAATTGATTCAACTCTATTCAGGGATATAAAATTCATTTATGCTTACACGTGTTAAGCTTAAAAATGAATGTCTCTTTTTAGAAGGTTCTAAAGTAAGAATTATCACCTGAATAAAATTAAATCTACCCTTATTTTTATTGTAAGCTACTATTCTATGGAAAGTTTGAAATAAACAAATAGGTCATTGAACACATCTGCAAACAACTTCTAGCATTCTCAATTTATCAACTTATGAAAATACGAGGGCATCATGAGAGACTACTTGTATTCTTGTTCAAATACCCCTATCCATTTATCTTCTTCTGCACGCATCTTCAATTTTGCTTTAGGGGTTTTATCGCCAAAACCTGCAATATGAAGAGCTCCATGAAAAATTACTCGAAGCAGTTCAGTGGCATAACTTACTTGATGAAGTTTGGCATTTTCCAGTACACGTTCTGTGCTAATATAGATATCTATTGTGAGCATATCACTAGACTTCTCTGATAAATCAAATGTGATAATATCTGTATAATCGTCATGTTGCAAATGATGCAGATTCATATCATACAAAAAAGCATCAGATACAAAAGTATATTGAACAAGAGCTTGTTTGCCAGTATAATGATGCAGCAAGCGCAAAATACATTGAGCTAAGTTTTTTTTCTTCGAAAGCTTAGATTTTACTTCATGATCAGTAAAGCTGCATTGTCCGCTAAATAACATAGGTTGGGGCTTTAGTAACGCGCTATGATGTCCACACCATTTTGAACGATATCACCGATTTTGGCTTCTTTTTTTGTGCCATTCGGCAATTACAAATCGACGCTTGATGCA
>CAZSUF010000317.1:0-1584 GCA_964609875.1 uncultured Bifidobacterium sp.
GTCGACAATCCAGCTATAAAATATTATTCAAACTTTAATCAAAATATGAATGGCAAACCCTATTCGTATCTTGATTTTGATTTTAAAGGAATGGGTTGCGAACCATTTGCTATCAATCCTTTAAAACAAAGCAATAATCTAGGAGCAGGAAATTACTATTCAAAGGAAAATCCCAGTCAAAAAGAGTTCAATGCCTATATTCCGGAAGCAAAAGGCTATCCTTTTTCTCGTGTAATTTATATGCCTGATCAAACACAACGCGTTGTGAGGCAAGGAGGTGTCGGCGAAATTTTCCAACCTGGCAAAACCACTAACACTAATGATGACAACCATGATACCAAGTTCTTTTACGGCAAGCCCGAACAAGAAAAATTGGATAAACTATTTGGTACCAATGTGGGCTATGCTGAACACTATCAAAAAAATTTAGTGATAGATGCAAATGGACAAGCCGCAGTGAGTTATGTAGATTTAGATGGAAAAACTATTGCTACTGCTTTAGCAGGTGAAGTGCCCAAAAATGTAGACCCTTTAGAAAGTTATCAAGCATTGCCTATTACCATCAATTTGCTAAATGGTTCTGATGTAATTGATGTGGAAAATCACACTATTACCAATGCGCAAAGTTTTTTAATGGTAAGTGAAAATACTAACTACCATATTAATTACGCATTGAACCCTAAAACTTTTCAAGCGCTTACTTGTTCTAATAAATCCTATTGCTTGGACTGTATTTACGATTTAGAAATAAAAATAACAAATGATCAATGTGGTATTGTTGAATACTCAAAAGTATTAACAGTTGGTTCTTTAGAAAATTTGAATTCAATTTGTAATGATGCCTATGCAAGTTTAAATATAGACTCTAATGTTATTTTAAAAAAAGTAGGGAGTTATACCATTTCTAAAAAACTAACTGTTAATGGTACGGCGGCAACTACCTATGCCTCTAATATTATTAATGATCCAACTAATAGTTGCCTAAAAACATTTGATGATTTTTATGAAGAGGCTTGGGAGAAACGCGATACTAACAGATGCAAAACAGCTTGTGAAAGTTGTGAGGCAGAAAGCAGTTTAGACCAGCCCATTGCAGAAATAACAAGAGCTCAAAAAATTTGCGATAGCCTTTGGTGCAATCCCAATATTACAAACCTCTGTGATATTGCACGCACTATGATGCTGAATGATTTATCGCCAGGTGGGCAGTATGGAGTATATCAGGATGCAAATGGAAACTTTGATCCTAACTTTTCATCAATTTCCATTTTTAAAATTAGTTCAGATCATAAAAATTTGCTTTCTGCAGAAGTAAATACCGTTAGAGTATTATTGCCAGGAATGTCAGCGCCAGCTTCTTTAGCCTCTATGGTAAATGATCCTCAATTGTTAAGAACTCTCATTCATAATTGGCCCGATGATTTAAGCGAAAAATTACTACCCTTGCACCCTGAGTATTGTTACTTAAAATTTTGTGATTTAACCCATATGCAAGCTTCAAATGAATTTGATACTAAATTCATGAATGCGAATACCTACTACCAAGCAGAACAAGCAGGCTTAACTAGTAATTTTTCTAATAAT
>CAZSUF010000317.1:1690-3993 GCA_964609875.1 uncultured Bifidobacterium sp.
GCCCTTCAGGTACAGACATTAATAGTTGTACAGGAATTATGGGTGATAGGTTAATGATGATGAAGAATGGCGAACGTTTAAATCCTTGTATTACATTTTAAAGCAAGAGTATGTTCAAAAAGCAAGAGAGCAATACGCACAAACACAAGGATGTTGTAATAAAAACATAGGATGCAATAAGCCAGGAAGACATTGCGAAATAAGAATTTTTCCTAACCCATGTGAATTGACTAATTTATTATATTATGATGCAGAAGTGCGTTTCCCAACTGTAAACGATATTGCTTTCCCAAATACAAGAAATTTGAATGAATCCCTGTATGATATGTCACCGCAAGAATTGGCAGCTCATTTCCAACAGGGTGCTGAAGGCAATAATGAAGCCATATGCCCCACGTGTCCTGAGTTAGACGCATTCAAACTCATGTTGTTTGCCATACAAGACAAAGGATGGATCACTACTGGCAAAACGGTAGAGGCTATGAAAATAGACAATCTGAAAGACAGCCTACGTACTCGATTTACGGGTAGTAACAACGATAATACGAATATCACAATTTCTGCTGCTGCTAATAATTCCTTTAGTATCAGCAATGCTCATTGTTCCTTACAGTTCCAAGCCGATACGACCATCGATTTTGCAAAAGCGACTTTTTTCCCAACTTGTTTAGAAATAGCTGACTACAAACATGCCAAATTGCATCTTATTGTAGATGGCGCCTATAAAACTACTCTCAACATCACGAGCACCTGCGATTTCTTTTATTGCACAGGTGAACAGAAAGGGCCTAAGGCACCTGATCCAACATGTACATGCGATCAAGTATTTAGTGCTTCACAAGTTTACAAGCTAGGTGATATAGCTCAATTTAACGGCACATGTTATATAGTTACCGAAGTTTCTAAGGTTAATCAGCAAGGTCAAGTACCAGCTGGTATATTGCCCACAAACAGAAAATTTTGGACTCGCATTTGTGATAGCTCTATCCATTCAGGTTGCGTAGGTCAATTTACATTAGATTTTGAAACACCAGGAGGATATACTACACCATTAACTCTAGCCACAACAAATTCGGTAGGTCAAAATAAGTACATGATCAGTAACCGTGTAAATATTGGTGTGCCAGCTGAAACTACCTTGCCAACAAATGCATTTGTATCTAATTTGTACGGACAAACAGATATTATATCTAAGACAGTTTCAGTAAGTCCAAATACTGGGTATAGACTGTTATTTGATTATGGATTATGGTCAACAGAAGGACAAGGCACTATGACGTTTGAAGTTTTGATAAATGGACAATCGCTTGGGATTATTTCGCCATCTGTAGCTCAGTTACAACATGTACAGCACCGCGTTTTTAATTGGAATAGCGGTAATGCATCTACAGCAAATATTCTTTTTAGAAAAACCGATAATAGTGGACGCAAAGATTTTTCTTTAGACAATATCTCTCTACGTTGTGGTTCTACTTTACGTTTTAATCCTATCTCGCAACCACCAAATACCCGAGACACCTCACGCTATATACCTGCCAATGTATGTGGTTGCAATGCCTTGTGCAATCCACCTTTGCCAATGCCTGAGTTGCCACAAATACCTTGCGACAGTATTTTAAAAGACATAGCAACCCAACAAGCGCATATAAAATATGAGCAATATCGCGATAGTGTTTTCCATAGCATGTTAAATGGCTATTATACCCATTGCATGAAAGCACTAGAAAGCTTTACTATGGATTATACCGATGCTGAATACCATTATACTTTATACTATTACGACCAAAGCGGCAACTTGGTACGCACAGTGCCTCCTGCTGGTGTAAAGCCTTTGGACAATGTTCAATTACCAATTGTATATGCTGCACGCTTAGCCAACAACAATACCCCCATATTGCCTGCACATATTATGACTACTACCTACAACCACAATAGTCTTAATGGAGTCGTATGGCAAAAAACACCCGATGCAGGTGAAAGTGAATTTTTCTACGACGATTTAGGCCGTATTGTACTGAGCCAAAATGCCAAACAAAAAGATGAAGACCGAGCTAGTTATACCTACTATGACGAACAAGGTAGAAATGTAGAAGTTGGAAAAATAAAAGTAGGTGGTGGCTTAAAAGCACTTGCTGCTAACCGACAAAATTGGCTTTCTTATATTAATACTACCTACCGTGCAGAAATTACACACACTTATTTTGATAAGCCTGCCAATGCGGCTATTAGTAGTGCGTTTGGATCAGTTGGGCAACAACACTTGCGCAACCGTATTGGCACTGTAGCTATTTTTGCCGATGATG
>CAZSUF010000318.1:0-3986 GCA_964609875.1 uncultured Bifidobacterium sp.
ATCTCACATGAATGATGACTTGAGAAATATTTTTTGCCGCATGAGGCGTTCGAGAGGCTGACTATCGTCAGAGAATATAATGTTCGGCGTCGCCGATTAAACATCAGCATTTCGTTCTTGAACAATTTACTTTTTTCGGATATTAGTTCAAGCCCGAAGGGTTCAGGGTCCCCAAAACGAAACTTGCGGTTAGACAAATGATCATTGGGGGCAAAAAAAGAAGCAGTTAAATGAACAAGTGATCATTCATCGAGTCTTTTCTTTAAATTTTGAAGTATATCAATTTTAAGGTCTAAAAATTCGATGTGCTTGCTAATTTTAATTTTATGGTGAGACAGAAAATCGAGTACGAACTGAACATGCTCGTCAATCGCAATGACTTTATTTGCAGAGCCTTCGACAGTCCATGCATTTTTATGGTCTTCTACTATTTGATCAGAAATCGTATTCAAGCCTTTTTTATCAGGTGTAATGAGTATGGTATAAAATAGGGCTAAACTTTTTGCTGTTTTGTTCCAGAAATTCGGTTTGATAGCATCAGTTTCTAAAGCATGTTGAATGCCATCTTCAATGAGTTCTTCTTCATTGTCAATGACGGCAAGCATGTCTTTATAACTATTTTTTTGTTTAGCATTGAGTAAACCTTCTATGAGTGATTTAGTAATTAAGAAATTGTAGAAAGGGTAGTAGTAAGTCCTGTTTCTATTTTTTAAGTAGAGTTTATGAGCTTCGAAATAGGCATTGGCTGAATCCAATAAACATACTACCACATCTTGATTGAGTGAAACTTCGGCCATGCGTTTATAAGCACTGCCTAGCATACAGTATCTTTCTGAAGTTGCATTGGCATTGAGGTTATTAAGAATACCTATCATTTCCGTAATCGTCTGAATGGTGGTTTCTCTTTGCTTAGCAATTTTATCTTTGTCGATTTCTGCTGCTGATTTAAGCATGGCATTAAATTCCTTCACAGCTACCTTAATATTGATATTCGCATATTGTTCAATCGATCGAACAGAATAAGTAGCATTTTCTAAATTAAATAATTGTTTGTAATATTTCACTGCCAATTCTTTTTGATTGGCTTCTAAATAAATATTCGCTATTTTTTCGATGATGGAAGCTTCAGACATCCAGTCTGGATATTTTTGTATAGCTTCTATGATAGCTTCTAGTTCTTTGATATTTTTTTCTAATGAAGTATTTTGTGTATTTACTTCTAATTTATTTAATAAATTTTCAAGTGCATGTTCTGCTTCAATTGGATCATAAAATGTAAATTTATAGGAAGAAGAAGCATTATTGATATCGCGTAATTTATAGAATGGGTCACCATAACATTGGTATGCACCCCAAGTGTTTTTAGTAGGGAAAAGTCTAAAAGTATTTTCTCTTGCAATTAAAATGGCACGACCATAATCTTGCCCTTTAAGAACTTCTCGATAAAAGGTTTCGGAAAAGCATTTAGCTGCTAAATCATCTACTTCCCAACCCGCCACAATAACAGCACGCACACCCATTTCAATGAGTTGGGTTCCTATTCCTGCAGCTACTTCATATTTGCGTTGTAGTAATTCTTCGTCTTCTTTTTTGATGGTTCCTAATGAACAGCAATTGATGAAAACTAGTTCAGGAATAAAACGCATTTGTTTAAAATCCGATGGAGTCAAAATGAGATTTTCACCAAGTACCACACCAGTTTGTCCAGTCTTAGGTTCATTCACAATACCATGTGCGGCAATATGCACAATTTTGTATTGGCTCGAGTACAATTTTTCGATGATGTCAAAACCTTCGCTTTGAATGAGGGTTAATGTATCATAGATAGGGGACAGTAAATCTGCCACACTTTGCGCTTCGATGGCAGCACCCGGTAAATCAGGGTATATATTATGTAATTCAGGATTGCCAATAACTAAGGCCGTGCGAGAATCAGCCATTTTTGCATTGAGTCTATAAGTGGTTGTACTTAGTTGACGCACAAATCCTGCTCGAGTCACAAAAGGATCTTTATTAACCCCGTGGGCATCTTGCATCATTTCCCAAGGATATCTGGCTGTTTCTTTATCTAAAATCATGACCACATTTCGTAGGTCTGAACCATAACTTTTAAACGTATTCGGAACAAGCAATTCATAAAGCGTTTGGCATAATTTAGGGTTCATATTATTGACGGCTGCGGCTTTTTTAACTAGCTCGTCAATGATAGAAATATTCGTGGCTAATAATTCTTCTTCGTTTCTTGCTTTATCTGTTAAGGAACTAAATTTAATAATGCGTGTACGACCTTTTTGTGTTTCTTTTTCATCTTCACAAACTTTAAGTCTATGCCACCAATCGTTTTGCATTTCATTGGGGATTTCATTCTTTCTTCCTGATACACGCTTAATGGTTGACGGTGAAAATATCATATTGTCAAATCGATCACCTTCACTGAGAATATGATTCAACATTCTGCTTGCTTGTACAGCTTTGTATTGATATAATTCTATGATTTCTAATTCGTCGATTAAACTATAATCATGTTGAGTTTTATTTTTAAAGAAATCATTGGCTTCCATCACAGCTTTCAAAATGGCTTTCATAGAACTGTAAATGGTTAAGGCACCATAACCACTACCTATCAACAGGCATGAAACGCCTAAGCCTTTACCACTTTTGGAAGTAAAATCTGCAGCCTGGCTTTCTTTACTTTTTAAGATATAAGTTAATAAGGCCTGTTTAATTGATTGCGATAAATTGTTTTCATTTAAAGAACCAAAACTACCTAACCCAATAACGATGCCTCCACTTGGCTTAGTAGAAGGCGCTAAAACTATTTCATGTGTGCCAATCGCACCAGGATAATTATTGGTGTCAAATCTTTCAGCAAAATAATTATTTAATTTTTTATTTAATACTTGTTCTGCATTTACTATGGCATCACCTTCGAAGTGACCAACAAGTACTGGGTATTTAGCATGCCCCATATCTCCGTGAATAATCGATACCTTGACTTGCTGGGTTTTTATTTTTTTCTTTTTAGATTTTATTTGAAGAATGTTTTTCGATAACTCTGCTTCTGATGGCATAATCACTACCTCAATATCTCGCATCAAGGAAGATGGTGCTTCTCCACGAAGTAAAGCAGGTACTTGAGTGAGTTCTTTGGTATGTCCTTTTTCAAGTAGTTCTTTATAAAATGGAAAAGCAGCTTCGTGATTGGCCATATTACCATGAGAAGCATTTACATAATACACAGCACTTTTACTTTTTAATTCAATGGGTATCGAATCCCATGTGACTGTACCGTCACCATAAGGGGTTGAATAAAAATTGATATCTCCATTTTCTTTATCAATGACCATTTTGTGTGGTGTTTCATCACCCTTACCAGCTACATATTTGATGATGTTTGGATCCCATTTAAATTGAGCAAATTTTTCATGCATTTCTTTGAATGCCTTCAAATTAGCATCTAATGGAACTGGACATAAATCCTCTGAAACTTGGTTCATTTGATTCCATAAAGTCAAATCTCTGAAATCATCAGCTACTTTCACTGGCAATAATTGAAGCAAGCCTGGGTATTCTATAAACTGTTGTAAAAGCGATTTCATGCTATGTGCTAAATCTAACATCGCTACATTTCTGATAGTTTTGCCATGACCAGTTAACAAATAAGGTACATCGTAGGAGCCTTCATTCGGTGTACCTAACATGACTATTCGACAATTCCCTTTATCTTGTATAGTCTTCCAAAGCGCAGGATATTTGATGATGAAAGCTCGAATGACTAATCCGCCCATCGAATGCACGATGAAGGAAACATTTTTCGCTCCAGCCTTGATGATATTATCGAGTTGAATTTTTAATTCATCCGCTGCATTAAATACAGTATGTCTCCAGTCGTAGGCAAAAGGCACTACATAATAACTGTTGCTGAAATAATCAACTAATTCTTTATATGCATCTCCATTAATTCCTTCTGGCTGAACTTCTTGGTC
>CAZSUF010000319.1:0-3574 GCA_964609875.1 uncultured Bifidobacterium sp.
AGCGAAGGTTTAATTCGCGATGCCATGAAAAGCCGGCAAAAACTTGATATTTTCGACTATGAAAGGCCCATAGGCATTCAGATTTTTGGCGGCGATGAAGAGGCCATGTGCTTGTCTGCTAAAATTGTAGAAACTACAGGTCCAGATTTATGCGATATTAATTTTGGTTGCCCCGTAAAAAAAGTGGTATGCAAAGGTGCTGGTGCAGGCATTTTAAAAGATATGCCTAAAATGGTTTCTCTCACCAAAGCGGTGGTAAAATCTGTCAATATTCCGGTGCTGCGCTTCTGCGTGACATTCCTAAAATGGTGGCTATTACTGCAGAAATAGTGAAAGCAGTAAATATTCCGGTAACGGTGAAAACACGCTTGGGCTGGGACGATAGCACTAAAAATGTACCTGAAGTAGCAGAAAGATTACAAGATGTAGGCATACAAGCTTTAACAGTGCATGGCAGAACTCGAGCCCAAATGTATAAAGGTGAAGCAGATTGGTCCTTAATTGCAAAAATCAAAAATAATCCGCGTATTCATATTCCCATTTTTGGAAATGGAGATATCGATAGCCCAGAAAAAGCACTCGAATATAAAAATAGATATGGGTTAGATGGCATGATGATAGGCAGAGCAGCCATTGGATATCCTTGGATCTTTAATGAAATCAAGCATTTTTTTCAAACAGGACAGCATTTACCCAAACCAAATATTGAAGAAAGAATCAAAGTTTGTCGTAAACATTTACTTCGTTCGCTCGAATGGAAAGGCCCCGTATTAGGTATTTTAGAAATGAGGCCTCACTATAGTAACTATTTAAAAGGCTTATCACATATCAAAGATTTCAGACTCGAACTTGTACATGCAAAGGAACTCGAACAGATTGAAGAAATTTTTGATAGAATTCAGCATCATTATATGTCCTTAGAAGAAAATGCTTGATAAAGAATTGGGATTTTTTTATTTAAGGGAAAATAATACTTTTGCCGAAATCTAATTCAAGCATTATGGCACAAGCAAAACATGGTGATACAATTAAAGTACACTACAAAGGAACACTTACCGAAGATGGTTCTCTTTTCGATAGTTCAGAAGGCAGACCGCCACTTGAATTTAAAGTGGGTGAAGGCATGGTCATTCATGGTTTCGATCATGGCGTTTTAGGGATGTCGGCAGGTGAAACCAAAACTATTCTCATCCCTTTCATGGAAGGCTATGGCCCAATGTATGAGCAAATGGTATTTGAATTTGATAAAAGCCAAATCCCCGAAGATTTAGGTACACCAGAAGTAGGCATGCAACTTCATATGATGGATCAAGAAGGCAACGGATTGCCTGTAGTGATTATCGAATTGAAAGAAAACACTGTGGTACTTGATGGCAATCATCCTTTAGCAGGCAAAGACCTCACTTTTGAAGTTGAATTGGTCGAGATTGTAGCTTAAGCATTTACGCTAAAAGTAAAATTCATTTGGGCGGCACACACGCTATCTCTGCAAGTCCTCTTCCGAATCGGCTTTGGCGAGCGTATTCGTATACAATTTCGTGAAGCCTCTCGGAATGCGGGCTTTCCGTTCTATCGTTGCCGCAATACAGTCATCTAACTTTCATGGTGCAAGCGTCCGCTTGTTCCGTTTTATTCGCAGCGTCCGCTGAAGAACAGCAAGAAATATGAAAAGTTCATCATTCCCCAACTAACACGCTTTCATTTCTATCGTTGCCGCAATACAGTTCACAGAAAATTTTAGATGCTTCAAACGCGTGAAGGATCGTAGCGAAAATCCCATGCCTCGTTCCTCAAAACGAGGCATGGATTGTAGCGAAGAGCCTGGTCTTCTTCCCGAACTATGTTGTACATTTAGTGCCCGAATTTATTTGAGGGAAGAAGACACGCCCAATAACTTAAACATCACTTAACCTGTGTGGAACATTTTTGATATCGATCATATTTTTATTGTACTCAAAGGTTACAAATTAAGCTATGCCGAATTTTTAGGTACTTTATTCGGATTGCTTTCGGTGTGGTTTGCAGCTAAACAACATATGCTTACATGGTATACAGGTATCGTCAATATTCTATTTTTTGTGGCTTTGTTTTATCAGGTACAATTGTACTCAGATATGTTTTTGCAATTTTATTATTTAGGCATGACGATCTACGGTTGGTATACTTGGCGTAATGAAATGCGAGAAGATCAACCGATACATGTACTTAGTCATAAACAAAGAATAATGTCGAGTGTAAGTATTATTATATTAAGTGTGGCCATGGGACTATTGATGAAAAATATTCATCTGCTCTTGCCTTCATTGTTTACCGAACCTGCTGCCTATCCTTGGTTAGATAGTGCCATTGCAGTCATGTGTTTTTTTGCGATGACCATGATGGCCTAACGTCTATTAGAGAGTTGGATATTGTGGATTCTGGTCAATATACTTTGTATTTATGTGTATACCATGAAGCATATTTTATTTACTGCTTGGGAGTATGTCATCTTTTTGTGTTTGGCGTTTGTGGGACTAAGAAATTGGTATCGTTTATCTGTATTACAAGATAAGTAGGATGAAGGAAATCGTTGATAGGATGCTAAGTTTTTTACTAGCAACTATTAAAAATTATATTCAAGCAATGCCTGCTCAACTTTTCTGCGAACTGCGTTAGCGATAGTCGCGAAAATCCTCTTGGGGCTTTGGCCAAGAGATTGCAGCCATAGCGCGCCCGAACGCCCAAAAATCAATCCTCGATTTCTTTCACCGATTTTTTTGTTGGCTTGCCTTCAAAGCCTTGAAGTACTACTACGATTTCTCCTTTAGGGGGCTTGGCTTCATAATAATTGGCCACTTCCACTAAAGTGCCTATTTGATGTTCTTCAAATTTTTTAGATAACTCGCGACACACACAAACTTGTCTTGTCTCCCCAAAATAAGTTTGCAATTCTTTTAAAGTTTTTACCAAGCGATGAGGGCTTTCATAAAAAACGATACTTCTTTCTTCTTCTTTCAATTTGTTTAGCATGGTCATTCTGCCTTTCTTAGGCGGCAAAAACCCTTCAAACACAAATCGATTGATGGGAAATCCACTATCTACCAAAGCAGGTACAAAGGCTGTAGCACCAGGCAAACATTCTACCGGAATTTTAGATTGCAAACAAGCCCGTACCAACAAAAATCCTGGATCAGAAATAGCAGGTGTACCGGCATCTGTAATCAAGGCAATTGTTTTACCACTTTGCATTTCTTCCACAAAATAAGTTAACATACCATGCTCATTATGTTGATGATATGATTTCATAGGGGTTTGAATATCATAATGCTTCAACAAAACCCCAGAGGTGCGCGTGTCTTCGGCTAAAATCAAATCTGCTTCTTTAAGTATACGAATGGCCCTGAGTGTAATATCTTCTAAATTGCCTATGGGGGTGGGGACTAAAAATAATTTCATTGGCCTAAAGATAAGTAGGGTCTGCTGATTAACGTTGAAAACAAGGATGAATCTTACTCTTAACTTACTTGCAAGACATCTTTATGCAAGTTTATTAGATTTGTGTGCCGAATATTTTTGCATCAACATCAAAAATTTC
>CAZSUF010000319.1:3584-3894 GCA_964609875.1 uncultured Bifidobacterium sp.
TCGTCAGTGTCAAAGGGATGTACATCAGTACTATCCCATTGCCACTTCCTTGCACTTGAAGCGCCTATGAGATAATCAGCAGACCCTAAGTAGAGTTTAAGAAATGCTGTTTGATTTCGCCCTTTTCATAAAAGGTTTATGAAGTTGAATGCTTAAGGTTTCAGGTTGATTCTGTAACTTTACCCCTCGCCTCTTATGTTATGCTTGAAATAGAAAAAAATATCCCTACCGCCGAAGAATTAGAAAAGAAGATGATTCTGAGGGAATATCGTTCTTTGCTAAGAGCCTTAAAACATAGATTAAAAAAAGG
>CAZSUF010000320.1:0-3309 GCA_964609875.1 uncultured Bifidobacterium sp.
ATATTTGTTTTACCACATTGCCAAACATATTGTAAATATACATTGTTGCATCTTCTTTTTGGTCGAAATAAGCAGTCTCATCTAAGGTGCAACAAAGCCTCATTCTCAATCATTTTTTATTGAATATTTCTTGAGTATGGTTTTGAAAGAGATACTTCCTTGTTTAGCAAGCTCAATCCCTTTAAAGAAAAAGCCTAATATAGTGTTGCAGATGAACGGTGCCATCGCCTATCAGTTCAGTAGAGTAAATAGCTGATAAACAAAAAAAAATTAATCTTTGATATGATAACAAGTTCTACATCTGGGCTCATACACATCTTTCTCGCCTAATAATACCGTAGCATCTGAGACAGTTTTTCGATAACTATATTTTGCATTATCGCCACAGACCACGCAAATGGCATTTAACTTAGTGATATAATCTGCCATGGCTAAAATATTGGCCATAGGTCCAAAAGGTCGGCCTAGAAAATCCATATCCAAGCCAGCAACTATCACGCGTATGCCTCTGCTAGCTAGCATTTCTGCCACATTGGGCATTTCCATGTCGAAAAATTGAGCTTCATCAATACCCACTACATCTACATCTTGGGCGAGTAGCAAAATTTGTTGTGAGTTTTCTACAGGGGTACTTAAAATACGATTATCGTTGTGAGAAACCACATCATGTTCGTCGTAACGAGTATCCACCGTAGGTTTGAAAATTTCAATTTTAAGGTTGGCAATTTGTGCCCGTTTTAATCGTCGAATTAATTCTTCAGTTTTTCCACTAAACATAGAACCACACACAACTTCTATCCATCCTTTTTTTGCATTTCTGATATTTGGTTCTATAAACATTGGATATTCTCTTTGTATTCGATATTTTTGGAATTCCCTAGAGGCTCCTCTGGGTGTTTAACTTTCAATTTGAGCAAATATAATCACATGAAGTCAAAATTATTCCTGAGCATTTTATTTTTATACACAAGTTCGCTTTTTGCCAAAGAAGGCATGTGGCTTCCATTTTTGTTAGATCAAATGAACAAAAAGGAAATGAAGAGTATGGGCTTGAAAATGTCTGTGAAGGATATTTATGATGTTAATGAAGGAAGTTTGAAAGATGCTGTAGTCATTTTTGGAGGTGGCTGCACAGGCGAAGTGATTTCTGAAAAGGGTTTGGTACTTACCAATCATCATTGTGGGTATGGTACTGTGCAAGGTTTAAGTAGTGTTGATCATAATTATTTGTTGAACGGATTTTTTGCTAAGAATCAACAAGAAGAATTGCCTTGTCCCGGATTGAGTGTAACCTTTATGATTCGTTTTGACGAGGTTACTGAACAAGTTAAACAAGGCATTACGGCTAATATGGCTGACTCTACTAAAATTAGAATCCAAGCAAGTAATATTGAGCGCATAGAAAAAGAAGCCAAAACTTCTACTGGCTATGATGCACAAGTGAAATCATACTTTTACGATAATACTTATTATTTAATTCTAAGTGAAAAATATACAGATGTGAGGTTAGTGGCCTTCCCGCCCAATGGTATTGGTAAATTTGGTGGTGATACAGATAATTGGGCTTGGCCAAGACATACAGGCGATTTTGGTTTGTTTAGAATTTATGCTTCAGCAGAGAATAAACCTGCAGCTTATGCTTCCACGAATGTGCCCTTCAAACCACGACGTTCTTTTACCATCAATATCGAAGGCATAGCGGAAAATGATTTTACCATGGTGTATGGATTTCCAGGTAGAACATCAGAATATTTGACGCAAGATGGAGTCGCAGAAGTGATGAATACGCTTGATCCGGCGAGAATTGCTTTACGTGATAAAAGATTATCTATCATGAATGAGGCTATGGCTTCGAGTGAAAAAACATTTATTCAATATGCTTCTAAACAAGCAGGTATTGCCAATTATTACAAAAAATGGAAGGGCGAATTATTAGGACTTACTTTAAATAATGCCATCAATAAAAAACAACTTGAAGAAAAAGAATTTATGTCTTGGGTGAATCAGGATGCTGAAAGAAAAGTGAATTATGGTTTTGTGTTGGATAGTTTAGCTGCTTGCTATCGTAGACAACTTCCTTGGGTAAAACAAAATGAATATATCAACGAGGCGATTTGGGCATCTGAGTTGGTTAAAAAAGGCGCGATGTTTTCTCAACTTTTAATAGCGGCCGACACCATGAAAAGTTTAGATAGCTTGCAACGCTATTCAAGAGAATTAAAATCATTTTTAAGCTCGATTGATTTGCCCACAGATCAAAAAATAGCTAAGGCTTTGTATGGGATGTATGCCAAAACATACGAAGAAATAAAATGGATTCAAGAATCTCATTTGAATAATATCTATCAAGAATCTGTGTTGACTTCTTTGGATAAATTTAATGCATTGATCAATTTAAAAGATGTCAACAAAATAAGAAGTATAGTCTTTCAAGATCCTGCTTATCAAACTTGGCATTATTTTGATAGCGTACAAAAAAAGACCTTGATTCCTTTACGTGCTGTATCATTTCGATTAAATGGTTTCTATGGAACTTATTTAAAAGGTTTACAAGAGTATAATGCAGGAAAAGCATTTTATCCTGATGCCAATTCAACTATGCGTTTGACTTATGGTAAAGTGCAAGGCGTGAATCCTCAAGATGGAATGACGTATAATTATTATACCACCTTAGATGGGGCAATCAGAAAACATAATCCACATAAAGAAGAATTTACCTTGCCTAAGAAACTGATAGACTTGTACGAGAAAAAAGATTATGGAGATTACACGATACAACATGAAGGACGAACAACGGTGCCTTTAGCCTTTTTAGCGTCAAATCATACTACAGGTGGTAATTCCGGAAGTCCGGTTTTAAATGCTGAAGGAGAATTAATTGGAACTAATTTCGATAGAATTTGGGAAGGCACTATGAGTGATATTTTATTTGATCCGAATTTATGCAGAAATATTACCCTTGATATTCGATATACCTTATTTATTATTGAAAAATTTGGAGAGGCCAAATGGGTGATCGATGAATTAAATATCGTTCGATAAAAGCTTGTTTTTTGAATTTAATCGATTTGCCTTAAACTACCCTAAACACAAACTATGGAAAAGAAAATATATCAACAGATTATAGTGGCCATTACAGTCTTGGTGGTTGTAATGCATATGCTAAGTTTTAAATGGTTGTCTATTAATCCAAATGTGTTAATGGCTTCGAGATTTTTAACGATTGGGTTGTTAGTGCTCTTGGGATTCATGCAAAAGAAATTGCCTGTTTGGATTTTCGTGGCCATGTTTATCGGCACAGAAATTGGC
>CAZSUF010000320.1:3319-3861 GCA_964609875.1 uncultured Bifidobacterium sp.
CCGAAGTAGCTGTCAAATTGGATGTGCTGAGTAAGATATTTTTGAAGTTAATTAAATCAATTATAGCACCTTTAATATTCGCCACTTTAGTAGTCGGCATTGCTGGACATTCTAATTTAAAGCAAGTAGGACGTATTGCGTGGAAGTCGATCGTGTATTTTTATGCTGCTACAACTATGGCCTTATTCATTGGTTTAGCTGCGATTAATTTTACCAAAGCAGGGTCAGGTATTACCATGCCTGATGGAATGATACAAGAATTACCTAAAGTAGATAAACAAACTTGGCAAGATATGGTGTTACATATTTTTCCAGAGAATATAGCTAAGTCTATTGCTGAAGGACAAGTGTTACAGGTGGTGATTTTTAGTATCTTGTTCGGAATCGGTTTAGCCATGTTGAATGAAAGAATGCGCAGACCCATGCTTGAATTTTCAGAGAGCTTAGCAGAAACCATGTTTAAGTTTACCAACTTGGTGATGTATGTAGCGCCGTTTGGGGTTGCTGGAGCTATTGCTTACACAGTAGGCAAAATGGGTATC
>CAZSUF010000321.1:0-1622 GCA_964609875.1 uncultured Bifidobacterium sp.
TTTTAAATTAGTTCAATGGCCCAAAGAAGAAGTGATGAAAAGTTTCTACAGAGCTAAATCCACCTATGCCATTTCGGCACCCAAGCCTCATAGCGCTGTGGCAGACAGTATTTTAGCAGCCTATGAAAATGCAAGATGGTATATCGAAAAGAAACACGACGTGATTGCATTAGCCGTGCTTGAATATGGTTTTGCCTTTGCTCAATATACTTACAGTTTACCCAAACCATGTAGCCTTCTTTTTGGACTCTACATGCAAATCAATCATCAAGTTTACTACGAAAAATTAGGATTTAATATCAACTACTACAAAGCGCAAGATTTTCATAGACTACAAATCGAAGAACAGATAAAAAAAATTCTCACTCAATTTCACGAAAAATATCCATTGCTAAGTTTCAATTTAAGTCAATTAAATTACTCAAGCCTTATTGCATTTAATGTATCCTTCTTAAAACAAATTGCTCAATTAAATTTTAACCCTAAATAAAATGGGCAGTGAAATGACATAAAGACTTCTTAAAAGACTCTCTATAAATTCCTTATTATTTTTATCTCGAATTTTTATCTAACGATTTTAAATATTACATTCGTTATTCAATCATCAGTTATGTCATTTAATATCAGTGAACTTTCAGGCAGAAAAGGCTTAGATCGTAATTTATTCGAAGCCATTGGCCAAGCAGCAAAAGCAGAAGGAACCGTTTCGCTCGCAGATACAGATAAACTAGCTGAAGAATTTTTATTAGGCAAAGCCAATGTTTTAGGAAGCGTTTCTTTTTACGACTTTACACGAGAAGAAAATAAAGGGAAAAAAGTATATGTATGCAATGGGAGTGCTTGTTTATGCGCAGGCACTCAACCAGACCTTACATCAACTTTAGAAAAACATTTTGACAAAAACGAAATTGGCGAAATGTGTTGTTTGGGCAGATGTCATGAAAATAAAGCCTTTCACTATAACGGATTTAATTACTCTGGCAATGATATTGACTCTTTTGAGCAAATCAAGTTAGAAAGCCAAGAAAAAATGGATCAATATCATGTGGCAGCTTTAGGGCATGATATACTCACCAACAAAATCTCAGATTCTACTACATTTTATCAACTTTGGAAAGAAGTATTAAATCAAACTATCTCATCCCCCTTTGATAATTTAAAAACATCTGGACTTAGGGGCCGAGGCGGCGCAGGATTTCCTACTTCGTTTAAATTAGAAGCTTGCAAAAATGCGCCAAGTACTTTAAAATTTATTGTTTGTAATGCTGACGAAGGCGATCCTGGCGCATACAGCGATAGGTATCTTTTAGAACCACAACCACAAAAAGTGTTGCTAGGAATGATGACTGCGGGTTACATCGCCGGTGCATCGCATGGAGTGCTTTACATCAGAGGAGAATACCCTGAAAGTATTAGCAGAATTAATACAGAAATTGCCTACTTAGTTCAAACAGGATTGTTAGGCGAAAATATTCTTAACTCAGGTTTTTCATTTTCATTTAAAGTTATCAGAGCTCAAGGCGCTTATATATGTGGTGAAGAAACAGCCCTACTCTCCTCCATCGAAGGACAACGTCCAGAAGTTCGCGTACGACCTCCATTCCCAGCACAGTCTGGACTTT
>CAZSUF010000321.1:1632-3811 GCA_964609875.1 uncultured Bifidobacterium sp.
ACAAACCTACTTTAGTGTGCAATGTCGAAACTTTTGCTTGCATTCCATACATCATTCAAGAAGGTGGAGAAAAATTTGCCTCTATCGGACGAGGAAAATCAACGGGTACTAAACTCATTTCACTTGATTCTGCTTTTAATCGACCCGGCATTTACGAAGTCGATATGGGTACTCCTCTCCAAACTGTCATCGAACAACTCGGTCAAGGTTTCAAGAAAGAGGTAAAGGCCATGCATATCGGCGGACCATTGGGCGGCTTGGTGCCTTTATCAAAAGTAAATGCCCTAACCATTGATTTCGAAAGTTTTCAGCAACAAGGATTTCTTCTTGGACATGCATCAGTAGTTTGTATTCCAACTAACTTTCCTCTAATAAAATATATCCAACATTTATTTGAGTTTACCGCACATGAGAGTTGTGGCAAATGCTTTCCTTGCAGACTAGGTTCTACACGCGGGGCAGAACTCATTCAAAAAGCCACTAGCTCGGACTATAAAATTGACAAAACCCTATTAACAGATTTACTCGAAACCATGGAAATTGGCTCACTCTGTGCCTTAGGTGGTGGACTTCCTCTACCGATCAAAAACGCCCTCCACTATTTCGAAGATGAGTTGAAGACCTTTATCGTAGAGTAAACCCACACTGACTCTACGAATTGATTTGAACTTATAAGATGAATTTCGACCATTCATCCATTTTATTTTTTCATTCTACGCTTGTATATTAAATTCGTCGCATGAAAAAAATAGCGTTAACCATCATAGGCCTTGGATTCATGTTTCAATCTCAAGCTCAAGACAATTTAGTAAATTCCTTAAAAGGCAATGCTTCTGATAGTGCCAAAAAGTTTCAATTTACCACAGTCATCAATATTGAAAATTCTCCTGTAAAAAGTCAAGGAAGTTCAGGTACTTGTTGGAGCTATTCAGGAAACTCTTTTCTTGAAAGTGAAATGATGCAAACTGGTAAAGAATTTGTAGATATTTCTGAGATTTACACTGCTCGTTGCGCCTATATCGAAAGAGCTAAAAATTATGTGCGTATGCATGGCATCATTGGCTGGGGCGACGGTGCAGAATTACATGATGTAGTGCAGATTTATAAAAAATACGGTGCCGTGCCCAACGAAGTTTATACAGGCATAAATTACGGAACTACCAAAAACAAATTCGGTGAAATGCAAGCAGCTTTAGAAGGCATGCTCAAAGGAATTATAGAAAACAAAAATGGCAAGTTGACCAAAAATTGGTTACCTGCATTCACTGCTGCGCTTGATGCTTACCTCGGCAAAGCGCCAGAACAATTTACATGGAAAGGCAAGCAATATACACCCATGACTTTCGCCAATGAGGTGGTAGGCATTAATCCAGATAAATACATCGAATTTTCTTCCTTCACTTATGCACCTTATTACGAGCCGACTTTATTGATGGTACCGGACAATTGGAGCTTACAAAGTGTGTACAATGTGCAATTTCCAGATATGACTGCTATCGTTGATAATGCCTTGGCAAATGGTTATAGTGTAGCATGGGCAACTGATGTGAGCGAAAAATATTTTAGTTGGAAAAATGGAGTGGCCATTGTGCCAGAAAAAGAATTCGAAGACATGGATGCAGATGAAATGAAAAAAGTATTCGATGGTCCACAAACAGAAAGAAATATCACAGCAGAAAATCGCGAAGAAGCCTTCGACAATTATTCAACCACCGACGATCACGGCATGCATATCGTAGGATTAGCCAAAGACCAAAACGGCAAAGAATATTATATGGTGAAAAATAGTTGGGGCGACAAAAACGATTACAAGGGTTATTTATACGTTTCAAAAGCCTTCTTCAATTACAAAACAACGGCGTTTTTAGTCAACGAAGCCGCGGTGCCTTCTGCCATACTTCGTAAATTAAAATAATTTTTTTTGGGTGTGCCGCCACACTTGAAGCAAGAGGTGGCGTCGGGCTTTACGCTCCCATATCCGCCTTTCAGGACAGATGATGTCCGCTGCAATCCCTCACACAGCGTCGTTTCCATAATCAAGCCTTGACTGAATGCAAAAAAATTTCTCCTTACAAATAGCTTTTTGAAGCGATTAAATATAGATAACATATCTAGTATACCAACCTGTTGCAAGCTTAATTGTATATAGAATCTTCATGAAGAAGAAGGCCTAAGATTC
>CAZSUF010000322.1:0-3809 GCA_964609875.1 uncultured Bifidobacterium sp.
CGAACTCGTCATTCCTCCGTGAAAGGGAGGCGTCTTAAACGATTGACCAACGCGGCGTTTTTTCGATTGGAGTGCAAACCTAGGTAATTTTTTATTTTTTACAAAATATTATCATTCAAAAAGTTGAAAAAATTGCAATTCCCATTTCATAAATGTAGTTTTGCGCCCACAAACATGTGATTTTATCACCCTTCAATTAAAATATTATGAGTACAATTAAAGTTGCGATTAATGGTTTCGGTCGAATTGGCCGATTAGTTTATCGCCAAATTTATGCCATGCAAGGCATTGACGTCGTTGCTATCAACGATTTAACGAGTCCAGCTACCTTAGCTCACCTGCTAAAATACGACTCTGCACAAGGTCGTTTCAATCATGCAGTGACTAATACCGACGATTCTATCGTAGTAAATGGACAAAGTGTTAAGATTTATGCACAAAAAGATCCTGCACAAATTCCTTGGGGCGCTCATGAAGTGGATGTGGTGTTAGAATGTACTGGTTTCTTTACCGATAAAGATAAGGCAATGGCCCATATCACTGCAGGCGCTAAGCGTGTGGTAATCTCTGCTCCAGCTACGGGCGATTTGAAAACTATTGTATACAATGTAAACCATGAAATCCGCTTTGGGACAGAAACGGTGATTTCTTGTGCTTCTTGTACAACAAACTGCTTAGCACCTATGGCTAAAGTGTTAAATGATAAATATGGTATCGTAACGGGTATCATGACGACTATTCATGCTTATACTAATGATCAAAATACCTTAGATGCGCCGCATCCTAAGAATGATTTACGTCGTGGTCGCGCGGCTGCCGCTAATATTGTTCCTAATTCTACAGGGGCAGCAAAGGCAATCGGCTTAGTATTACCTGAATTAAAAGGTATTTTAGATGGTTCTGCTCAACGTGTACCTACAATTACTGGTTCATTGACAGAATTAGTGACTATCCTTAAGACTAAAGTAACTCCTGAAGAAATCAATGCAGCGATGAAAGCTGCTGCGAATGAAAGTTATGGCTATACTGAAGATGAAATAGTAAGTACGGATGTGATTGGCACTGAATTCGGTTCATTGTTCGATGCAACACAAACTAAAGTGATGACAGTTGGAGATACACAAATGATCAAAACTGTATCATGGTATGATAACGAAAATAGTTATGTAAGCCAGTTAGTAAGAACTTTGAGTTATTTCGCTGGTAAAATGGCCTAATAGCCTCTTCGATATTGGAAATCCCTCGCGCAAGTGAGGGATTTTTTTTGCTCCCATTTCTGCTTAAATCAATTAGACTAAAGACTAATTTCTTTCAATTAAACCTTACCTTTGACACCTAAAAATGAAGTAGTATGAAACTTTTCTTGCTCGTCTTGGTCTTATTCAGTCTAGCCATAAACTCTTTCGGTCAAAAGAAAACACCTACCGAAAAAGCAAAAAAGAAAACAGAAGAAATGCAAAAAGATCTTCAATTGTCTGCCGAACAAAATAAAAAAATTTATGATGTTAACTTAAAAGCCTATACATCAATCGCAGAATATGAAGCCAAAAAGCCAAATAAAAAACTAAAAAAGAAACAAAAAAATATTGTACAAGATTTACGTGATAAAGAATACAAAAAGATTTTGACTTCTGCACAAATGAAAAAACTTCAAGAAATCAAGAAAAAAGAAAAAGAAGAAGAAAAGCGCATGGAAGCCGAAGCAGATAAATTAAAAAGTAAATAATTCCTTTAAAATAAATTAAAACATAGTATGTCAACATTTAGTCAATTTAATTTTAGCAACAAGAAAGCCCTTATCAGAGTCGATTTTAATGTGCCTTTGAACGATCAGTTTCAAATTACAGATGATACCAGAATGCGTGCTTCACTGCCTAGTATCGAAAAAATATTAAATGACGGAGGAAGTGTAATTCTAATGTCTCATTTAGGCAGACCAAAAGACGGTCCCACAGATAAGTATTCTTTAAAACATGTATTGACTCATTTAATTAAATTATTGAATGGTAGAACGGTGAAGTTTTCTGCAGATTGCATAGGTGCTGAAGCAGTTCAAGATGCTGCATCACTCCAAGCAGGTGAAGTTTTATTACTTGAAAATTTGCGCTTTTATAAAGAAGAAGAAAAAGGAGATATCGAATTCGCAAAAAAACTAGCTGCCTTAGCGGATGTGTATGTAAATGATGCTTTCGGAACCGCCCATAGAGCACACGCCTCCACAGCCATCATCGCTCAATTCTTTGATAAAGAACACAGAATGTTCGGCTTATTAATGAATGCAGAAGTGGCCAATGCAGAAAAAGTAATGCATGAAGCTGAAAAACCTTTCACGGCAATTTTAGGTGGTGCTAAAGTGAGCGATAAAATTTTAATCATCGAAATGCTGATGGATCGAGCCGATAATATTATCATCGGAGGTGGCATGGCATATACTTTTTTACGTGCAAAAGGACTTGCTACAGGTTCTTCATTATGCGAAGAAGATCGACTTGATCTTGCAAACGAATTAGTTCAAAAAGCAGCTGCTAAAGGCGTAAACTTATATATTCCAACTGATAGTATCATTGCCAACAAGTTTGCCGCAGATGCAGAAACGCAATCTGTAAGCAATGATCAAATTCCAGACGGATGGATGGGACTAGATATCGGCGAAAAATCTATTGAACAATTCAGTGAAGTGATCAAAAACTCCAAAACAATTTTATGGAATGGTCCAATGGGCGTTTTTGAAATGGAAAAATTCCAACAAGGTACTAAAGCCATTGCCCTTGCCATTGCCGAAGCAACTAGCCGTGGCGCATTTTCTTTAATTGGTGGCGGAGATTCTGTAGCGGCTATTAATAAATTCGATTTGTCTAATCAGGTTTCCTATGTAAGTACTGGGGGAGGGGCTCTATTAGAATATTTCGAAGGAAAAGAATTGCCTGGTATCGCAGCTATACGTGCTTAAATATATTGTTGTATGATTGAAATTTCTACTGATCAACATAGAATCGACATTCATTATATTCATCAATATCTGAGTACCCAAAGTTATTGGGCTCAGGGAATTCCTTTGGATATTGTAAAAAAGTCTGCAGAAAATAGTCTTTGCTTTTCCGTTTTCAAAGAGGACAAGCAAATTGGTTTTGCTAGAATGGTGACAGACAAGGCCACGTTTTGTTATCTCTGCGATGTTTTTATTGATGAAAAGAAAGGGGAAAGGGCTATGCAAAATTATTGATGAACTATATCATGAATCATGAAGATTTGCAGGGTTTAAGACGTTACATGCTTGGCACGAAAGATGCGCATACGCTTTATAAACCATTTGGTTTTAAGGCCTTAATTCAACCTGATCGTGTCATGGAAATTAAGGTGACTAATTGTTACGAGTGATTTTATTTGGGCGGCACACAGGCTTTTCATTCCAAGTCCGTTCCCGATCGGCTGGTAATTTCTAGTTAGAATAAACTCTTGTGTAGCCTCTCGGGATCCGGGCTTTCCATTGCAATCCTTGCCGCAATACAAGTGAGTATTTTCAAATTAAATGGCGATTTTTTTTTTCGATACTACTTCAATATTCATGAGGCAACTCATGAGATCCTAGTCTCTGACGATAGGAAGAGTCTCGAACGCCTCATGCGGCAAAAAATATTTCTCAAGTCATCATTCATGTGAGATGCTTCGATTCCTCAGCAATTGATAGTCTTACTAGTCAAGTCATGTTTTTGAAAATGCATCTATGTTCAATCGGCGACTCCAAACTTTATATTCTCTGACGATAGGAAGAGTCTCGAACGCCTCATGCGGCAAAAAATATTTCTCAA
>CAZSUF010000323.1:0-839 GCA_964609875.1 uncultured Bifidobacterium sp.
CCAGTTTGTACTAATAATTTTGAGCCTAATAATTTTCCTGCCGAGGCAACTCCTGTTGTATTGAGTCAGCCAATGAATTCAATGATTGCTACTGCTGGTGATATTGATTATTATAGATTTTCAACAACCAATGCAGCACCAAAATTTAGAATTAATTTGACTAATTTGCCTGATGATTATGATGTAAAACTTTATACATCTAGAGGCAGGTTGTTGGCATCGTCTGCAAATGGATCTTTGACGAATGAGTCTATTACTTACAATATGTCTAGTTCTTCCGCCATGTATCTTATTTCAGTAAGTGGCTATAATGGAGCCATGTCTTCAAGTGCTTGTTACGAATTATTTGTTGAAACAAGTGCCAATAATTTAAGATCAGAAGACGCGATAGAGGATATCAGCAAACCAGAAATTATTACTTATCCAAATCCTGTACAAAGTGAATTAAATGCCACCTTATTTTTAGCTGATCAGCAAGATGTTCATTTTAAAATTTATAACGGCATGGGTCAGGTGGTATATAATAACGATATGCCTGGTGTACAAGGACATAACTCTTTTCAATTAAATACTTCAGGCATGGCTAATGGGTTCTATCTTTTAGAATTGAATACAGAAGCTGAAACAAAAATGCAAAAATTTGTGATTGCTCATTAATATTTAATACTAAACAACTTTCGTTTCAAAGAATAGTGATTAGCGAAATAAAATGTTTAAATTCTGTATAGATTTAAATTCAAATAAATCAATCAATTAAAGAGACCATGCTTGCGGTCTCTTTTTTATTATAACTCACTTAACTTGAAAATATCTTTTGGTCTAATGCCTTTATCTGTTTG
>CAZSUF010000323.1:849-3366 GCA_964609875.1 uncultured Bifidobacterium sp.
AGAACATAAAATTTATTTTCAACATTGTATAGATGTAATTTCAAATAAATCATCCATTCAAAAGAGAGACCATGCTTGCGGTCTCTTTTTTTTATAACTCACTTAACTTGAAAATATCTTTTGGTCTAATGCCTTTATCTGTTTGTTGTAAAGTACAACATTCATTTATTGGATCATGTTCGAAAAATAAGATC
This sequence comes from uncultured Bifidobacterium sp., assembly GCA_964609875.1. Lineage (GTDB taxonomy): Bacteria > Bacteroidota > Bacteroidia > Chitinophagales > Chitinophagaceae > OLB11. The sequence goes on from CAZSUF010000323.1 coordinate 1,044, forward strand.
CAATCATTCTCGACGGCCTCTTTCAATAAGGTTGTTTTTTCGTTCAAGGTATCCAAGGGGCGCATATCGTAACCCATCACCCAAGGCAATGAAATGTGTGCCATAGATGGAATTAAATCTGCACAATATAAAATTTTTCTGTTGTTATATGCTATCAATGGCAGCATCATAGAATCTGTATGTCCTTGCACCAGACGAAGGTCCATTTGATCTAACAGGCCACTTTTTTCGTGGTCTCCTGTAAATTGTAATTGCCCTGATTGTTCAATCGGCAATATATTTTCTTTTAGAAATGAAGCTTTTTCCCTAGCGTTTGGTGTGAGTGCCGAATTCCAATGGGTTTTGTTGCTCCAATAAGTAGCTCTAGGAAAGCTAGGTAAAAGTTGATCTCCTTCCTTTTTAATGGCGCCACCGCAATGGTCGAAATGTAAATGAGTTAAAAACACATCGGTCATATCTGTGGGTAGGAAACCTAAAGAATGTAATGATTTTTCTAAGTTGTCTTCGCCATGAGGTTGAAAATGACTGAAGAATTTTTCGTCTTGTTTATTGCCCATGCCTGTGTCTATCAAAATTAATTTGTTTCCTTCTTCTATAAGTAAACAACGCATAGCCCAAGTACACATATTATTTTCGTCAGCTGGGTTGACTTTATTCCACATGCTTTTAGGCACTACACCATGCATAGCGCCTCCATCTAATTTGAAAAGTCCTGTATTGATTGTATGTAATTTCATCATTGTGATTCTAGTGTGTTTGTTTTGAGAAACTCGTTTTCATTCTTAAAAGTAATATAAAGCCAATAATAAAATAAAAGCTAAGGGCAAGCGTTGAATTTCGCATGCCGCCTAATTTTTCGGAAATAAGTCCAAATGATGTAGTACCAATCACGATGCCTATTTTTTCACATACATCATAAAAACTAAAATAAGAGGCTGTGTCGTCAGTTTGAGGAAGTAGTTTGGCGTAGGTAGATCTGGATAAAGATTGTATGCCCCCCATTACCATGCCTACACAAAAAGAAAGTGCATAAAAAGCCATCACACTTTGAACAAAATAAGCAGCGATACAAATACCAATCCAAATAATTATAAGGCTAAGTAAGGCCAATTTATTTCCTTTAGCATCAGAGATTTTTGCAAAAAGCCAAGCCCCTGCAATGGCCACTAATTGAATGATAAGTACCACCGTTAATAATTGTGTTGATTCCATCTTCAACTCATCACTTGCAAAATAGGTGGCCATATACATTACAGTGAGTACACCCATATTGTAAAAGAAAAATGAAGCAAGGAATTTTTGTAATTCGGGAAGATTTTTCAATTGCTTCCACACTTGTATTAATTCTTGATAGCCTTTGACGATGATATTACCAGTTACTAATTGCTGATGTTTTTTGATTTCAGGAAGCACCTTCAAAGGAATTTGTGCAAAGCCAATCCACCATAAGCCTACCATTAAGAAAGAGAATCTTACTGGTAAGCTTTCATTCATCCAATGTATTCGTTGGTTCAATAAAATAAAAGCGAAGCAAATAATCATGAGCACAACGCTGCCGATGTATCCGTAAGCAAAGCCTTTTGCACTGACATCATCTTGCTTGTCTTTAGTAGCAATTTCAGGTAGAAATGCATTGTAGAAAACGATACTGCCGCAAAAACCTATGGAGGCAATAATTGAACAACTAAGGCCAAATACTACATTGGCATCTTTTGAACCTGGGATTTTTTCCATGAAGAAAAACATAGCCATACAAGCGATGGAACCTAGATAACAAAAGAAACGCATAAATGCTTTTTTGTTGCCTTTGTAATCTGCAATAGAAGAAAGTACAGGAGATAAAATGGCTATCAGGATATACGAGAAAGCAATTGCAAAGGAAGCTAAGGCGGCTCTTTGGAAACTTTTGCCTAGAATAATCACTTGCTCAGGTACGATTTGCGTATAGTACATCGGAAACATAGCCGAAGTAATAATCAAAGAGTAGGCAGAATTTGCCCAATCATAAAATGACCATGCCTGTATCGTTTTTTTATCGTTCAACATGAGAAGGTGTAAGTTGATTCAAGTTGTCGAGTTGAATGAATTGTTCGCAACAAGCATATTCCTGAGGATCATTACTTGCAATAAGAATCGTTCTTTGTTGTTTGAATTCTTTTATCATTTGTTCAAAAAGCTGTATCCCTTTTGCATCGAGATTGCTGCAAGGTTCGTCTAAGATGAGTAAAGAAGTATCAGAAAAAAAGCCTTGTGCTAATTTTACACTTTGATTCAGGCCGCTTGAAAATTTTATAAACTGGTTATCAGTTAATTACAATGCAAG
>CAZSUF010000323.1:3376-3805 GCA_964609875.1 uncultured Bifidobacterium sp.
CGTCTATGGGTATCAAAGCCTTTTTGAAGCTAAAATGAAAAGTAAGAAATTCGAGTAAAGTCATTTCTTCAATCAATTCAAGATAAGGCGCGCAATAAGATAGATGCATATACAAATTATCAGCTTCTATTTGGGCGGCTTCTTGATGATATAACACTTTGCCTTTGCTTGGAGACATTTGTCCAGAAATGATTTGCAACAAGGTAGATTTGCCAGAACCATTCGCGCCAAGTATAGCAGAAATTGAGGCATGTTCGAAGCTATAATTGATGTCATGCAAAATGACTTGTTCGTCGAAACGTTTGCTGATATGTTGTAATTCTATTTTCAAAGGCTTAAAAGTATAAAATACATTTGATACCTGATGAATATAGAAGATTAAAAAAAACTAAAGACAGATTTTGAAGTATCTTGTTGTATTGCGGCAGT
>CAZSUF010000324.1:0-488 GCA_964609875.1 uncultured Bifidobacterium sp.
ACTACTTGCTTTTAGTTACCAAAACGCACTTGCACAAATTGTTACTGCCGATTTAGATATTAATCAAGTAAGAGCAAGTTTTTTGAATCGGGGAGATATGTTTTGGGACCCAGTTAGTTGTGAGCCAGGTTATGAATATCCAAAAGGTAGTAATAAATACAGTAATTCTTTGTGTGCTATATGGGTAGCAGGAACAGATGCTGGAACCAACCAAATTAAAGTAGCCGCGCAAACATACAGACAAAACGGCAACGATTATTGGGCAGGTCCTTTAGATTCCAATAATTCCATTGATTCAATAACTTCTGCTAAATGGGATAGAATATGGAAAATCAACAAATCCGAAATTGCAAGCTATTTAGCAACGACTCCTCATACCATTGCCAACACTCCTTCTTCCATCTTAGAATGGCCTGCCAAAGGCAACGTGAATGCCAAAGGTGCGAATAGTCAACCTTTAACTATCCCCAAGGCTATGGCGCCCTTTG
>CAZSUF010000324.1:498-2551 GCA_964609875.1 uncultured Bifidobacterium sp.
ATAAAAGGAGAGCAAGCATTATGGTGGATTTTTAATGATAAAAGATTGCATAGCGAAACAGGAAGTGAAGTAATAGGTTTAGAGATAAAAGCACAAGCATATGCATGCAATATACCAGCCTTGCAAAATATGATTTTTGTAAATTTTGAAATAGCCTATTCAGGCAATTCTGATCTTAAAGATGTGCGCATTGCTCTATTCAACAATACTGATTTAGGTAATGCTTTTGACGATTATATAGGATCGGATACCGGTAGAAGAATGGTGATTACCTATAATGGAGATAATTATGACGATGGAACAAATGGATATGGTTCTAACTTAACTCAAAGTGCCTGTGTTATTACAAAAAGCCCGCTTGATAGTGGTAGTGCAAAACAATCATTGGGAAATATGATCTATTATTACAATTCCTCAAGTACTACAGGTAATCCTACAACACCTCAACATTACCATAATTATATTCATGGAAAATGGAAAGATGGACAACCTTTTACCGATGCCTGTGATGCCAGAGCAGCAGGAAATCCAACCAATTATGTATATACCGACGATCCATCATTGTCTGGCGGTTGGAGTGAAAAAGCATGCAATCGTTCACCTGATGATCGTCGCTTTGTACTCAGTACATCATCCTTTAGTTGGGTTCCCGGAAGTGATCCTTTAGTATTTAATTTAGCCTTTATCAATACTCCCATTGGATCTAACAATGACAATTTTAATTTAATCAAAGCAATGGCCGATACAGCTATGATGTATCAAGATGGTTGTAGTTGGGTTGCGCCCCTGTCAACAAACAATAATATTTTATCAGAAGAATTTCTTATTATACCTAACCCTACGAATGCCAATGTCAATATACAATGGTCTTCGCCAAATATTAAAAGTGTAAACCTCCTATCTCCATTAGGGCAAACCTTATCAAATTATAATGTTCAAGGCATGCGAAGCCAAACTATACCTTTAGCACATTTAGCCAATGGTATTTACTTTATTAAAATTAATACTGAAAATAGTAGTGTGACTAAGAAGATTATGAAACAATAGTTTATTTTTTACGAGAGAATAAATGAAAAAACGTAGAGTGAATGCTACGTTTTTTTTATGTATATCTTGTCATTTTATCCTCTCGGCAAAATGCAAACAATATGATTCCTTTTTGTTTACAATAATCTACTGCCATACTTGAAGGTGCAGAGACAGCCGCTAAATAAGGTATTCCGGCTCGGTAACATTTACTTACGATTTCATATGAAACTCTACCACTTACCAATAAACAAACTGCTTGCGATAAAATATTATTCATCGCCAGTTGTCCAATTACTTTATCAACCGCATTATGCCTGCCGATATCTTCATGTATAGCTAACAAATTACCCTTTGCATCAAATGCTGCCGAAGCATGACAACCTCCTGTTTGCTTAAAAGCTGTTTGATGTTTACTCATAAGTACAAACATCATTTGAATTTGCGCAGGTGAAATTTCTTGTTGAGCGACTAGTTTATTTCCAATCATCTCCAATTCCATTTCATATTTGCCACAAACACCACAGCTTGTTACAGACATAAGATTTCTTTTGGTATTTATTCCTTCATCTAAATATTGCGTTGGAATAATAACATTAACCTTGGTTATAAAATCTAAATTATTTTTTTCTGTAATAAAAAATTTTGGATTTTCTACATTATGATAAACTTGCTCCGTCAACAAAATTCCACGTACTAAAGCTTCTTCATTGCCAGGTGTCCTCATCGTTGTTGTATATGGTTCACCATTGATACTGATATTAAGCATTTCTTCTACAACTAAATTGTCTATCACTTCTGTGGATTGACCTTGTTGATATTTAATGGCGTTTACAGAAATCATTAAGATTAGTTATTTGGCACAAAGATAGCCACCAATGTTCCATTTCCTGGCGATGAATCAATATCAATTTGTCCCTTCAAATACTCGATACGAGATTTTGTATTTGATAAACCAATCCCTTCAGAAGCTTTTATTTTCTTAGTATCAAAATTGTTATCCTGTGTTTCTGTGTTAATCATAGAG
>CAZSUF010000324.1:2561-3782 GCA_964609875.1 uncultured Bifidobacterium sp.
AATACCTTCTTCGTCATTGGTTATACCAATATCCAAATGACTAGCCTTCGAATGTTTAATTACATTATTTACACACTCTTGAATAACACGATACAAAACCGTTTCAATGTTCGGGTCAATTTTATCATTAATACCCTCGGTATGCAAATTCACTTTAATGACTCTACCGTCTATTTTATTTAAAAATTCTTGTACCGCATTAGAAAGTCCTTTTTTAAGTAAAACATTCGGCATCAAGTTATGGGCTACATCTCGTACCTCCTTACCAGATTCTGTTATCAAATCCATGATACGATTGAAAGCAGTTCTTTTTCCTTCATCCTTCAAATCCAAATCAGTTTCCAATGCACCTAAGTTCATTTTTGCTGCAGTCATTAACTGTCCTACCCCATCATGTAATTCCGAAGCAATTCGTTGTCTTTCTTTTTCTTCTGCTTCGATAACTGATTTAGTGGCCATCACTTGTTGTTGCATTAAAACCTCCTTAAGCTTAATTTCATTTTCTACTTTAATTCTCTTACTACGATAATAGGCCAGCAAACCAATCAAGCAGCAGAATAATACCACCAAAAATTAAATACTGCTGTTGTCTTAATTTATTTTTCTGGTTTTCTATTTGCTTTTCTTTCTTAACGGTTTCATATTTAGTGTTCAATTCACTTACTTGCAAATTCGTTTCGGCATTAAGCAGAGAGTCGTCAAGTTGTTTTGCCTTTTCAGCATATTACATTGCCTTCTCATAATTTTTCTGCTCTTTATAAAGCCTAGCTTTGCCATTATAAACGCCAATCAGTTCCGTATTTAGATTCTCCTGCTTGGCTGCTTCTTCGGCAATATTCAAAAAAGATTCTGCTTGTGAAAATTTTTTATCATCAATATACACATTGGCAATGTTAGCGGCATCAATGCTGATACCATATTTATCATCTAAGGCTTTATCTATACTTAGGCATTTTTCGAAACAATCCAATGCCATTTTGTTATTATGTGTATTTCCATAAAACTCACCTAAATTAGAAAGAGCGTTTACAATACATCCTGTATCCTTAATTTGATAGGCAACATGCAGGGCGGTATCATAAAAGTACTTTGCAGAATCTAAATTATCGAGTGCAGAATGAATGGTACCCATATTGCTAAAAGTCATAGACACTGCCTTTTGTTCATGCGCTTGTTGCGCATACAAATTCGATACTCTGTAATAAGGAAGCGCTTCCTTAA
>CAZSUF010000325.1:0-3755 GCA_964609875.1 uncultured Bifidobacterium sp.
AGGTTTATGCTCAGCTCTTTGATCAATTTGCAAAATTTCCATTAACTCATTGGCGCGATGTAAAGTTTATTTTTTTGAAAGTCCTTGTATCCATGCTGGCATGCAAATATTTTCAAGGGCTGTGAATTCTGGTAACAAATGATGAAATTGAAAAATAAACCCTATTTTTTTATTTCTAAATTCAGCTAATTTCCCAGATGATAGTGTTAAAGTATCAGTTCCATCAATAAGGAGTTCTCCAGAATCAGGTTTTTCCAAGGTCCCTAAAATATGCAACAAGGTGGTTTTCCCAGCGCCAGAAGCGCCAACAATGGAAACAATTTCTCCTTGCTGAATATGCAAACTTACACCCTTTAAAACAGGGAGTTTCCCATACTTTTTTGTGATCGATTTTGTGGATAACATTCTGCAAACATAAAGATTTGGAAGTTATAAATTAAATCTTACATTTGCCCCAAATATAGATAATCATTAAAATAATTAACATATGTTCTGGAGTTTAGAATTAGCATCACATCTTGAAGAAGCCCCTTGGCCTGCCACAAAAGACGAATTAATTGATTACGCCATTCGTTCAGGTGCCCCTGTTGAAGTTATTGAAAATATACAGGAGCTAGATGATGAAGTAGAAATTTATGAAGGGATAGAAGACCTTTGGCCTGACTACCCTACCCAAGAAGATTTCTTCTTCAATGAAGATGAATATTAAAAATCATGTAAGTGCCTTTAGGGGCACTTTTTTTTGCTATTGAATCAGCCATTTCTTTGACTGCTCACCATAAGAATCTTTAAATCGAATGATGTATAATCCTGTCTTGAGATAGCTTAAATTTTCTTGTATAGGTGAATTGCTTTTGTACTTATGCTGAAAAACTTTTTTGCCTTGAATATCATAAATCAACACTTCTACATCTTCTTTATGTAGATCATTTACTTGAAGAATTCCACTTGAAGGATTTACCATGTCATATCGAATTGAAGACTCGTAATTAGAATGCATACCTAAAGGATAACTCAATTTAAAGTATGTCATAACAGGAAGATGATCACTTGTTGTATAAGCATATTCATCTATGATATCTTGAGCATCATGAAATATAAATGTGCTGCTATCTGGGTAATTTGACTTTAAAGAATTTGATAGACATATATTGTCTATAAGGTAATTCTCACTAAAAAGATAACTTGTTTGACCGACAAACAACGACGGTAAGGTGACTCCAATAAAATTATTATTTAGCAAATAATCGTAAGGAGAAATGGTTTGACCAGACACGCCACTCCCTACAAGCAAATCGTTATAATCTCCAAGCACCGCTATTTTCTTGTTTGGAAACAAGGCATTTAAACTATCAGTCATATATCTAGCCCCACATTCTCTGCGTATATAATCCGAATAAGTAGAACTTGCTTTTCCATGAATGTTGGCAAGAATTAAGGTATCTGTTTGATTATTAGGCAAGTTTAGTTTTAGCTTCATCACAAAAGGAAATCTGCCCGAGGAGAAACAATTGTAAGGTGAACCTGTGCCTGAATAGCTTGGATAATTTGAATCAATCAATACAAATTATCCTAAATTATGTACTTTTTTTTTATTATAGATATAGGCTAATTTTTGTGCACTCGCATAATCATTATCCGAGGTATCTTGTGCAAAAGAACCGAAAGTAGAAACTGCATAAGCAAATTGAGGACCCAAAGAAATGGCTAAGTCTTTAATTTGCGAATTACTCACTACTTCTTGCAAACAATAAATATCAGCATCTAAAGTTTGCATCAATTTCAAGGCATTTGATTTTGCTATAGCTGTATCGCAATTACAATTTGTAGGATCACCAAACCAACGCATGTTCCAAGTTGCTAACCTTAATGTTGAAGGATCAGGCAAAGAAGTGCCTAATAATTTTATTTTATTTGGTAAGAGCAAATTGTTTTGCATGAATTCAATTTCCTTATGATATACTTTATCTGCTTGTTGAGGTAGTATTCTGATATAGACTTGTTGCAAAATTCCATTGACGGTAGAATCATAAGTTAATAGCGTAGAAAAATTAACTCCATCTTTTGACACTTCGAATGGTGTTGGCGCAATGACTTTAAATAGTGATTTTACACTATCGATTGTGAATTGAAAACTTTTAGTGACACTAGAAATGCCTACACTTGTTTGACCAAGATTCATAAAAATTTCGTCACATTCAAAGGCTGCTTCACTCAAATTGATTTCGTCGATTGACCATGTTGAAGCACTTGAATTAGTTGATGTATATTTAAATGCAAGAAAAAAAGGTGATGCTTTAAATGCACTCAAATTGATTGATTGAACTAAAGTCCAAACATCTGAGTTTATGGCTGGCAAACTTGCGGGCACATTAGTCCAAGTATATAAATTTGGATTTCCAGTTCCAGGATAATTTGTAGAAACTAAAATTTGTAGACTATTCCCCGTATAATTTGTTTTTAACCAAGCTTGCAAAATGGGGATGCTATAATCATTCACTTCTAGTTTAGGAGAAATGAGCCAATCTTGATTGGCATAGTTACTTCCATTAAAATAACCAGACATGGTTATGCAAGCGCCTTTTTTACCATAACTATCACAATCCCATCCTTCAGTTCCAGAGACACTATATCTTGTCCAATCAGAAGGAAAGGTTGAAGGGCAAGTTGAAAAAGGCTGAGTCAGCATATTGACTTGACCCTTCAATTGTGAAGCGAGAAATATGCAAACCATTAAAGGCAAGCCACTTTTTATTAATAAGAATTTCATGTAAGGGTGATTAAAGATAAAAAATTATCCAGCTTGATGTTCGACTATATTTTCGAGCACATGCTCACTATTCATTTTGGTCTCGTCCAATTCACCTTCCCATCTAGCGACTACCGCACTCGCTATGCAATTTCCTAACACATTAATACTCGTTCTAGCCATATCCATCATGGCATCTATTCCCAAAATAATATACAATGGCCATTCTTGTAATCCAAAAGAAGCCACTGTTCCTAATAAAATGACAAAAGAGGCACGCGGCACACCTGCCACACCCTTACTTGTAATCATTAATGAAAAAACGATAAATAACTGTTGTCCAAAACTAAGATCAATCTTACAAGCTTGGGCAACAAAAATACTAGCTAGGGACAAGTATAAAGTAGTGCCATCTAAATTAAAACTATACCCTAAAGGCATTACGAAGGATACAATTTTTCGTGGCACGCCAAATTGCTCCATGTTCTTCATGGCTTTTGGCAAGGCACTCTCTGAGCTTGCCGTGGCAAAGGCTAAGGTAAAAGGTTCTGAAACCACTTTCAATAAATTTTTTAGGTTCAGCTTCGCAAAAAAACTAATCGGTAAAAGAACCAATAAAACAAAACCAATCAAAGCACCATACAAGGTAAGCACTAAATAAATGCCATTTAATAATACACCGATGCCCATTTTCCCAACTGTATATGCGATAGCTCCTGCAACACCAAATGGGGCAACATACATCACTAAGTTTGTGAATTTAAACATGGTTTCTGCAAGACTCTCCGAAAATTCAAGCATGGGTCTGCGCATTCTTTCATTCAGCATGGCTAAACCTATTCCAAATAAGATACTAAATATCACCACCTGTAACACCTGACCTTCAGCAATGGATTTAGCTATATTCTCTGGAAAAATATGTAACACCATATCTTGCCAAGTTTGTTTATCTACTTTAGGTAATTCTTGCATCATACCATCAGGCATGGTGATCCCCGACCCTGCT
>CAZSUF010000326.1:0-343 GCA_964609875.1 uncultured Bifidobacterium sp.
AATAATATTGTCATTGCTACCGATGCCGATGTGGATGGCATGCATATTCGTTTACTCATCATGACTTTCTTCTTACAGTTTTTTCCAGATTTAGTCAGAAATGGACATATCTATATTTTAGAAACACCTTTATTTAGAGTAAGAGATAAGAAAGAAACTTTTTATTGTTACTCAGAAACTGAAAAGAAAGAGGCGATTAAAAAATTATCAGGCAAGCCAGAAATTACACGATTTAAAGGATTAGGTGAAATTTCACCTGCAGAATTTGCAGAGTTTATTGGTGAAAATATTCGTAAAGAACCTGTATTACTTAATGCAGAGGCACACATTCACAAATTGCTCG
>CAZSUF010000326.1:527-3748 GCA_964609875.1 uncultured Bifidobacterium sp.
GTGCTTTTGAGTTAGATGAAAATTTACAAGGCGACATCGTGATACTTAAAGATCATTTATGGGTAGGGCCTTTGTCCTCTTCGAATGAAACTGAGGAAATTAGTCATGACACTTTACGGTCTGCTTTTTGGAACACCATTTCACCGCAACCCGAACCATGGATCATGTCTGATGAAGCGAATATTCTTTCATCATTGACCAAAGCTATAGAAGAAGAAGAGCCTTGTTGTTTTTGGTTAGCACCCAATGTAACAGATGTTTGTGCTTATTTATGGTTATTACCTTTTTTTAAAAAACATCCATCAGTCTTACATACGATCAATGTCATTGGACTACCTTTTTTAAATGAAAAAGGACAAATGTTTTATCCAAATACATTTGCTCAAATTCCACCTAAGGAGTTTGTTAAAACCAAAAGATTATTAAAAGAAGTTTCCCCTGCTGAATATGAAGTTGAAGGGGATGAGTGGGCGAGGTTGCAAGCAGAACAAACTTGGGTAAGAACCCATGAAGGCGGCAAGAAAGTGAGTATTAATGAAGCTTTTAAGAAAAGTACTCAAACTATTCCGGCTGCATTTTTCGAATATCGTTTACGCAAACTCATTGAAGCAGAGGCTATCAGTGTACAAGGCGATGTTACTAAAACGAGTAGAGATTTTGAAGTGAAAAAGATAGGAGAGTCAATTCCAGAAAATACGGAGGAAGTAGTTGTATAGGTTTAATGATTTATGTCTTCATGAAACTCTGAAAATAATTTGAATTTTTGAAGGCAAAAATGGATATTGATAGATACTCAGATGTCAACAAATTCAACTTGACTTAAATGATATTTTTAGACATGATCAAAATTGTTGTAAAGAAGTTGAATTAGACTAACTTTAGATTTCACTCCATTTTGTTTAAGAATTTTTTTAATATCACTTCCATGTTGAAATCTTCTTTTTATACATTTTTCATTTTCCTTATCATGATAAATACATCATGTAGTGTTCCTCAAAAGGATTGCTTTTTGAAATATTCGCCCTTAATTTATTATGTAGGATTTGATAGCTCAGATTTCAATCAATTGACAGTCGAAAAGTATTCGCCATGTTGTAATTACGATAGCCTAATCAATATCGACACACTACATTATGCAGGTCAATTTCAGGATACGATCTCCTTGGGTGGATTCTATTTTCCATCTAGTCCAAGTTATTATGCAGATCCTCATTTTAATTGGATGATTAAATTCCCCAATCAGGTGCAAATTAAATTAAGTAATATGATGCTGGATAATAATACCTGTAGGACAGAAAAATTAAATACTCCTTGTTTTTGTAACTTGAAATATTTTGACATGGCCACTGAAAACTGTACCTATAAAGCGGTGGAATCTGGTATTAGTTCCATTGTATATATTCACAAGTAGAACATTTGGTTTGGGAAAATAGTCACTTTTAAATTTGAATCAAATATTCAAGTTGTTTAAACTTCGATTTTTTCATGTAGTTTAAAATGAATTGAAATAAAAATAAAGCCTTATCATGGATTGTTGATATCCAAGTCTCGGTATTATATCCTTATAAATGCCTCTAGTTTATTCAAGCTATTTATCTTATCATTTCAATTTTTCTGCTAGCAATTTGTTGATTATTTTCAAGGATACTTAGATGATAAATTCCTGAAGGCAAATGATCATTTTGAAGTATAAATTGACTGCCATAAAGATTTTTCATGACTTGTACTACTTTGCCATTGAAGTCTGATAATATGATTGTAGCATCTTTTATATCCTTTGAAATTATGATGGTTGAAGAAGTTGAACATGGATTCGGGTAAATGAGGATTGGCACAGAGATATTTTTATTTTCAATATTATCGGGGAAATTTGAATTGTTATATCTAGTCAACGCAATCTCTGAATTGCTACTTCCGACCGCTACAATTTTTTTGTCAGCTTGTATAGCTATAGAACGAATATAAGATTCTGTAGAATTTAGATCAGTGATTACTATGCCATCATTATCAAAAGATGAATCAATATCACCATGAATCGTATAGCGTACCAGGGTAAATTTTAAAGGCGCAGTTTGAAAGACTCTTGTGCCACCAGCAATAACTATGGCTCCATTACTTTGTATAGCTAAGTCATATCCATTATTTTGATAATTGGCTACCTTGGTACTTACAATACCATCTTGATTAAAACTAGAATCAATGCCGCCATTTGTTTTAAATCGTAACAAGGCAAAATCTCTAAAACCAATAGTATCTCTAAAACCAACAACCACTATTTTGCCATCTGCTTGTAGTTTCACTTTGTTGCCAACACAAGCATTCAATGAGGATGTTTGTATACCGTCGCTATCAAATGTTGTATCAAAACTCCCATCTATATTCAATCTGGCTAAAGCTATTTTAGTGTTGCCTGCTGTTTGGTTGTAATATCCAACCGCAATCAGTTTGCCATCAATTTGTTGAGCGATACTCATACCATATGAACCTAATCCACCAAAGTCAATTGATTTGATACCTATATTATTGAAACTACTATCCAACACACCATTTGTTAGATAACGCAAAACAATCATATGGTTTGTTAAACTTGTATCTTGAACATAACCAATTACGACTATTTTTCCATCCTGTTGTACAAGAATATCTTGTCCATAATTGGTTGAAGGCGCATAGGTAGTTGAAACTTTTCCTGCATTGCCAAATGTATTATCGAAGGTGCCATTCGAATTACATCTAATAAGGACTATAGATTTATTTGAAGTAGCATCCATCGAATATCCACAGGCTAAAATTTTTCCATCAGGCTGAATGGTTATATCTGCACAATAATCTTCAGTATTATTTATATCTGTATTGAGTATGCCTATATTATTAAAAGTGCTATCCAAACTTCCATCAGGTTTGTATCGAATTAAAGAAATATCAGCATGTGTGCCTATGATACTTGAGGCACCAACCACAATTTTTCCATCAGTTTGAATGGCAACTGATTCACCAGTTGCATAACTCCCAATTATTAAATTTTGTTTGCCATCTGTATCGAAACTTTGATCTAGAGAACCGATTTGGGCTAGGCCGCAAAATGAAATGAGTAGGGTGAAACAACATGTAGTTATTTTTTTCATAGCTATGTTTATCATGTAATATACAATTTTATTCAGAATCGTGTATGATTATCTGTAATGATACCCATATGCTTTTCAACTTTTGCCTTGATGCAA
>CAZSUF010000327.1:0-440 GCA_964609875.1 uncultured Bifidobacterium sp.
ATTTCTATACTTTCCCAATCATGATAAATTGTCCTATAATTCCTCAAATTCCATTATTAAGTCAAATTCCTCCTATGCTTTGCGAAAATGCTGGCACCCAAATAGGAAAGTGTTTAAATCCATTTGGTATAGTTGATATAACCTTAGATGGAAATCCAATCGTATATAATTATATCGATAGTACTTTTACTTATGGTCCTTCGATAATCGGTTCACATATTTTACATGTAACCTATACGAATGGCGCAGGTACGGCCTATATTGACACGGTATTTTCAACAATGGCCATACCAACTGTTGCTGTCAACAGTGTACCTATTGTTCCTGATGTATGCTTTGGTCAACCTGTAATATTAAATGCAACTGGCGGTAATTCAGTGGTATGGAGCAATGGAATTACAAATAATGTTAGTTTTACACCTAGCACCTCTACAACATAC
>CAZSUF010000327.1:450-3706 GCA_964609875.1 uncultured Bifidobacterium sp.
GAATGTGAGTCTGCCGTATTCAATTAAATGGTATTTAAATTCTGTATTTCAAACTAGCACCACAACAGCAGTTTGGAATACCAACCTTGTTGCAGGAATGAATAATGTATATGCTGTTATTTCAAGTCCAACTCAATGTTTACAACCCGACAGTGCTACAAGCAACATCCTAAATATTTCTAACATAACTCATTTATCTTCAAGCCAATTTAATAACCTCGCAGTTTATCCTAATCCTTTTAATGAATCTATTTATTTTAATTGTATCGAACCAACTGATCAAGTCATGTTGGTGAATATGGTTGGCCAAATTCTATTTCAGCAAATGGGCGAATCAATCATGAAGGATCAATTTCAGATTTCTACTTATAATTTACCTCGAGGTGTCTATCAATTAATTGTATCTCGCAACAAACTTGAAGTTAAATTCTCTTTGATCAAATAAACTTAAGCATCTAACTTCTCACTTAATTCTAACCACCTCATTTCTTTTTCTTCTAGAAGTTGTATGATTTCACCAATGCGCGCCGCTGCTTTATGTAAATCATCATAAGATGTATTTGAATCAGACATAGCCATTTCTAAATTAGCCTTTTCTTGAGTAAGCACAGGCATTTCTGCTTCTAAATTTTCGAATTCACGCTTTTCTTTGTAAGAAATTTTTTCTGTTTTCTGTTTAACTACTTCTGTTTTAGATTCATCATGACTAGCCGATTTCAAAGGTTCTTTATCTTTATCCTTGCTGAGTTCACGAATTCGATATTGGGTATAATTTCCAGGGAAATCTGCTATCACACCATCGCCTTCAAAAACAAATAAATGATCGACTAATTTATCCATGAAATATCTATCATGACTCACGATTAAAATACATCCTTGATATTCTTGTAAAAATTCTTCTAGCAATTGTAAGGTCTGTAAATCAAGGTCATTGGTAGGTTCATCCAATACTAAAAAGTTCGGATTCTTGAAAAGGATAGTGAGTAATTGTAATCTCCTTTTTTCTCCGCCGCTCAAATTACTGAGGTAAGTATATTGTTGTTCTGATGAAAACGCAAATCTTTCTAAAAACTTCGAAGCACTTAATTTTGTGCCATCAGCTAAAGGGAAAAATTCTGCAAAATCTTTTACATATTCAATCACCCGTTTGTCTTCGGTATATTGCAATCCTTCCTGAGAGAAATGACCAAAAACAACCGTATCGCCATGATTAATCTTCCCTGAATCTGGCTCGGCTTGTTGCATAGCAATTTGTAAGAAGGTACTTTTGCCCACACCATTTTTGCCAACAATGCCAATTCTTTCACCACGTTTGAAAGTATAATCAAATCCATTTAAGATTGTTTTGTTTCCAAAGCTTTTATAAACCTTTTTCATTTCAAGTATCTTGCCACCAAGCCTTGTCATTTTTACTTGGATCTGCACTTCAAGATCTACATTCTTTTTCTTCACTCTATCTTCAACTTCTACAAAAGCATCTTGTCGAGATTTTGATTTGGTCGTGCGCGCTTTAGGCTGTTTGCGCATCCATTCAAGTTCTTTTCTGAATATGTTTTTATCCTTTAATAATTCACTTTGACTTACTTCTATTCGATGTGCTTTTTGACTTAGAAAATAATTGTAATTCCCATGATGCGTGTAAACCTTTTGATCTTCGATTTCAATAATTTCATTACAAACTTGATCTAAAAAATATCGATCATGGGTTACCATCAACAAGGTAATTTTTTGAGCACTCAAGAAATCTTCCAACCATTCAATCATATTAACATCCAAGTGATTGGTAGGCTCATCCATCAATAATAAACATTTGCCTTGATACAATTGGGTTTCAACAAGGGCTTGTGCCAAAGAGACTCTCTTTTTTTGTCCACCACTTAAGGTGCCCATTTTCGCTTCAAGGTTTTCAATTTTTAGTTTGCTTAAAATTTGGTGCACTTCATTTTCCACATTCCAAGCTTGAAGCTCATCCATTTGATTGAGCAAATATTCTAACTGTGCGGGATCATCTGCACCACTTTGTACATATACCTCATAAGCTTTCACAATTTTAATGGTGTCGTTGTCCATAGAAAGCACATGATCCTTGACGGTTAAATCTGGATTAACTTCTTGCTCTTGTTCAAGCAAGACTAATTTAATATCCTTATGAATCCATACTTTACCTGTGTCAGGCGTGTCTTTACCTGAAAGAATATTCATCAAGGTAGATTTTCCAAATCCATTTCTTGCAATTAAGGCAATTTTATCGCCTTCTGAAATATGAAAAGTAATGTCAGAGAATAATTGGCGTATGCCAAATGATTTGGAGAGGTTTTCGACTGTGGCGTAATGCATGAAATAGTTATCCGTATTGAGAAAGGCGCGAATTTCGGTTAAAAGCAAGACAAATAAAAATGTATTTGAATGCAGTCAAAGAAATGTGCAGCCAGAAAGCGCTTGAAATGTACTACTTGATTGGCTTTTCTATTGGGGCATTCCCTTGTTGTAGCTCTTGAATTTGAACAATATTCTCGCTCATCATCCATTGTTGTCCATCCCATTTTAAACCATCATAGGTGCCATCAGGGATATAAGTATATTTCTTTGCAGGGTCTCCAATCTGAGATTCACAATGATCGAAAATGATTTGATCAAGTTCCTTGTCATAATTCATAGACACCTTGGATCCTTTTTGATATTCGAGTATAAAACGCATAGGTTGTTTTCTTTTGTTTCTATCTAGAATCGTAAAAACAGGTGCGCCAAATTGACTTTGACCACGAGAATCAAATCCAAAAACTTCTATTATTTTTCGTTCGCTATTCGTGGCACTTCCATTCCAACCTAAAAGGAAATACACTTTCTGTCCACCAATTTCTTTGGCTACAATATTATAGTACAAACATCCTAACCATCTGGTGCCATGAAAAGTAGAATCTTCAGCACCACGAATAATTTGGTCTGAAGCATCAATTAAAGGAATATATGCCCCATCATTTTTTTGTATCACACCATAATATCGGCGTTCCATCGTACCTCGAATGACTTCCCAATTATAAATTTTAAAAGCATTATCTGGTGAAGGGATGATAGCAATTTTTTCTTTCAGTTTATTGAAAGGATACGAAAAAGTTCCTTGGGTTTTCATCAAAGCTTTAATCAATCTGATAAACTCGTAACTGCCTTCTATACGTGATTCTGGAAAAGCTGAATAATACATGCTATCTGCAAAATACACCAAAGAATCTTCCATAATTTCTATAGGCGAAAGCAA
>CAZSUF010000328.1:0-3704 GCA_964609875.1 uncultured Bifidobacterium sp.
AACAAGTTATGGCCAATGCGAAAGCTATGGAGCATGCATTCAATGCAAGAGATTATCATTTAGTTTCTGGAGGAACAGACAATCATCTATTATTAATCGACTTAAGAAACAAAAACATCTCAGGCAAAAAGGCAGAAAACGCTTTAGTCAAAGCCGATATTACCTTGAATAAAAACATGGTGCCTTACGATGATAAATCTCCTTTTATTACTTCAGGAATTAGAATTGGTGTACCCGCTATCACTACAAGAGGACTCAAAGAAAACGATATGGAAACCGTCGTAAGTTGGGTAGATGCTATCTTAACTGACGCAGAAAATGAACAAAAAGCCTTACAAGTGAAACATGAAATTAATGACTTCATGAAGGCATTTCCTTTGTATCCAACTTGGAAAGTTTAGCAAGAAACTTCAATTCTTTTTCATACTTTTCTTTTAACATGAATCTTTCGTTTGATTTATGTGTTGGGTAATTTTGCCCCCGTGAAAGTGTCGTGTCCGTTCGTACTTCCGTTCGGGGACCCTACGCATCTTTACGTTTCCAGAGCAAATGCTACTGCTGTGATTTTACTAATGGTGAAAAGTCTGCACACAGATTCAAATCTGTATTATTTATAGTACGAGATGCGCAGGGCTAACATCTCGCACAGCACCAGGGAAATATTTCTTGCCTCATCATTGATGAAGGTTTGCGATCACAAGCCATGGGGTAACAGATTCAAATCTGTATTATTTAAAGTTTGAGCTCTACATGGCTAACATCTCACTCGGCAAAAGGTGCTATTGACAGAAAGGTTTATATGTTAAACTTCAATTTATTCGGATTTTGCCTTGTGTCAAATACATTAACAATTTCTATAAAATCTTTTTTCTCTCTGTAATAAATTGAATTATGCTTGGAAACAACACATTTTCTTATTTTCAATCGCTTATGAATTAAGGGATACATTTTGGGGAGCGCTGTAATGTTTAATTAATTCATCCAATAGATCAATATATTCATTCGTAATTTTTTCACCCCAATTCATTGTCAAATAAGAAACTAATTCAGTAACATCTTGCTTTGCATTATCAGACCAAACAATCGCCTTAGGCATTCTTAACTTTTTTTCTGAGTTCTTTGATTACCGTTTCATGCGGAATGGATTTACCTGAGTCTAACTGTTTTATACTTTCATTTATTCTAGCTCGTTGTTCAATTGATAATTTTAACCAATCAATTAATTCAACATCTTCATGTTCAAGATTCTCTAAATAACCTTTAACTTCATTCAGCTTATTTCTTCCTAATAAACTAATTCGGTTTAGTAAGTCTGATTTTATTTCTAAAGTAGTCATTGTTTTTATTTCAAATATATATACAATTTCGGACCTTCCCAAACCTTGCAGCCAACTAATGAACATTGTGCAACTTCAAAAAATCAACATTCAATTATCATCATTATCCATTGCTGAGTATCTGAAGCATATCACACAAATTATGACTTTAGAAATATTTCTTGCTCAAACATTGATGATGATTCGTGATTACAAACCATAGGTTAAGAGATTCAAATCTGTTTTATTCAAAGTACGAGATGCGCAGGGCTAACATCTCGCACAGCGATTATCTAGTGCATGATGTTAGCGGGCTGTTGCGTTAGGGATAGAACGGAAATCGCCGAGGCTTTGCGAGGCATTGCAGTGATAGCCCGACCACGCTGAGTAATTATTAAATAAAAAAAAGAAACCTCGTTAGCGTGGTAACGCCCAAAATCAATTAAGATTCCGCACTCATTTTATTGACAATATTGGTGGTTGAATACCCTTCTAAAAATGGAATAATTTCTACTTGTCCACCATAGTCCAACACTTGTTGAGCTCCCACAATAGTTTCTAAGGTATAATCGCCTCCTTTAATTAATACATCAGGTCTCAACGATTCAATCAATTTTTCAGGCGTGTCTTCATCAAACAAAATAACAGCATCCACAAACGTGTGTGAAGCCAAATTAAACGCTCGAGAATACTGATCAATTACAGGTCGTAACTCGCCCTTTAATCGACGCACCGAATCATCGGAATTTACACCCACAACTAATTTATTTCCAAATTCAGCAGCTTGTAAAAGATAAGTATTATGCCCTCGATGCATGATATCAAAACAACCATTGGTAAACACCACTTTGCGAGAAAGCATATGCCATTGATTGACTAATAATTGTAAGTCATGAAGTTCATAAATTTTCTTTTGAATTTGTTCGAGTTTATTAGACATATTTTTTTCTGTTGTAAATTGGAATAATGAATAAAGAAATTAATCCTCCGATAAATATGATAAGGGTGGGCACCAACCAAATGATCCAACTTATGGCTAAGCTAAATGCTTTTTCGATCCCATAAAGTCGCACGATTTCATCAACAAGCAAAGTATAGGCGCCAATTCCACCAGGTGTGACTATCATACCAATACTACCAAATGACAAGACCGATAAGCTTGTGTTTATTCCAAGCATACTTGTTTGTTCGATACTTTTGAAACCAAGCAAAATCATACTTAAATACAAAGTCCAAATAAGCAAGGTATGAAATACAAACCCTTTTTTATTTTTCATGAATCTAAAGCTCATGATGCCACTAATGATATTCGTGAAGATGGTTTTGAATTTGATGAAGACGGCTGTGTTGGCGATTTTATTTTTAAATATAATCCCTAAAGTAATCAGTGTACCTAAACAAGCAAGTATGATATACTTCAGGGTATTATCATGTTCAGGTCCCGATTTAAATCTATCAATAAGAGATTGCAGATACTCGCCCGCTAAATCTATTTGCACAAAAAAAGTAATCACAAAAAGAAGGACCAAACAAAGCATATCAAAGGCGCGCTCTGTGATGATGGTACCTATTAATTTGTCTGTAGCTATTTTTTCGTATTTTGCAAGCAAGGTGCATTTAATAACTTCACCTAAACGCGGCAAAAACAAATTGGCTAAATAACCTATCATGACGGCCATAAAGGCATTGGCTGTTTTGGGATACATCTCTAATGGTTCCATCAAAATTTTCCAACGAACTGCCCTACTCCAATGACTAATGATACCCATGATCAATATTGGTATCAAAAGAATATAATTAGCCTTACTTAAAGCATATTTCATTTTTTCAATATCTCCATCACTTACATCCTTCACAGAATACCATACTAAAAAAGCACAAAGTCCAAAAGTGACTACATACGTAATAATGTTTAGTATTTTTTTGGACATGTAAACCCTTTATTTTAGCTTGTTCTTTTCATTGGGAAAAATAATAGTTGGCTTGAATTTTTTTGCTGCTTCAAATTCCATTAAAGCATAGGAAATGATAATCACAATATCTCCCAACTCTACTTTTCGAGCTGCGGGGCCATTCAAACAAATGGTGCCTGTGCCTCGTTTGCCTTTAATTACATAGGTTTCGAGTCTTTCTCCATTGTTTACATTCACAATTTGTACTTTTTCGTGCTCTATCAACCCAGCGGCATCCATCAGATTCTGATCGATGGTCACGCTTCCGATATAATTTAAATCAGCCTGAGTAACACGTACTCTGTGAATTTTTGATTTTAATACTTGTATTTGCATGCTTGCGCAAAAATAGGGGTTAGATTTAATTTAATGCCTTTTATCTGCTAAATAATGCAAGGGAAATGATAAATGTTTTAAGTACAGGAACGAAATTGAA
>CAZSUF010000329.1:0-3617 GCA_964609875.1 uncultured Bifidobacterium sp.
CGCCCTTGACCATCTATATGTAAAATATGGGTTGGGACATTTTGAGTTTCCTGATAAACTATGGCTCCCGTTGCACTCATATTACGCAGACTAAAGCGTAAAGAAATAGATTGATTGGTTAGGGTTGCTCCCTGATTATTTCTGGCAACTGCTTGATACGGAATGGCTTGGGGCACCTGACTAAAAGCAGTGTGATTGAAGAAAGAAAGTTCGAAGAAAATTAAAGATTGAAATAAGGCGATATTTTTCATGGTATACAATTTTTAAAATTTAACTGTTTCTCAATGTGAAATAACTTAGAATTCTGACATCTACCCGAGCCATATCTATGAACCCTACATAAAAAATCTATAAACAAGTTTGTCAGGTCTATTAATTTTTAACTTCAAATTTTAAACCCTATATTAGCTTTCTTAACTGCCATGAAATCAATATCTTATATTCTTGCAGACGATGAGCTCATTTATCATGAGGTAATAAAACAATACCTTAGTGCGGTTCCTGAATTAACATGCCTTCTAGTTTGTAAAAGTGCCATGGAAGTAAATCAATGCCTTCATCAACTGGAACCTGATTTCTTGATTTTAGATGTGGAGATGCCTGGCTTAAGCGGATTACAATTAATCAAATCACTAAGTAAACAACCTTATGTAATATTCATAAGTGCCCATCCTCATTATGCTTTAGATGCCTTTGAAGTAGATGCGATTGATTTTATTAAAAAACCACTCCCACCGGAAAGATTAATCCGAGCTATTGAAAAAGTCAGAAAATTGATTGAATTAAAGGAAGCTATCAATCAACACGAAAGTGTAAAACCCAATGATGTAGATAGCTTTTTTGTCCGAGAGGAAGGAAACTACTGTAGAATATATTATAAAGATGTTCAATATTTTGAATCGCTTACTGATTTCACCAAAATTCATTTAAGTGGAGGCGTATTGAAATTAGCCCTTGTTAATCTTAAAAATTTAATGCTACAATTACCTAACGATAAATTTGTTCGTATATCCAGAACCCATATTGTAAACACCATGTGCATTACATCTATCGGCAAAGAAGAAGTTGTTTTAAATCATGTTCGTTTACCAATCGGCAATACCTATCTTGAATCGGTAACACAACAAGTGGTAGGAAATAATGTCATCAAACGCCAAGCAAAATAATTCGAACTATGCTTAAATTTTGTTCAGTCATTCTTTTCTTTTTTATCTTATCTATTCAGAGAACTAGTGGGCAATCTGAGCAAAAGTTAGACAGTCTTTTTAAATTACTCAATGAAAGCAAAATTGATACTACACAGTTAAGATTAAATCATAAAATTGGCGCTATCTATTCCGACAACAACCCTAATAAAGCGTTAGAATATTACGACAAATCCCTTACAATTGGCGAACAGCTTCATGAAATTGATGATATTGCAAACGCCCATTATAGTATAGGTTATTGTTACCTGCTAAAAAGGGATTGGAAAAAATCTATAGAAAACTATTTGGAAGCTGTTAAAATATATGAGAAATTAGAATTTCGTGATAAAATGGCTAATACCTATATGTCATTGATTTCAGTATATAGCGAGATGAATAATTTTACCAAGGTTAAAGAATATATTCAAAAATCAGAATCCAGTTTAATCAAATCAAAAGATACATTTCAACTTTGTAGTTTGTATTCTCAAATTGGAAGTACTTATTCCAGAATTGGAGAACAAGATTCGGCTTTCAAGTATTTACATAAAAGCTTGCAACTCGCCAGAAGCATAAAAGATACCTACTTGGAAATTGTTAGTTTATCTAATTTATCCTTGGTATATAAAAAGTTATTTAAGAAGGAGCTTGCTTTAGCGTATTGCGATAGTGTAGAACAATTGACAAAGGGTAGAGACGAATATGTTATAGAACTGGCGGCTAATTGTAATAATATAGCTTGTATATATTCCCAGTCTAAAAACTATCAAGCTGCTTTCATTATTTTAATAAGAGCATTTCATTTGTAAAAAAAATAGTTCAGATTGGTATTTAAATTGAAAACTATAAGAATTTATCAGACATGTATGAAGACATGGGAAATTACAATCAGTATGCCTTTTATTTGAAAAAATACACTCAAATAAAGGATAGTCTATTTACCATTGACACCAAAAATCAAATCAATCAATTAGAAACTGACTATATTGTTGGCAAAAAAAACAACGAATTATTACGAAAAGATGCAGCTATTCAACAACAAAAAAACCAACGAAATATTTTACTGTTGATTGCCTTAGGAACCATTTCTCTCTTAGCAGTTGCATTGTATTTTAATAAGCGCCTACAACTAAAGAAAAAAGAAGTAGAGAAGCAAAACACGATTATTACCCAACAAAAAGAAGAACTCGAAAATCTCAATCAAGTTAAAGATCGATTGTTTAGTGTGATTAGTCATGATTTACGAAATCCGCTTACTTCGTTACAATCGTATTTAATGCTCTCAGATAATGAAAGCTTGAGTGCAGATAAAAGAATTTTATTTAAAAATCAGAGTATTCAAGCTGTGGCACAAACAGGAAATCTTTTAGACAATTTGTTAACTTGGGCCAAAATGCAATTACAAAATAGCACCCCTATTTTAAAACCATTGCTGATAAATGAAGCGATACAGGATGTGTTGGATTTACTAAAACCACAAGCATCTCAAAAGCAACTACATTTTATTGTTCAACTTGAGCCTTCCCAAATCATTGCTGATTATGAAATTTTGACTATCGCGCTACGAAATATTTTAACCAACGCAGTAAAGTACAGTCCTATGCTTGGTGACATACATATTCGAGGCAACATCAAAGAAGCCAATTATCATATAAGTATAGGCGATCAAGGGCCTGGGATTAGTGCAGCGCTTATCGAATCCATTCTTCAATCGAATCAAATTTCTTCTGCTAAAGGCAGCATGGGCGAAAGCGGCAGTGGCTTAGGGTTGTATTTGGTAAAGCAACTTCTTCAACGAATTGATGTTCCGCTTGTCATTGAAAGTGAAGAAGGCAAAGGTGCCCTATTTACTTTAATACTCAAGTTGGCTAATTAGCGGCTGTCAATAAAGTCCGGCTTCTTCGTTGTACTCGAATTAAAATCCAGTCATTCACCTTCGTCAACTCTTGAATTTCAATGCTTCGTGCACCTCGAACTTGAACTTTTTATTCAGCCCCACGACTTTATGAACAAACACTCATTAGTTTCCACTTAAATAGGGTCTGCTGTTTAACGTGAAAACAATTTATTTCAGTAAGTTTAAAGGAAATTATATGATCATTTAGTGCAAGGAATTCTGCCATATCCTTTCAAAAAGCTTGCATCAAATTTTCATGATTCCACTTCTCACCGGTATCTTCAACTGCTGCGTCATCGTCCAAGGGCTATTCCATAGTATTACCCCTTGAATGCTCCTTGAATTTGAAGCGCTGATGAAATAACCAGCAGCACCTAAATAAGTGGGCTATTCAATATTTTATATACTTATGAAAACACTATTTTAGAAAAAATGATTGAAGGGTTCCCGAACGAAATCATGCGGCGACGGCTAAGAAAATCGGGAGCATAAAAAAAGACTGTCTGAAAAAAACAGTCTTAAACAAAACTTAC
>CAZSUF010000330.1:0-3545 GCA_964609875.1 uncultured Bifidobacterium sp.
GATAAAAGTGGCGTAGATGAGATAATTTTTATTGCCAAAGAATCTTCAGCCTTGACTTTTTGCTCAACTTTTGCGTTATAGCCTGCGATCGCAGCATCGGGGGCAAAAGTGGAAAAGCAAATGTGGACTTTACATATAAATATCTAAACCATCTGTATATTTGCCTTCGCTACCCGGTAAAATTTTATATGAAATTAATTATCATAGCTGGGTTGGGATTTTTTATTCCATTTTTTCTTCAAGCACAAACAGACACCTTATTTTTTGGCCCCAACGATTTCATCAAATTTCGTGTAGCTGAGCATTTGCCAGATCAAACTTTATTGATCAAAGATTACGATCAACAATCCAGATTGCGGATTGAGGCACAGGCTCATACCATGCAAGCCACCATCAAACAAGGTCCGTATACATATTACGATACCTTAGGCAAATTAACGGAGGAAGGAAATTTTCAGAAAGGCTATAAAACAGGTTTGTGGAACCTATATTTTTCCGGAACTCAGCGTATCAAAGAAAAAAGAAGCTATAAAGATTCTCCAAAGGGTTGTTATATATGGATTTATGATTCGATATGCGCTACCTTAAAAAAGGAAGGGATGTTGGATGAATATGATAGAAAAAATGAATGTTGGAAAGAATATTATCCTTGTGAAGATAGTCTACGACTGCATTACATGGCATACTATCAACATGGTTATCGTCAAGGAAAACAAATAGAATATTACAAAACAGGACAAATAAAACGAATTGAAATCTACGAAAATCGAAAACTACAATCTGCCCAACTCTTTGATTCTACAGGAAAAAAGCTCAAGTATTATCCTGCCTTTATGAACGCTGAACCAAGGGTAAATATTAAATCCTATTTAACTTCTAAGGTAGCATGCTTTGAAGCGCTGCTAAAAAATAAAGATATAGTGATTCGTTTCCTCATTTCCCAAACAGGCAAAGTACTTGAGGCAGAAGTCATAGAAATCAAGGATGGCACCTGTAAAGCAGATATAGAAACGGCTTTATTGAACATGAAAGCTTGGAAACCTTATCAATACGAACATAAAGCCTATCAAAAAGAGTTGATTTACACGATTCATTATTATACGCCAAGAGAATAGAAGAAAATTGCCTACAAATTGATAAATGTTTACATTTAAAGTTTTTTGATCAATATGAAATGGATTTACTTAATACTGTGTACCTTTTACGGATATGTATCCTTGGGTCAGGTTTCTTCGAATGAGGTGATATGTAGCGAAAAGTACAAATATTGTTTTCAAATTCCACCTAATCAATACATGTTATCAGTGGGCGATATAGAATCTGAGAAGCTGAGCTATAAAAATATTGATGGCAAATCAAAAATAGAAATAGACAATGGGATTCTTGATGCATCTAGCAATTTTCATGAATTGTTTATGAAAATAACCGACGATTGGAAAAAAAGTCGTTCAAAGGTAAATTTAAAAAAAGAACTTCCTGAAAGCTTTGTCATTAGTGGTTTTACCTCAAAGGGAAGAGGATTTTATCAAAAATATATACTGAATAATAAGCGTTATACGAGTGTATATTTCGAGTTTCCTAAGCCTGCCAAAAAGTACGCAGCCATATCGCAAATGATTCATGATTTCTTCGTGACTAAAAACATTTAGCTGTATTTATAATCTATATTGAATTTGTAAGGTCTGTTTAATATCTTTGCGCCACGAAAATTCAATCAATTAATTATGACTTGGAAAGAATACTTTACCTCCTCGATAGGCAAAAAACTTGTAATGTCTTTTACAGGAATTTTCCTTATCCTTTTTCTTATTGTTCATGCAACGGCAAATAGTTGTATCTTTTTGAACGATGGCGGCGAAACCTATAATGCAGTCGCTCACTTTTTAAGCCATAATTGGATTGTGCGCTTTTTAGAATTGGGTTTATTTGCAGGCTTATTCGCACATATTATTCAGGGCCTTATGCTAACTTTTCAGAATAATAGTAAAAGACCAGTAAAGTATGCTGTAAATCCTGGGAATGCTACCAGTAAATGGTATAGCAGAAGTATGGGTATTTTAGGTAGTCTTCTTCTTATTTTTTTAGTGATACACTTAAAGGATTTTTTTATAGGCACCAAAATAGCCTTGTATAGTGGAGATGCGCCACACAATTTATTTGATGAGATGAAAGAAGAATTTGAAAATCCTATCATGGTGGCTGTATACCTGTTTGGGGTAATTGCGTTATGTTGGCATTTGATACATGGATTCAGCAGTGCGTTTCAAACCTTAGGTGTGAATAGTCCAAAATATAATACCCTCATCAGAAATGCAGGGTATGTGTATACAATACTTGTATGTTTGGCTTTTGCTTTAATGCCAATTGCCTTTCATTTTGGGTGGATACAATAATTTGAGAATTAGTAAATTTGAAAATTAGTGAATGAGCGAAGAGAAGAAAAATATCATTTTAGAAAAATCCATTGCTTTTGCCTTAGATGTGATAAAATATGTTGAAATATTAGAAACAAGCAAAAAATATGTAATTGCTAATCAATTATTAAAATCAGGCACTTCTATCGGTGCAAATATTCATGAAGCTCAAAATGCAGAAAGCAAAGCAGATTTTATTCATAAATTTAAAATAGCAGCTAAAGAAATGGATGAAACTTTATACTGGCTTATATTATGTCAACGTTCAGAAAATTATCAAAATTGTGATTCACTTATGGAACAAGTAACAGAAATAAAGAAAATATCAAACAAAATAATTTCAACATCTAAACAAACAAAATGATTATTTTGAATTTGGGAATTCTCAAATTCTCAAATTCTCAAATTCACTAATTAATATGAACAATAGAATACCAGCAGGCGAATTAGCACAAAAATGGAGTACTTATAAAAGTACTTGTAAACTAGTGAATCCTGCAAATAAACGAAGTATAGATATTATTGTTGTGGGCACAGGTTTAGCTGGTGCCTCAGCTGCAGCCTCTTTAGCCGAGTTGGGCTATTCTGTAAAAACTTTTTGTTTTCAGGATAGTGGACGTCGTGCACATTCCATAGCAGCTCAAGGCGGCATCAATGCGGCTAAAAATTACCAAAACGATGGAGACAGCGTGTATCGTTTATTTTATGATACTATAAAAGGTGGCGATTATCGTGCCCGTGAAGCCAATGTGCATCGCTTAGCTGAAGTAAGTGGTAATATTATAGATCAATGCGTAGCTCAAGGTGTACCTTTCGCCCGTGAATATGGTGGATTATTAAGTAATCGATCTTTTGGTGGAACACAAGTACAACGTACCTTTTACGCAGCTGGACAAACAGGTCAACAACTTTTACTTGGGGCTTATTCTGCTCAAATGCGACAAGTCTCTTTAGGAAAAATTATCGAACACAATCGTCATGAGATGTTAGATGTTGTGGTGATCGATGGCAAAGCTAGAGGAATTATAGCTCGAAATTTGGTCACTGGCGAAATCGAAAGACATGGAGCACATGCTGTTTTATTATGTACAGGAGGATATGGAAATGTTTTCTTCCTAAGCACCAATGCCA
>CAZSUF010000331.1:0-1212 GCA_964609875.1 uncultured Bifidobacterium sp.
CCGAATCCTACAACAAGTGATCTTCAAATAAAATGGAGTGAAAACATGAAACAAAAAATAAATTCAATCGCTGTTATCAATACTTTAGGTGAAACAATCTTTAATACCAATTCTATTATAAATAATCGTGTTGAAATTGGGTTAAGTCAATTTGCTGATGGTATTTATTATGTTCAAATCAATACAAAAGACAAAAGCATCACCAAAAAGATTTTAAAAAGATAGAGGAAGACAAAGGCTTGTTGATATTTTCACAAGCCATTGTTTCTATTTTATAAATAACTCAGGTTGCATATTATTCCATTTAAGAATAATATCTGTGATGTACTGAAAAATAGTTGGTGGATTCCATCAATCAAGTAGATTTCAAATAGCATTGGTTCAAAATTTCATTTAGCCTCGCTAAAAATTATTTGAATCATTTAAATTTCACATATTTTTCAAGACATTTCTGTTGTCAAAGAATAATTTTGACGTTGGTTTCTTTGAAATAATTTGTCTTTTGAATCATAAATTTTTGCTTCAATTCTAAATTCGACATGCTTGTTTATTTTGTAATCAAAGTTTGAAGAAATACCAGATACCTGAAAGCCATTATAAGTATTTGTAGTTAAAATAATCTCCTTCTTATCATCATAATATTCTCCTCGTAAAGCAATTTTCATTCTTTCATTTAAACTATATCTTAGTATTAAAACAGGCGAAAACCATATCCCATAATCATTCAAATTATATTTATCAGTTCCAATATCAAAACCCATTATTACACCTACTTTACTTTTTGGCTGATATTGTAAATACAAATTATGGAAAGTTCTGAACGCATCGATACTATCTGCTTTATCACTTCCCAAAAAATTACTATAGTTTAAAACAAGATTTTCATTCGGCTTGTAGTTTACTTGAAGTCCAAACGAAGGTTGTTGAATATAATCAGGCTTTCTTATTTTTTGCCAACCATTTAAAACCAAAAAGGAGAGATTCAAATTCTCTTTTTTATTTGTAAATCCAAGCTTTAAACCCGTTTCATAATAAGGCGAATTTTCTGCTAACATACTTCGAGTTAAAGTCCAACAATCGGCACTCATGGCACTTTCAAATCCTATGTGCGAAGGCAGAATTCCAGCATCTAACCAAAGATTATGTTTCTTAGACAACCTAACACCTAGATTAGCTTCATAAACAAATTGAGCCCAATTAGGTTCTGAGGAT
>CAZSUF010000331.1:1222-1743 GCA_964609875.1 uncultured Bifidobacterium sp.
ATATTGCGGATATGTACCAGTCATTAAAGCAAGATTTCCTCTTGTATAACTATTGGTATAATTTGCTTTGACTAAAATCAAATTCACATTGACTTCATTATGTCTTTTATGATTGTAAATAAAATTAGATTTTTCATGATTTTGTGGGTTAGAAAAATCATAACTATAGTAAAGCTCTGCATATACACTCATGTTCAACTTGTTTAAGCTGTCATCTTGAGCAAATACAAAACCCGCTTGAAAGACTAAAACTAGAAAAAATATATACTTCAAAATTCTGAAAACGCGTAAACCATGAGTGGCTTTAAAAAAATATCATTCAATAAACTATTGATGAACTACTTTTTTGCCAAGGCCTTTATCTTCTCGTAAATCTCATCTTCTCCACCTTCTTCATAACCACTATGTTGGTAGATTACTTTACCATTTTGATCAACCACAATTGTAAAAGGAACATTTTGAAAATTTAATGATCGTTTCAAATCACTATTTGGGTCAGTATACGTTGGGAATGTCCAACC
>CAZSUF010000331.1:1753-3466 GCA_964609875.1 uncultured Bifidobacterium sp.
TGCATAGGTTTTAACCATTGCAGTTGCACGCGCATCGTCAATAGAAACTGTCATATAATTAAAATCTGTTTCTTTCTGCCATTGAGGTAATTTGGTTTTGATATTTTTTATTTCTTGTTTGCAAGGTATACACCAAGTTGCCCAGAAGCTAACCATAGTTATTTTACCTTTTTCGAAGGCTTCATTAAATGATATTTGTTTTCCATCTAAGCTACGAACTTTGGTGGTTGGAAGATCTTGACTTTGAGCAAAACTCATGAATGATAAAAGAACAAGAGTGATGCTTACGATTACTTTTTTCATTTTTATTTATTTAGTGTTATTTAATCTAAAACAAATATAGACTTACCATGATTCTAATTTCAAATTTTGAGGTGCTTAACTGATAATTAATGTTTGAAATGTCGCATCCCAGTAATTACCATCACCAAATTATTGTCTTTACAATACTGAATTGAATCCTTATCACGTATACTTCCTCCAGGTTGAATAAAGGCTTTGATTCCATTTTCATGTGCTATCTTAACACAATCGTCGAAAGGAAAAAATGCATCCGAAGCCAAGACTGCATCTTTTAAATCAAATTTACCTAACATGGACATCAAATTTATTTTTATTATATAACCAAGTTGAAAAATTACCTTGATCGATATCTTGTTGAATAGTGCCATTTAACAGTGTTTTTGAAACTGACACATTGTGGGCCTTGTGTATTGCTGAACTTTCATCCTTATTTAATTTCAACAAAATTCTATTCTTCTTTACTTGAAGAATTTCAAGCGCTTCAGATGTAAAGTCATTGGCAATTAATACTTCGAAAAAGATATCGTTGATTGCATTGGCTGTTTCTTTATCAATAGATGAATTAGAAATCAGCACACCGCCAAATGCACTCTCCGGATCACTAGATAGAGCAGTATTCCATGCATCTAGCGTATGATCTCTCATGGCTACACCGCAAACATTGGTATGCTTAATAATGGCAAATACCGATTCTTTCGTATCGTTAAATTCATTGATCAATTGTAGTGCAGCATCCACATCAACTAAATTATTGTATGAAAGTTCTTTGCCATGTAATTGATTAAATAATTCGTTTAGCTTACCAGTAAAACTTGCTTTCTGATGTGGATTCTCGCCATATCGTAAGACTGTTGTTTCTGTATTAAAATAATTTGAAATCGCTATATCATAATGCATCACCACTTCAAAAGCCTTTGCTGCCAATTGCTTTCGCTGAGCAAGGGTTGTTTCTCCATTTTGATTCGATAGGGTATCAAGCAAATAAGTATAGTCATCTTTGGATGCTAATACTGCTACATGATTAAAATTTTTTGCCGCAGGGCGTATCATTGAAGGACCACCGATATCTATTTTATCAATAATTAATTTCTCTTCATTTGTCGAAGCAAGGGTTTCTTCAAAAGGATATAGATCCACAATAACTAAGTCTATTTCAGGAATGTCAAATTCTTTCATTTCAACTAAATCTTGTTCAACTTCTCTTCTGCCCAAAATACCACCGAATATTTTTGGATGCAAAGTTTTAACTCTACCTCCTAAAATAGATGGATAATTTGTGACCGTTTCGGCAGCAATACAAGGAATACCCATTGCTTCAATAAATTGTTGTGTACCACCGGTTGAGTAGATTGTAATATTTAATTCATTTAATTTTTTAACAAGAGGTTCCAATCCATCTTTATAAAAAAC
>CAZSUF010000332.1:0-3452 GCA_964609875.1 uncultured Bifidobacterium sp.
GATTAACCTCTCAGATACCCGAATTCTTTATCTTTTTTAAGGCTGCTAGATAAATTTTCTGTATACTGTTTTTTTCTTCTCTAGCAATAATAGCTTCTACTGTCGGAATTAATTCTTTGTTTAAAGATGTATTTAATTTGATAATTTCTCCTAAAGCAAAAGCTGCACTCCATCGAACTACAGTGCCTGAATCTTCGGTATTGATCAGTAAGCTGTTTAATGCATGATTTAAATTTTTGGGAAATCGATGTGCAATATTTCCAATGATTTTGGCTGATTCCCATTTTGCTCTGGGTGCTTTATCTAATAAACAGTTTGTTACAAATTCTAAACAGGCCGATGTAGCTATGTCAGGTTTGATTCTGGTTGCAAACTCCATAGCCTCTATGCAATTTGCTTTATTAGCATCTTTGAAAAGTTTAGCTACCTCAATCAACTCATCGAGACTAATTTTATTTTCTAAGAGTAACTGACTAATGGCTTCAACTTTGGCTTTTGCCTTTTCTAGTTTATTATGTAGAATGTTCTCTATGAGATTCATGAATGATTGTAAAATTTAGAGGATGGGTTGTCCAAATGTAAGTAAATTATGGTCTGGATCTAATAAAGAAAACTCTTTCTGTCCCCAAGGTTTTTCTTCCAAGGCGCCATTGGGATGTATCGTCACTTTATTTTTTAGAAGGGTCTGATAAAGGGCCTCAATTTGATTTGTTCGAATATAAACTTGCCCATAATTTTCGTAAATATCCAAGGCTTTAAATTCAAAAAAATGAAGTTGGATTTGGTCTTTCTCAAGCATTAAATAGCCATCAAAATCACGGCTTCCAAATTCTGTAAAATTTAATTGGTTGGTATAAAAATCCCTGGTGATAGATTTGTCACGCATGGGTAATTTTGGGTTGATGGATAAAAGCATCTAATTATTTTTAATTCGATGTAAGAAAATGTATTCGTTCATCTCATTTTTTGAAGAAAATTACCTAAGAAATTTATAAGAAATATTTTCTGAAGATGAATGTAATTGTACCATATAAAGACCAGAGGCGAAATTGTTTGCATTAATTATTTTTCTTCCTTTAGTTAAGTTTCCTTGAGTGACTATGGCTCCTTGTAAATTAATTATTTGATACGTGTATTTGTCATTCGAAAACAGATCTATTCTTAATTCATTTGAATTTGAAAAATAATTCACCTCATGTGTAACTCGAGCATAATTGCTAGCATATCCGTCAATTCCATTAGGGCCTAATTTAGGAGAAAATTGATATACAGAACCTGAAAATGGACTTCCTGCTAATCCCAGTGGGGCAGAAGCGTTTATGGTAGTTGAAGAATCTAATATAGGACTAGAAGCTGGTCCAGCAAATTGATAAAATTTTCTTGCACTAACTGTCGAAGCATTTCTATCGATAGAATCTGCCAAGCCAATCCAAGGACCTGCAGAATTCGCATATATATCCGAAGGAGGTGAAGTATAATTTCCTTCCCCAATATGAATTTCAATTACATCACTTGTTTCTTATAGCCATAATTGAAGATTTAAGGAATCAGTGGTGGCGCCAAAACTAAATCCTGCATTTCTCCATTCTAATTTAAAAATTCTTGACGGTGAAATGCCAGTAAGAGAGTATGAAATTGGAGACTTGCTGAACACACCGGCGATACCCTTATCTTTTATATCACTTCCATGGGCTATGATACAAGAGTTGAAGGGTGTTGAAAAATCTACTGGATGTATGTTGACAACAGCATCTGTTCCACCTTCAGGTGTTAAATAAAGTTTTGTAGTGGTATCATTAAAGAAATGAAATACAAATCCAATCGGAATATTAAAATCTGCCGCATCCCAATATTGTGCATTATTTACTGAGATACTTCCTGATAAATAATTGTAGGGTTGAGTAAAACTTGTAGCATGATAATACCTATACTGAGAAAATGTTATAGAAGGGAATAGTAAGCTTACTATAAAAATTATTTTTTTTATGTGATGAATCATGGAACTAAGATAAGTGTAAAGTTTTGGAAGAACAAAGAGGGTATTTAAAAAAATCAACGCATGATATGGATGCTTTACCTAGTTGAGATGAATCAAAGCGATAACACATCTTGCATGCTATAAATTCCTTTTTTATTCAACAGAAATTCAGCAGCAGTTAAAGCTCCTGAGGCAAACCCTTTTCGGCTATGTGCCGTATGTGTAATCGTGATATCATCAATCGAAGAAGTGTACTGAATAGTGTGTGTGCCCGGTGCAGGATCAATTCTTTTAGACACTATACCTAATTGCTGAGGATCTTCTGTTTCTTCATTTATCCAAGAAGCAAGTTGTGTTTGTATTTTTAAAATATCTTCTGCTAAAGTCACGGCTGTACCACTTGGGGCATCTTTCTTTTGGGTATGATGAATTTCTTCCATCTTAATCTGATAGGTTGGATAATCTTTCATCAGTGCAGCCACCATCTGATTGATCTTAAAAAATAAATTCACTCCTATGCTAAAATTGCTAGCATATAAAAAAGCCGTATCATGATAAAGACAAATTTGTTTAGCTTCTTCTAATTGAGACAACCAACCTGTACTGCCACAAACAACAGGAACGCCTGCTTCTAAGCATTTTTTTACATGGTCAAAGGCTGCATGTGGCGCAGTGAATTCGATGCAAACATCAGCGAGTTGTATATTTTCTGTGCTAAAGTCTTCTTTGTTTTCTTCACCTATTTTCAGCACAATTTCATGTCCTTTACCTAAAGCAATTTCTTCAATCGCCTTGCCCATTTTTCCATAACCAATCAATGCAATTTTCATAAATAAAATAATTAAAGTGAATAGTAAAACTTAAGTAAATATAATTTTTAATGAAAGAAAAAAGTCAGGGCAATACGCGCTTGTTGTTTTTCATTCAACATAGGTGCTACGCGTAAACTAATATCTTTACTCATATCAAAAGCCTTTAAATGTGCTGAAGTAAAAGCATCTAATACATTAATTAAATAACAAACTGTACCTGCAATGACGGTATACTCAGTATATTTTCTATATGTTTTACGAATTAAATTCAAATCATCTAAGGACCGATTGGGATAATCATCTACAATAGAAGGATTGTTTAATCGATTGATATAGGCTTGTTGATAGGTTTGATAGTTCTTTCGATTATCTATATAAAAATAGGCAACAACTCCTGTGGCAGCCCCAACAAAACCTATCTTCCAATATTGCTTATTGTATGCTTGTCCAAGACCAGGTAAGAGTGCTGAGTAGAGGCCCGCGCGTTTTGCAATAGGCTTGCTAACCTTAAATTTAAAAATAGAATCAGGAAAAGATGCCGTTGTTTTTACTTCAGTTTGCTTCACTACAATACTATCACTTTCTTGAGCAAATAAATTTGACGAATAAAAAAAATAAAAGAGCCCCCAAAAAAATAATTTTTTCATCATACTCAAATTAGA
>CAZSUF010000333.1:0-1899 GCA_964609875.1 uncultured Bifidobacterium sp.
AAGTGAAATCGACATGCAAGGTTTAGCTGATGGTGTGTATCAAATACAGATATCAAATGACAAAGGACTGAACTATACTCAGACTATAAGAAAGAACTAGTTCAAGATGAATATGTAAAAGGCCATTCGAAAGGATGGCCTTTTATTTTATAGAATTTTATAACCTTATCCATTAAAAGAATTACATTTGTGTTTCAATAATATTGAATGAAAAAGACTATATTCTTAGCACTTTTATTTATTTTACTCTTTGCATCTGGATATGTGTATTGGATTTATTATAATTCTTTCAGCGATGGAACAAGAGAAGGTGTTTTGTATAAATTTTCAAGAAAGGGAAATATATTCAAGACCTATGAAGGTGAAATCATTCAACCAGGATTAAGATCAATTCAAGGGGGTAGTATCAATACAAATAATTTTCTTTTTTCTGTAGCCGATTTAAAAGTGGCAGATTCCTTAGATAAAGTCATTGGGAAATCTGTAAAGATCCATTATATCCAGTATCGAAAAAGTCTTCCTTGGAGAGGAGATAATTACAATGGCAAAAACCAAGAGAATGGTCAATATTTGATAGATCGAATTGAAAGTGTCACTG
Source organism: uncultured Bifidobacterium sp. (assembly GCA_964609875.1). Classification (GTDB taxonomy): domain Bacteria; phylum Bacteroidota; class Bacteroidia; order Chitinophagales; family Chitinophagaceae; genus OLB11. Next base: position 599 of record CAZSUF010000333.1, read on the forward strand.
AAGCCAATGGCAATAACAGTAATATTGGTTTCTAGTTGGCATAAATTAAACACACTGCTGCTTTCTTATGAAATGAAAGTTTCAAGTTTCTCCATTCTTTGATAGGCTTAGAAATAATAATTTCGTTTTCACTGGTTAAATTAGCTGCCACACAAAGTTTTGTTTCTGGATGACAATGCTGTAAAATTTCCTGCATCATTTGATCATTACGATAGGGTGTTTCGATAAACAATTGTGTACAGTTTTTTAATCTACTTTCAGTTTCAATTTCTTTAATCTTTTGAGATAAGAAAGGTTGTTTATTGGGTAAATATCCAAGAAATTGAAATTGTTGGCCATTAAATCCTGAGGCCATTAAGGCAAGTAAAATAGAATTTGGTCCAACATGTGGTATCACTTGAATGTTTAATTGATGCGCTAAGGCAACAAGTTCCTTCCCCGGATCCGCCACACTAGGGCAACCGGCCTCAGAGATTAATCCTATCGGTAGTTTTCCATGTAAAAGGCCGATAGCCTGCTTGGTATCAAGTGGTTGGTGTTCATTCAACATGATAAAATTACAAGCATCGATATCAAAATTTTTATCTAAGGCTCTGAGTAAGCGACGTGCACTTCTGATTTCTTCGACAAAAAAAATACGAATCGGAGAAATTACATTTTTGATATAATCAGGAATTACTTGTATTGAATTATCAGCCAGAATATTAGGAATGAGGTGTAAGGCCATCTTCAATTTGAGTTAGTTTATAAAAATGTAGGGTAGAAGCAATCACAGACAGAGGGGCCACAAAAATAACCCCAACAAATGGAATCAATAGCGAAAGATACATAATAAATCCATTCCCTAAAGCGGCACCTTTATGAGCATAAATAAAAGTTCTGCTCACTTTTACATTCATCTGATGCCTTTCGCAATTATAATCTAGCATAGAAAAACCATAGTAATAGCAATCTAAACATAAAATCAACAAGGTAAACAAGAAACCAACAAGAGGAATTAAGGAAAGTAAAAATAAAAAGATAGTAAAAAGCAATTGTCTTAAAGCATTGATTCCAGATATATACACACCTCGTTTTATGTCCAGTAAAAATTGGCCAAAAGAAAATTTCATTTGTGTCCCTTGATTGTATTCTGCCGTTTTTTCAGAAATATAAGCATACAGGGGAGAGGCAATCATTAAATATAGAAACTTATAGATGGATAAAAAAAGCAACATACTTGAAATAAAAAAGGCATATTTTACTATTTGAAGTAACCAAGAAAATGAACTGAGCCAAGATTTCAGCGTTTTGTAGAAAGA
>CAZSUF010000333.1:1909-3428 GCA_964609875.1 uncultured Bifidobacterium sp.
ATACAAATAATCTTGAATTGACCAAATGAATAAGCCTGAACCCGCAATGAGTAGAATATAGATCAATATGGCGATGGCAAATAATTTGAACAGCTTATGTTTTTGAATAAATCTAAAGGCCTCTAGATAGCAATAAATAGCTGAAGAAAATTCTTTAAAAAATGTCATTTCACAAAAATAGAATAGGCTATAACAAATTGGGATAAAATTTACATAAATGGTAAAAAAAATCATGTATTTTTGATGATAGTTTAATTTTTACCCATGGAAATAAAGGCGGGCCCTTTGCTCAGTACAATAGAATATCCTTCAGATTTAAGAAAATTAAAAAAAGATCAATTGCAGCAAGTATGTGATGAACTCAGACAGTTTATCATAGATTCTGTGAGTGTAAATGGAGGTCATTTTGGCGCAAGTTTAGGGGTCGTAGAATTAAGTGTTGCGTTGCATTATGTGTTTCAAACACCTCAAGATCAATTAATTTGGGATGTGGGTCACCAAGCCTATGGGCATAAAATATTAACTGGGCGTAGAAAGAATTTTCATACAAATCGAAAATATAAGGGGATTAGTGGCTTCCCTAAAATGAGTGAAAGTGAGTACGATTCATTTGGAGTGGGGCATTCTTCTACCTCCATATCAGCAGCCTTAGGAATGGCTATTGCTGCTAAACTCAATGGAAAGCCTGATCAAAAGCATGTGGCTATTATTGGAGATGGCGCCATGACAGCTGGCTTACCTTTTGAAGCTTTGCAACATGCTGGAACTTGCAAAGAAGATATTTTGATTATTTTAAATGATAATAATATGAGCATAGACCCTAATGTGGGTGCTCTTAAAGAATATCTGACAGACATTACCACTTCAAACACTTACAACAAGGTTAGAGAAGATGTTTGGACAATGATTGGAAAACTACCGGGAGGACGGTTTCATCAAAAAATGGCCTCCAAGATTGAGGCTGGCGTGAAGGGAGTTGTATCAAAAACAAGTAATTTATTTGAAGGTTTAGGCTTAAGATATTTTGGACAAGTGGACGGACACAATGTGTTAAAGCTAGTAGAAACACTTAAAGATTTAAAGAAGATAAAAGGACCTAAGTTATTGCATATCAATACAATAAAAGGTAAAGGATATCTTTTAGCCGAACAAGATCAAACACTTTGGCATGCACCCGGACTCTTTGATAAAACAACGGGTAAGATCAATAAGGTTGTATACGATACACCTCAGCCACCCAAATATCAAGATGTTTTCGGGAAGACAATGATTGAATTGGCTAACTTGAATCAGAAGGTCATGGGTGTAACTCCAGCCATGCCATCTGGATGTTCATTAAAATATATGATGGCCGAAATGCCAGATCGAGCATTTGACGTGGGAATATGTGAGCAACATGCGGTTACTTTAAGTGCGGGATTGGCAGCTCAGGGCATGAAAGTTTTTTGCAATATTTATTAATCTTTTATGCAAAGGGCTTATGATCAGGTAATTCATGATGTAGCCATCCAAAAATTAC
>CAZSUF010000334.1:0-899 GCA_964609875.1 uncultured Bifidobacterium sp.
GGTAAATGGAAATTCGTAATTAACGAATTCGTTAAGGCAAAATTATGTGGTGGATATAAGAAAACATTTGTCCAACCTTCAGATGGTTTCAACATACCCGTTGTGGTGATAGAAGATTCAATAGCTCGAATTGACGTAGTGCCGATTGCACAAATTCTTCGACCTTCTTCTTTTGCTTTATTGACTGTTTTGCAAGCATATTCGTCTACCGCATAATACTCGGCATCCATTTTATGTTTGGTAATATCTTCAACTTCGATTGGACGGAAAGTACCCAAGCCTGTGTGTAAGGTAACTTCTGCAAAACGAACACCTTTGATTTCTAATCTTTTAATTAATTCGCGACTAAAATGCAAGCCTGCAGTTGGAGCAGCCACCGCACCTTCGTTTTTAGCATATACTGTTTGATATCTTTCCTTATCAGACTCTTCTGGTTCGCGCTTGATATATTTAGGAAGTGGGGTTTCGCCCATATTATCCAAAATCGTTTTCAATTCTTCATTACTGCCTTCAAATAAGAAGCGAATGGTTCTTCCACGTGAAGTCGTATTATCTACAACCTCAGCTACTAAGGAATTATCAGCACCAAAGTAAAGCTTATTTCCTACACGAATTTTTCTTGCAGGCTCAACAATCACATCCCAAAGTCGGTTTTGCTTATTTAATTCACGCAATAAAAACACTTCAATTTTAGCACCTGTTTTTTCCTTACGACCATATAAACGGGCATTAAATACTTTCGTATTATTTGCAATCATCACATCTTTATCATCGAAGTAATCAAGTACATCTTTGAAAGTTTTATGTTCGATTTTTCCACTGTCTTTATGAACAACCATTAATTTGCTTTCATCACGATTCTTAGCAGGATATTGAGCAATTAAATTAAGAGGTAAATC
>CAZSUF010000334.1:909-3395 GCA_964609875.1 uncultured Bifidobacterium sp.
GTACGTAAACTGTGTTAACTTCATGCGGTAATTTTAAGGGCGCGAAAATACTAAAATATTAGCGAAATCATATAAAATATATTTGAATTTAAGTCTCTAGCCCACCAAAACAAGGCTATTAAGGAACAATCAAGCCTAGATCTAATAAATTTTTATGAATTTTGTTGAACCAAAACAACTCGAAATCATCTTCAATGCCTTCATTTTCATAACTTTTTTTAAATTCTCCCCAGGTTAAACCTTCATACTTAGAGCTAGACAGTTGATATAAAACAGCTATCAGCCAATTGCCTTGAGATTCAGACATCTTTAATTCGATTTGTTGGGTATTGCCTTGAATACTAATTTGAGCTATTTTCCATTGTTGTCCTTTTTTGGATTTGACAGCATAGCTGATACTAGGTTTTTCTCCCAACCAATACACTTTTTTATGAGCGGAAGGTTCTTTAGGAATGGAAGCTTCTAAGCAGGATTCAATATAATTGGTATCAACACTTGTTTGAGGGATTTTAAAATCAAACCATTTCTGCAGAGGTTCCTCGAGTCCAATTTGGTGCATATAGTTGAACAGCGATTTTTTTAAGCCGAAACCAATTTCGTCGTTGAATTGCCCTTGCTTATCTTCGAATTCAAGGTCGTTGTTGGCAAAACTTCCTTCATTTTGTTGCAATGATTTTACCTGATATTTTTCTGGATTGATACCCACAGGGCTATGAACAGTCATGGCAAAGCGATGCCAGAAAGCAGATTGTAACACGCCTATTTTGAAAAGTTGTCTGACCATTTCCATGGAATCAATAGTTTCTTGCAAAGTTTGTGTTGGAAAGGCATACATTAGATAGGCATGCACCATAATTCCTGCTTTGGTAAAGGCATGGGTTACAGTCGCTACTTGAGCCACCGTAATTCCTTTATCTATCAAGTTCAGTAAACGATCTGAGGCAACTTCTAAACCACCAGACACGGCTATACAGCCTGATGCTTTTAAGAGAATACACAAATCGGCGGTGAAATTTTTCTCGAAACGTACATTGGTCCACCAAGTTACTATGAGTTTTCTTTTCAGAATTTCTAAGGCAAGGGCTTTCATCAAACTAGGTGGGGCGGCTTCATCTACAAAATGAAAACCACGATTGCCAGTTTGTTGAATTAAAGTCTCCATGCGATCACAAAGCAGGGCGGCCGTTAAGGGTTCAAAATTTTTGATATAATCTAATGAAATATCACAAAAAGTGCACTTGCCCCAATAACAACCGTGAGCCATGGTTAGCTTGTTCCATACGCCATCGCTCCAAAGTCTATGCATTGGATTGGCCACTTCAATCACAGAAATGTATTTATCTAAAAAAAGATCACTATAATCTGGCGTGCCAATTTCTGCTTGTTTATAATCAGCTTCTAGGCTTCCATTCATATAAGCTACTTCTTGTTGGTGTAACAGAAAAGTTCTTTTGAGGTGGTGAATATCTCGATCTCCTTGAATATATTGAATTAAATTTTCAAGAGGTTTTTCGCCATCATCGAGGCAAATATAATCGACATAGTCAAACACGCGTGCGTCTTTTAGTGAACGCAGTTCTGTGTTGGGGAATCCTCCACCCATGACAATGTTGATCGAAGGATAATTGCTTTTTATCCATTGTCCTATTTTAAAGGCACCATATAAATTTCCAGGAAAAGGCACGGAAAGAGCTAATATGGCTGGCTGATATTGTTTAATTAAATCATCCAGACAAGAAGTCGTGAATTGATCGATAAAAGTAGCAGGTGATTGCAAGGCTTCATGCAATTCATCAAATGAATTTGCGCTACGACCTAATTTTTCGGCATAGCGACTAAATCCAAAATAGGGATCAACCATTTCTTTGATAAAATCAGATAAATCTTCGAGATATAAAGTAGCTAGATGTTTGGCTTTATCTTGAATGCCCATACTACCAAAAGCCCAATGTAAATCTTCGGATTGTTTAAAACGTGACGCTTCTGGCAAAAATCCTCTTTGACAAATTCGATGTGCTAGGGTAGGGTTTTTGCCTTGTAAAAATTCGATGACCGCATCAATGGATTCGATATACTTTTCCTTCAGGTGAAAAATTTGAAGGAGATTTTCATCCTCTATAGAGTTAGAAGCTGAACTTGATTCAAATATTTGAGTGAGTCCTGTATGTGAAAATATCTTGAGTATCACTTCTATACATAAATCTGCTTGAAAAGAAGAAATTGATTTGGTATTTAAAAAGCCTTTTAGATAGGCTGTTGCGGGATAGGGGGTATTCAGTTGAGTAAACGGAGGGGTAATAAGAAGTACGTGAACTGACAAGGAAACCTATTTAGTTCGTAAAAATAAGTCATGATGAACGAATACAAGGTTTTTATGGGAAGAAATAAACGGAATAGAAGTTTATTATGATTATTCCTGAATACCCTTTTTCTTTTCCACTTTTGCCTTGATGCAAAAGTTGAGCAAAAAATCAAGGCTGAAGATT
>CAZSUF010000335.1:0-3335 GCA_964609875.1 uncultured Bifidobacterium sp.
TAGAGGCTGTAATCAGTTTTCTTTCGCTATTTTAGATGAGAAAAAACAGTTTGGGACAACCATACATATCATGGATCAGGGCATAGATCATGGAGATATACTCGCCGAAAAAAGATTTGATATTCCCCCACAATGTTGGGTGCAGGATTTGTATGCCCTTACCGAATTACATTCACTAGAATTGTTTAAAGAAAGTTTGCCTGAGATTATTCAAGGGAAATTAATAGCTACATCTCAAGAAAGTTTAATCGCTCAAAGAGGCACTTCTATTCATTATCGAAAAGAAATGGCCGACATTAAACAGATACACTTAGATTGGGATGCCGAAAAAATAAATAGACATATTCGAGCCACTTTTATGCCAGGATTTGAGCCGCCGTTTACATTGATTGATGGACAAAAAGTGTATTTTACAAGAACATGGAAGTAAAGCGCATAGTATTAACCGTGACTACTGATTTGAATTTCGATCAGCGGATGAGGAGAATTGCAGGCTCATTAGCTGAACCAGGTTATGATGTGTTGTTGGTAGCTCGACAAAAGCCATATGCTCAAAAAAGATTGAACTGTTTTTTTCAACAAGGGGCTTTGTTTTATGCAGAATTTAATATCCGATTATTTCTGTATTTGCTATTTATTAAAATGAACGTGATTTGTGCGATCGATTTGGATACGATATTGCCCTGTTTGTTTGTTTCAAAGTTAAGAGGTAAAAAAAGAGTCTATGATGCACATGAATTGTTTTGCGAGATGGATGAAATAGTCAGCCGGCCAAAAATTTATAAAATTTGGAAGGCCATAGAAAAATTTGCTGTGCCTAAATTTAAAGTAGGGTATACAATCGGTGAATGCTATGCCGAAGAATTTAATATGATGTATGCCGTAAATTACGGAGTAGTAAGAAATGCAACTAAACTCATACAGAATCCGAATCAGAGTTTGCCTCAATATTATATTTTGTATCAAGGTGCGGTGAATGAAGGAAGAAGCTTCGAAACCCTTATACCGGCTATGGCGCAAGTCAATGCAAAACTCATAGTTTGTGGTGAAGGTAATTTTTACCAACAGGCAAAGCAATTAGTTTCACAGTACGAGCTTCAGGATAAAGTAATATTTAAAGGCTATATAGAGCCCGAACAATTAAAGAATTACACAAATGAAGCCTACGTTGGTATTACCCTTTTCACTGATCGAGGTAAAAGCAATTACTTGTCTATGGCCAATCGCTTTTTCGATTATATGCATGCTGGGGTGCCTCAACTTTGTATGAATTATCCAGAATACAAAAAAGTAAATGACCAATTTGAAATTGCCTTGCTCATACAAGAACCTTCTATCGAACAAATTGCAAATGCCTTAATCATATTGTTGGAAGATAAAATCTTACACAATAGATTACGAGAAAATTGCTTCAAGGCCAGAGAAATATATAGTTGGCAAGCACAAGAAAAAACCTTACTTCAAATTTATAAGCAACTCCTTGATTAAATCTGTTCATATCATTTCTTGGGACATTCCTTTTCCTGCTAATTATGGCGGCGTGATTGATGTGTTTTGGACATTAAAAAATTTACTTGATCAAGGTTGTAAAATCAAATTGCATTGTTTTCAATATGGAGATAGGTTTCCGTCAGAGGTTTTAAATCAGTATTGTTCAGAAGTGTTTTATTATCCAAGGCAGACAGGCGTGAAGGGTTTGCATGCGAGTTTGCCTTATATTGTTTCTTCGCGCTGTAGTAAGTTGCTTCTCATAAATTTACTCAAAGATGATTCGCCTATTATCTTTGAAGGTATTCATAGCACTTTTTTGTTGAATGAACCTGCTCTGAAAAACAGAAAAAAAATACTGCGTGCGCAAAATGTGGAGCATGAATATTATACGCAGCTAGCTAAGAATACTTCATTCTCTTTGAAAAAAATCTATTATTATTTTGAGGCCATGCGCTTGTATAGATATGAAAGAAATCTACAGCAAATTCAAGCCATAGCTACAGTTGCCATGCATGATTATGCTTATTTTAAAAATTTGTATCCTTCAATCCAACATGCCTATATTCCTTCCTTTCAGCCTTATGATGAGGTGAAATCTTTAATAGGTCAAGGAAACTATTGTTTGTATCATGGAAATTTAAGCGTAGAAGAAAATAATAAATCGGCATTGTTTTTAATTCATGAAGTGTTTAATAATGTAGACGTGCCTTTAGTGATTGCAGGAAGAAATCCATCATCTGAATTATTGTCGTTAAGTAAAGCACACATAAAAGTGATAGCAAATCCCGATGATGAAGTATTGAATACTTTAATTGCAGAGGCTCAAATTCATATACTGCCGAGCTTTCAAACATCAGGACTCAAACTAAAGTTGTTGCATGCCTTATTTTTAGGTAGGTTTTGTATCAGTAATTCTGCCATGCTTGTTGGTACGGGTCTCGAAGAAGTTGTGATTGTAGCGAATACTGCACAAGAGTTTAAGTCTTGTATTTTGCAATATCAAGATAGGGCTTTTGAGCAGTCGGATATTGAACATAGAAAAAGCATTTTGCAACAGTATTCGAACATGAAGAATGTTTTGAAGCTCTTAGATATTTTGTTTTAGCATTGGCTACAAGCTACACCTAAAGAACTTAAATTTATTTGAAATATTTCAATTCAGGAATTATTTCATTAGCTTTGAAAAAAAGATGCTATGTCAACAATAGAATTACAAGAGCAACTTATAAGTAAAATTCAGAATACAACTGATGAAGATGTTTTGGAAGGTGTATTGCGATTTCTTGAATTTGAAACAGAAAAAGATGAAGTTTATATTTTCAATGAGGCGCAACAGGAAGCAATCGCTAAAGCGAGACAACAAATAAGGGATGGGCAATTTTATATGAATGAAGAAGTTGACAAGCTTACTGAAAAATGGTTAAAAGAGTAGTGTGGTCAGAAGATGCGTATCTAGACAAAGTGGAAATCTTTTCTTACTGGAACAATCGAAACAAATCTAATTTATATAGCAGGAAACTGAATAAATTATTTAAGGATACCATCAAATTAATTTTAAAGAATCCGTCGATTGGCAGAAAGACTAATATTGAAATTGTTAAGAGAGTTATTGCAAGAGACTATTTTATAATTTATGAAGAAAGCGAAACAGCTTTAATTATTTTAAGGATTTGGGATTCAAGACAAGACACTAATGAACTTAAATATAGTGTTGATTAATCTCTCATGGTGCAAGCGTCCGCTTGTTACGCTTTCATTCACAGCGTCCGCTTAAGTGAAATAACAAAAATGAAGAGTTCATTATTCCCCGATGTGAGATTACATTCTTTTGTTTTGCCGATTGA
>CAZSUF010000336.1:0-2858 GCA_964609875.1 uncultured Bifidobacterium sp.
TATGTGAAAGACACATTGCCTTTAGCAAAAATCAAGGACGAATTGGTTTCAGCCTGGCAATCCAAGTATCAAACAGTCAGTCGCTTCGATGCAATTTTATTGGCTTGTTTAGATCAGTTTCGTCAAACCTGCGATTTAGATTTATACTTTCATGAAGTACAAATAATATTATCGAACACCAAAGGAAATATTGAATTATTAGATAATCATGAATATCGAAATCAATTACCATTAACTTATTCAGCTTCATTAATTAAACAGCATACAAACAATCCGAATGAAGTGCTCATTGTCTCTAATGCTTGTATATCAGGTATTTCAGCTACAGTGATTGGTAGAAGACTGATACAAGCTGGCAAATACAAACATGTATTAATTATAGGTGCAGATGTATTGTCGAAATTTGTCATCAGTGGTTTTAGCGCTTTTCATGCTTTAAGTAAATCGCCTTGCAAGCCATTTGATTTAAATAGACAGGGTGTAACACTAGGTGAGGCTGCCACTTGTTTATTGTTGAGTAGTGACATGGAATCTTCGGTGGTTGTGTCAGGTGGATGTATCAGCAATGATGCGAATCATATTTCAGGACCTTCAAAAACTGGAGAAGAATTAGCGTATTGTATTACAAAGTCATTAGCAGAAGCTGGACTCAGTTCTGAGGCAGTTGATTTTATTTCGGCTCATGGCACTGCCACGCCTTATAATGATGAAATGGAATCTAAGGCTTTTGAGATAGCTCAATTATCGCATGAGCACAAATACCGAATCAAAAAATCTTCGTGTGGCTGTAAAAACGGGTTCTGGTTTTGGCGGTTGTAATGCAGCGGTAGTTTTGGAGAAGGTTTGATAAATTTTTCGAAATTATTTAAGGGCATAATTTATTAATCTTATTTCCTAATTACTTATGATAAAAAAGACAGGTTTAATTATTTTGTTAATTATCTTGGGTAATGTGATTTTAAAAGGCCAAGGTGTATTAAAATATTATACGTTAGAAAATAATTTTGAGTCTTATTGGAAGTCAAAGGATACCTTAGTTGCCATAAAATCTTTAGATTCTGCACTTGAAATGAATCTTCCAATTTGCGATTATTATCTAGGTTTTAAAATAAATCATATTTTAAAAGATTATAAAAAAGCTGAAATTCATTTAAAGGCACTTGCAAATCAAGGTGTGGATATGAAGTTACTTTATGAAAATAGTAAAAACTATAAATATTTAAATTTAGAAAGCATTGATTCAAATGAGATTAACAGCATTTATCATGTAGACATCAATACTATTTCTCATGCTAAGTATATAAGATATAATTTAAATTATATGAATAAGATACATGAATTATATACCAAAGATCAATTCATACGGTCGTTGTATAATCAATTAAAATATGATGAAGATACTATTCATTTAAATTATGTGTTAGAAGTTGGAAAAAGAGTCGATAGTACAAATTTTTATGAATTGCTTTCATTATATAAATCTTATGGTTTGCCCAATGGGTCGAATTTACCAGAAGCATGTATTTCAGAATTCCTATTAGTTTTAACACATCAATTAGACTCGAATAATCCTAAAATCCGCGAGCAATCATTTGGCATCTTACTTGAGTTTAAAAAAGGAGTTATAAGTGGGAAATACCGAAATGAATCCTATGCCAATGCTGTTGATAGAATGTATCATAATTTGCATAAAAAGAATTACTATGGAAAGTTCTATCTAGAAAGTTATGAATTTGAAGATTTCGATCACATAGATTCCTTAAGAGCAGAAATTGGTCTACTCCCAATAAAAAGTAAGTTCATAAAGAAATAAAAAAATCAGAACTTGAAATTTAATTTCTTGTTCTGATTTTCTGTGTTGTGATCCCGTTTGGATTCGAACCAAAGACCTACAGCTTAGAAGGCTGTTGCTCTATCCAACTGAGCTACGAGACCTATTTTGGAAGCGCAAAGGTATATAAAAAAATAAAAAAAACTAGAATTAAATAGGGTTTCTTGAATAACTCATAGGTTGTTCAAATTCAAAGAAGCTGTGGAAGCATAGTACTTAGGTACATGCTTACGCAGATGATGAAGAAGTTGGACAATCTAGGAGTAGTGTTATATTAATTTGACATGTAGGATAAACGCTTAGCATGAGCCATCCAATTGGCATTTATTCCTAAAAAGTTTTCGGATTGAGAATCAGCAAAATCACTCACACGATATTCAAGAAACCCTAAATAATTCTATTCCAAAGCCAACTTTTCGACAATGGAATCAGCCATTCTTCTTCAAGTTTTTGCTTGGTATCAACGAGGTTATTAAACAGCAAAGTATCTGTTTCAATATATCCTTTCTGCAAGGCATATTTAACTTGCTGCATGGGCAAAGGCTGAGGTTTGCCATCCACTAAAAAGGTAATCGTCAATCTATCAAAGAGGTCTACGCTATATTGCCTTTCTAAACTTTTCATGATTCTCACCATGCTATCCGTACTGCAACCACTCACCCCACTGCGACTTTCATCCGCCAATACCACCACAAATTGTCCAAAAAGCAATTTAGCCCAACCCTTTACTTCAGCGCCATGAGAGGTCCATTGAGTATAAAAATTGTGCAATTGCTCATTGATTTCAACAATCTCTTTTTCGCCAAATGGCCGATTGCTTTGATAGATCCAAACTTTTGAGTCGGGTAAAAAATCTTCAGGCAGACTTAATTTTAATTCGTCGAGTACGTTTTCCATAGTTCGTTGGCAAATTTAAGATGTTAAGTTCGAATCATGGTACTATATTCTATCTCATTTTTTGGGTGGCAGACACGCTATCGCTTATACGCCTCGTCCTCGCAAAGCCTCGTCCTGCGGGGTATACGCT
>CAZSUF010000336.1:3024-3293 GCA_964609875.1 uncultured Bifidobacterium sp.
ATTGCATGCCTAATGCATAACAACCTTCAAGATATTCAAGTGAAATGATGTCTGTTTGCAATAATCTATCCCATTGAAAATTCGCCAAGGCTTTAAAAAAAATTCCCGATCTGTGAACAACGTTTAGTCCAGCTGCTTTGGCATCTCTTTCAAGTGTATCGAGGCTATAGGTAATATTATGCCCATGAGCCTTTTCAGCAGGCGTCACTGCCGCATTATGTGTAATCAATCCCATTTTCACGGCAATTTGACGAGAAGCAGCATTGGCA
>CAZSUF010000337.1:0-3281 GCA_964609875.1 uncultured Bifidobacterium sp.
TCCCGTTTTCCTGTAGCCACTGATTTAGTGTCGCCTTGCGGAAAATCTTGGAATCGCATCGAAACTCATTTTTATCATTATGATCCAACTTTAGCCCCTGAAGGGAAAACAGTGATGGCTTGTAGTTTCTATACGAAAAATGGACAATACTGGATTGATCTCAGAAAAAATGATCGCAAAAAATATCGTGAGGTTAAGCAACAATTTATCAACGATCTGACCGAGTTGCTCGAAATTAAATATCCAGGCATTAAAGAAAATATAGAGATGGTAGATTTTGCTACGCCTGCTACCGTGTTGCGTTATACCAACAATTGGCAAGGGAGTGCTCAAGGTTGGTTACCAGGCGAAAATGTGTTTGCCCCAACTCCCATTAAGTTTACTTTGCCTGGCCTCGAAAATTTTTACTATGCAAGTCATTGGAGCCGACCAGGTGGAGGTATTCCAGTAGCCATCAACATGGCCCGAGATGTAACTCAATTGATTTGCAAAAAGTTCAAAGTTCCTTTTAAAACAACACGCTACGAATAAAGTTGTTTTGGGGGTGCCCCACTGCTTGAGTTTCTTCTCAAGAATATTCAACTTAAGTGATGCATTAAAGTCCTATAGAAATATTCAGTCAACGTTGGCAGTGGGTCGGGCTTTTGCTTCAATCTCCCTGAAATAAATCTATAGCATTATTTTGGCTTTGCGTCAGGGAGTATTTTCGCGACAATCCCTCACCCGAAGCCTACAAAGCAGTAGCATCTTTCCCTTTCAAAGCATTGGCTACAGCCATATCCATCACACGCTCTGCATAGGGCGATGAAATGGCATTCAATTCTTCTATCAAGCTTAAGATTACATTTTTATCTTTAGCTATCACAGCCGCTTGTAATTTGTCCATGGCTAAATTTGTTGACGCCTTTTCTGCCTCACTGATATAATCGCCATTTTTGACTAGAAAATTTTCAGTCAATTGTATCATTTGCTCAGCTTCAGTACTCGCTTCAATCAGTGATCGCAGTTGAATATCTTCTTTTGCATGGGTAATTGAAGCCAACAACATGGTTTCAACTTCAGCATCGGTTAATCCATATTGAGGTTTGACTTCAATTTCTTGTTTTACTCCACTTCTTAATTCTGTAGCTTTTACTTGAAGTATCCCATCTGCATTGATGGTAAATTGAATGTCAACTTTGGGTAAACCCGCGGGCATGCCCGGAATACCCGTTAAATTAAATTCGGCTAGTTTTCTATTGTCTTTGACTAAATCTCTTTCTCCTTGAAATACCGCTATGCGCATGCTCGATTGACCATCTTGTTGCGTGGTATATTGTCTACCAACCTTACATGGAATTTTAGAGTTCCTTGGAATTAATACATCCATTAAACCACCCATAGTTTCTATGCCCAAACTTAAGGGCGTGATATCTAATAACAATAAATCCTTGTTGTTTCCTGCTAAAATATCGGCTTGCACCGCAGCGCCTAAGGCTACTACTTCGTCTGGGTTGACTTTATCATAAATTTCTTTCCCGAAAAAATCTTTGACACATTGTTTTACAAAAGGCACTCTGGTTGAACCGCCTACCATTAAAACCACTTCAATGTCTTCTTTTTGTAAACCACTATCTACAAGGGCTTTGGCACAACAGTCTATGGTTTTCGCAACTAAGGGTTCAATCAGTTTTTCGAATTCGGAAATGGAAAGTGAAATTTGTTTTTCTACAAGTTGGGTTTCAAATACTTCATGCGAACTAAGATGTTTTTTACACAACTCTGCTTGAAGTCTGAATGTTTGAGATAATTCTTTTTGCTGATGAAGGTCGTGCATGTCAAGATCACATTGCTTAGCAAAATGGGCTACAATTAAATTGTCAAAATCATCTCCACCCAAATACGTATCTCCATGAGTGCTTAGTACGTCAAAAATTCCATCAGTAATTTTTAAGATAGATACATCAAAAGTGCCTCCGCCTAAATCGTACACGGCAATATTTTTAGATTCGTTGGAATGTGCACCGATTCCATACGCCAAACTTGCAGCAGTAGGTTCATTGATAATTCTCAGCACTTCAAGTCCTGCAAGTTTTCCTGCATCTCTAGTGGCTTGTCTTTGGGCATCATTAAAATAAGCAGGCACAGTGATCACACATTTTCGAATAGTAGATTTGAGCACATGTTCTGCTCTTTGCTTAAGCTCTTTTAAAATGAAGGATGATAATTCTATGGGAGAATAAAATTTATCTCCTACTTGAATTTTTACCAATCTATCAGTTTGATCATCGATGATTTTATACGAATATTGATGACTATGTTCTTTAAGGTCGGTATAAGATTTACCCATTAAACGTTTAATGCTATAAATGGTATTCGAAGGATCTGTTTCTAGAAATTTTCTAGCTTCTAGTCCAACCGTATTTTCGCCATTGACTCCAAAATGTATAATTGAAGGCACTAAAGAGGTTTCGTCAATATCTTTTAGTGCGATAGCTTGTTTGGTATCAGGATGTATCATTGCAACAAGACTATTGGTAGTGCCTAGGTCTATCCCAACAATAAAATCTTCTTGTTGTAATGAACCTGTTGCAATATTGATTGAGATTTTAGCCATAAACTTACATTTTCGAAGTGCGAATTTAGTGGGCTAAACATTAGAAATGAACAAAGACTTGAGATAAGTTTTTATAGGCCATTGATGATTACCCGGTCTATCGACGAGCTTCCAAAAGAATAAGGCAAGTATGCTAAGTTTGGAATAGCCTTAGTGATGATAAAATTGGCCTTTTTCCCCTTCTTAATTGTGCCGATATTGTCTTGCAGTTCTAATGCTGCCGCTGCATTGATGGTGCAGGCATGAACCGCTTCTTCAGGTGTCATCTGCATTTGAGTACACGCCAAAGAAAGAATAAAGTTCATATTGCCACTTGGGCAACTACCCGGATTAAAATCGCTTGCTAAGGCCACAGTTACTCCGGCATCAATTAATTGTCGTGCAGGTTGATAATGCATCGCTAAAAAAAATGCAGCGCCTGGTAATAGGGTTGCAATGGTATTTGAATTTTTAAGGCAATTAATTTCATCATCATCAATTGTTTCAAGGTGGTCAACACTCACGGCATGGTGCTTTACGCCTATTTGAACGCCACCACTATTATACAATTGGTTGGCATGAATTTTAGGCTTTAATCCGTATTTGCTTGCTGCTTCTAAAATACGATCTGTTTCTTCGGCGCTAAAAAAGCCTCTTTCGCAAAATACATCGATTCAGGAGCTTTTTCTGGACGAGGGGCTAGCAT
>CAZSUF010000338.1:0-2429 GCA_964609875.1 uncultured Bifidobacterium sp.
ATCCCGTGCGCCTCGCGCGGATTGCAGTGAATAGCCCGCTTGCCGCCCAAAAAATAACCATAAAAAGGAAAATAAAAAAAGCCCGTAATACTTTACGGACTTCAATTCATTTATGAGAAAAAAGTTTTAGTGTTTGAAAGTGTAAATACCTTCTTCTGATTTCTGAGGACGTTGAAGAATAGCTACATGTCCTAACAAATCTTTCTTTGGTCCTCTTTGAAAAAAGGTCAATAAATACTTTCCAGAATGAGGACAAATGAATGAAAATGTAGTCCAATATTCGTTTGTATCTTCAGTTTTGAATTTATCAGTCACAATATCACCAACACCTTCTTTGCTTAATTTCATTTCTAATTTGCGTGCTTCAGGATCACCTACCACCACAAACTGATACCATCTGCCTTCTTTTAATTCAACAAAAATTGGAAATTCAGTATTCTTTTCCATGTTGATATTGCCCCCCTTATACGTAATAAAACCATCCGTTTTGTACTTTGTGTACAATTCTGACACTTTGCTTGAAAATGCTTTTTCAATTAAAGAATTGTATTGCTGCATTTTTTGTGCACGTACATTCAAGGAAAAAACTAAAAGGGCCACGATGAAACTTAGAGTAGGTAAATTTTTCATATTATGATTTTTTATTTTTATAATGAGCTAATTCGAAGTAGTATATACAAGTATTGTGCCAAAAAAAATCTTCTTGATTTGTAGAACTTTCCAAGCACCCTATTTTATACATGTTTAGGTATAATTCTGAAGAAATCATTTTGATACAACCTAGATTACAGTGAAGTTCTAGCATTCATTCACCATTCTATCATGATTATTCAATTACCCTGCCGAATCAGGAAAATTGGGATACAAAAAAAGCCAATCAAGATATTTCCTGATTGGCTTCTTCAAATTTAATTCCCTATTAATTCTTTAAAACAAACTCGGTTCTCCTATTTTTAGATCTGCCTTCTGCTGTATCATTGGAGGCAATAGGTTTGCTATCTCCATATCCTGTACTCGAAATTCTCGAAGCTTCAATACCATGTTCCTCAAGATACTTTTTACATGCATCCGCTCTTTTTTGAGATAGAATTAAGTTACTTTCAGTCTTTCCTTTATTATCTGTATGACCTGCAATATCTACACGTAAAGTTGTTTCATTTTTTAAGATAGCCACAATTTTATCTAAATCTGTAAATGATTTTTTCAGAATAGTAGCGCTTCCTGTTTCAAAGTTTATGCCTTTAGCAGCTTTCTCTACTTTTTCAATGACCTCTTGTTTAATTTCCGGACAACCACGATTTGTGCTTGAGGCAACTGTTGGACATTGGTCTATTTCATCATTAAATCCATCATTATCTGAATCTGGAACTGGGCAACCTTGATACTTGCTGATTCCTGCTACTTCAGGGCATTTGTCGCTTTTATCTGCAATACCATCGCCATCTTTATCAGGACAACCATTTAAAGATTTTGAACCTGCTTGCTCAGGACATAAATCATCGCGATCAGCTACACCATCTTTATCACGATCTGGACAACCTTTCATTTCTTTAGTTCCAGCTAAACTAGGACAAGAATCTTCGCTATCAGGAATTCCATCATTGTCCATATCTTTTACTATTGGCGCTGCTACGGGTTTTTCTCTAGGAGCATGATTCTTTTTCATCCCATTAAACCAATACACAATGCCTAGACTATGTACAAAATGATTTTGACTACCACTACCTACTGCGAGATGGTAATCAGACGCCAAATTGCCATAAATGTTATTAGCTAATTTTACATTTAATCCTAAACCCACTGGAATATCGAAGGTTAAATTACTTTCTTGCAAGGAAGTACTGATACCAGCCCCAACAAAGGGAGACAACAAAAATTTATCTTTCGGAAAAATATTATAATTCCCTTTCAAATCAAATGAAACCATAGGAAAAGCGGCTTTCAAACTGCTTGCCTTAGATTTTGCTTTAATAAATAGAGAATCTTTATCTGAAGTTGGATATTGTAATGCTGATCCAAACAATGAAGCATTTATATCTAAGCGCTTACTTACCGCATACCAATAACTTACTCTCAACGCAGGATCCCACAATAAAGTTGATTTCTTTTTGCCATCAGCTAATGTTTTATCTGAAGTAAGATAATCACCCGTTTGAGGGCCGTAAAAATCAAATCCAGCAAAATGTACACCAATACCATGCTTAGCAGTTTGATCTTGAGCATTTAGTTGCAAAGCAAAAAAAGTAAGTAAACAAATCAAGTAGATTTTATGCATCTGAAAAAATTTTGACAAAGGTATTATCTTGAAAGCAAGAAAAAACAGCATTCTTTGTGAGTTATTCACATTGTGTATTATTCTGTACAAATTTAGAAGCATCGTTGATTAACTTTGCGCTCTTAAATAGTAAGAAATGATTAATCCACGCGTA
>CAZSUF010000338.1:2439-3240 GCA_964609875.1 uncultured Bifidobacterium sp.
GATTTAGCAAAGAGTATTTGTACCTTTTATGGACAAAATATAGGAAGCGCCACCATTCAAAAGTTTAGCGATGGAGAATTTCAACCTGTATTTAATGAAAGTATTCGTGGTGATTATGTTTTTTTAATTCAAAGCACTTATTCACCTACAGATAATCTCATGGAATTACTCATGATGATTGATGCTGCCAGAAGAGCTTCTGCTGGTTATATCACCGCGGTAATCCCCTATTTTGGCTTTGCTCGTCAAGACAGAAAAGACAAACCTCGTGTAAGTATCGCCTCTAAATTAGTGGCGAATTTATTAACTACAGCCGGTGCCAATCGTATCATGACCATGGATTTACATGCACCGCAAATTCAAGGCTTCTTCGATATTCCGGTTGATCATATGGACAGTTCTGCCATCTTCATTCCCTATATCGAAAAATTAGCTATTGATGATTTAACTTTTGCTTCGCCAGATGTTGGAAGTACTAATCGTGTGCGTGAAGTAGCCAGTTATTTTGGTGCCGATATGGTTATTTGTGATAAACAAAGAAAGCGCGCGAATGAAATTGCCGCCATGACAGTCATCGGTGATGTGAAAGATAAAAATGTAGTCTTGATTGATGACATATGCGATACTGCAGGTACCTTAACTAAAAGCGCTGCCATGTTGATGGATAAAGGCGCTAAAAGTGTAAGGGCTTTTTGCACCCATCCTGTACTTAGTGGCAAAGCTTATGAGAATATCGAAAATTCTGTTTTGACTGAATTAGTGGTTTGCGATACCATTCCTTTAAAACATAGCTGTTCAAAA
>CAZSUF010000339.1:0-3215 GCA_964609875.1 uncultured Bifidobacterium sp.
ATGAATCGAATTTCAATTTTGATGTTTTTGGTCGCAATGATTCTACTTGTAATCAAATTAGTGAAGCGCTAATTCAAAGGCAATTGCGGCAGTTTTTTTACTTGCTTCTCCTTGATGCAACAAATTTTCGAGTGCCTGATAATCTGCCTTAATTTCATTTTTCCTAAAGGAATCATACAATAACAACTGTAGCTCTTGAACAATTTTTTCTTGACTCATATCATCCTGAATAAGTTCTACCACAGCAGCCTTATCTAAGATCAAATTAACCAAGGAAATATATTTTACTTTCACCAGTTTTTTAGCAATCAGATAAGAAATCGAATTTGCTTTATACATCACTACTTGTGGCACACCAAACAAGGCGGTTTCTAAGGTGGCAGTGCCTGACGTGACTAAGGCAGCATGAGCATTTTTTAATATGTCATACGTTTTATGCTGTATTAATTTCACCTTGGAAGACTGTATATAGGGCTCAAAAACATCTTGCGTTAAATTAGGTGCTTGAGCAATTATAATAGAAAATTCTTTGAAATGATTCACCGCCTCTAACATGATAGGCAACATTTTTTTTATTTCCTGCACCCTGCTTCCAGGTAATAGGGCAATATAATTTTTATCGTCTAGGGTAGTTGCTTTATTTTTTTCATTTGCTACCACTTCTACGGTTGGATGTCCAACATAATCAGCTTTATAGCCATGCTTTGCATAGAAGTTTTTTTCAAAAGGCAAAATACACACCATACGATCGACGTATTTTTTTACAACTTCTACTCTATTCTCCTTCCAGGCCCAAATGGTAGGTGAAATATAATACATGACTTTATAGCCCTGCTTCTTAGCCCATTTAGCCATGCGCAAGTTAAAACCCGGATAATCTACCAAAATCAATACATCTGGTTTAAAATTATTTATTTGAGATTTGCATAATGAAAAATTTTTTAAAATGGTACCGAGATTCATGAGAACTTCCACAAAACCCATAAAGGCAAGCTCCTGAATGGGCTTCAATATCTTAACGCCAGCCTCTCTCATTTGATCTCCACCCCAACCTTCCATGTTACATGAAGAATCAAGTTTTTGCAGTTCCTTTACCATATTAGCCCCATGCATATCTCCACTTGCTTCACCAGCTATGATAAAATACTTCATTAGAGTAAATTAAATTTATAGGCCAATGCAATAATTCCATAAATAATAATGGCTGCAAATACACCTTTAAGTGAATTATACAATCTTCTGTTTTTGAAATAGGTAATCAAAGGAATACACGCAATTAAACCTAAAGAAATAATTTTGGGTATGAGATACTTATTCATTTTGATCATAAAAATAAAATCTGTCACCGAAATCTGATCAGGCATATATTTTACCAAATAAAAAATGGCTATCCCAAGAATTGGCACAATGGCCCCACTGACAAATCCTAGCACTACATTGTTTTTATTCATGGCGAATCTTCAATCTATTTGAAAAATAATATTATACCCCTAAACTTTAGCAATCTTCATTCTTTGTTTCATGGCTTCAAAACAAATAATACCCGCAGCCACAGACACATTGAAGCTATCAAAATCTCCTGACATCGGAATAATAAAGGTTTCGTCACATTCTTCTTGTGTTATTCTTGAAATTCCTTTTTCTTCAGCGCCCATCACTATACATGTCGGTTCACTAAAATCTATGTCAAGCAAGGATTTTTTTGCCTGTAAATCACTAGATAAGATTTTTATTCCATTTAATTTTAGCGCATTGATCACTGTGGCTACATTTTTTTCTCTACAAAATGTAACTTGCATCATAGCACCTGCCGAAGTCTTTACCATATCTTCATGCAAAGGCGCTGAATTTTTTTCTGTAAAAATAATGGCATCTACACCACAACAAACGGCACTTCGAATAATAGCTCCGGTATTTCTCACATCGGTAATACCATCTAATAATAGCAATAAAGGGTTTTTCCCTTGATCATATAAATGAGATATCACATCTTGAATGGGCGTATAATCTACAATGGCTCCATAGGCAATGATGCCTTGATGTGCACCTCTGACCATGGTATTTAATTTTTCCATCGGCACCCTTACAATTGGAATATTCGCTTCTTTGGCTAGGCGTATTATATCTCCGATATTTTCACCACTTATGGTGTGATGCATTAAAATGCGGTCTATAGGTTTTTTATTTTGTAAGGCTTCTAATACGGGATTTCTACCGTAAATAATTGATTTTGCTGATCGCATCGAACTTATTTGTTGATGATAAATTTAGAGGTTTCGACGATTTTACCAAAACTATCTTTGGCTAAGACTACATAAATACCACTTGGGTAGTTACTCATCTCTTCAAAAACAACTTCTTCCCCTCCAAGAGGAAATTTTTTTTCGCAACTCTACAGATACTACTGATGAATTAGCTACATTTAACTTAACGGTAAGTTTGCTGCCACTTAGAGGTACTGGAGAAAGTGAACACAATTTTGTGTCCTCTCCTCCTGCCCATACTTGCAAGTTTAATAAAACAAAACCAATTAAAAGTAAAATTCTTCTCATGATTGCTTCTGCAAAAATATAATGATTTTTTGAGAATTTCATACAAAATTTACATGAATTATATAAAAAATCATTAGATTTGTTTACAAACCAACACTATGCATTACATTCAAAATAGCTGGTTCTCCGATAATTGGCTTTTGATTATTCTTGTTTTCTTAGGCTCGCTTACCCTAATAGCCTATATAAATAACAAGAAACAAATGCTTAAAAAAGCATTCATTACTTTGAGTGTGTATACTGGTTTTATTATTGTACTTACTTGCGTGGCTCCTTCTTACGGACCATTGCGTCTAGAAAAACAACTTCTTCCTGAATTTTCATCTTCAGAAAATAGCATTGAGAATGCTACTGTGTTTAGTCAAATTGTAAAATTTGTGTTGAATACCCTAAAAGATAAGTTGACAAATTAAAATATAAATTATCAAGTTTATTCTACTTCGTATTTAAAATCACTGGTAATATAAAATTTAATTTCAGGATTATTTTTCCTTTCTGTATTCAAATACCACTCACTTTCTGCCAAATACACTAAGTTCCCTTCTTTATCTTCTACAATATTGGCTTGCTTAAAACGTGTAAAATCCGCTACCTTTTGCGCATCTCCTTTGATCCAACAAGCTTTATAGTAAGGCAAGGTTCTGAAACTACAGGCAGCTCCAT
>CAZSUF010000340.1:0-3164 GCA_964609875.1 uncultured Bifidobacterium sp.
GCTTATACATGCTATATATAGGATTCTTATTTTTAAAGAATAATTTTCCTACACTTCCAGATTACTATGTATGGGCAATCAGAATCAGCGTATTCCTTTTTGTCCTATTCAGTTTTCAAGGTTTTGTCATGGGGCAACATGCGAGTCACACTATTGGCGCCATGAATGATAATTCTTCCCTACCTATTTTAGGTTGGAGTATACAATATGGCGATTTACGTATTGCCCATTTTTGGGGCATGCATGCTTTGCAAATTCTTCCGATTACTTCTTTCTATTTTATGAAAAATAAGCAGGCTACACTTTTGTTTGGTATATTCTTTTTACTGCTTGGGGAATATCTTTGGGTAATAGCCTTACAAGGCAAGTCTATATTGACTATCTTTTCTTGATATGAAGCAAGATCATTATTTTATTTAATCATGTTGTAAAATATATGACAATTCATACTTGCGACTGCTAGCGCAGGTTTGCAACCCGTGCTTCACTATTTCATTTCCCTTATCTTTCAGGAATAAAATTATTTTCATGTGACCAACAATTTGTATAAGTATACTTGCAAGTACAAATGTTGATCTAATTTTTTTTTATCCTACAAACGAACCCTTCATCCTTAAAAAAAATCACTTATCGTATATTGATATTTATTTATTGTTTTTCGATAATTATTTATTGATATTTGTTGAAAATTAAATTATTATGAAACCTTCACAACAACACAATTTTATGTATAACATGATGAATGCACTGCAAGGTAAGTATATGAATGACGCTTCTATGATTCCTAAAAGGATTCAATCTCTACAAACCTTTTCAATGCTAATTGCACTTTTCAGTGCATGCATGATTCCTGCTATCTTGGTTAAAATAATCCTTGCAAATCAGGGTTCAGCGAATCATATCAGATTAATCATCTCAAATCATGGAATAGATTTACTTCCTCTTTACTCGAAAAATCTATTCGGCTTTATTTGTTTATGTACCTATGAAATGATCAAGTTTGGACTTATTTCATATACTTTCTACAATTTGTATTTATTTCTAAAATCATTGAATATGACAAATCCATTTAAGTATATTGTTTCAAAAAATTATATCAGTGTAGTTGCCTTGTTTAGTGGGATATTTTTTGTTGTAGATGCCATTGGGGCATTTCATTTAAATTATTATCAATCAGCACTAGGCATAGCGCATGTAAGAATATTTCACTTTGAGTTTCTTTTCATTGCCTACTTTCTAAGAATTTTTGCATTTATTTTTAATAGAGGTGTAGATTTAAATAACGAATTAGAACAAGTCATATAATGGGACTCATAGTAAATTTAGATATCATGATGGCTAAACGAAAAATTAGTCTCAACGAATTATCAGACAAGGTTGGAATTACTGTTGCAAATCTTTCTATTCTAAAAACTGGCAAAGGCAAGGCTATTAGGTTCTCTACCTTAGAGGCTTTATGTGAAGTACTGGATTGTCAACCAGGAGATTTATTGGAATATCAAGCGGGAGAAAAGATGTTTAAGGCAGATGAATAAATGAAGATGGGTTTATCAAAAACAACTCATTCGAATAATTACATGCTAAGTTCACTTGGAGATATTGGCCACAAGGACTAAATTAGTATTTAATTAGGTAGTCATGAATTTTAGTCTAAGACCTTGGGACATCGAAGATGTAGAAAGTTTGGTAAAGTATGCCAACAATCCGCTGATAGCAAAGAATTTAACGAATAAGTTCCCTTATCCTTATGCAGAGTCTGATGGTAGGTGGTTTATTAATTTTGCTACTCAAGATAAACCCATTCATATTTTTGCGATTGATATGGAAGGTGAAGCTGTAGGCGGAATCGGTATACATCCGCAAGATGATGTGTATTGCAAAAATGCTGAATTAGGCTATTGGCTAGCACAACCTTTTTGGGGACAAGGTATTGTCAGTCAGGCCATAAAACAAATCATTGATATTGCATTTACTTTATTTGATATTGAACGTATTTACGCAAGACCTTTTGGAACAAACATCGCATCGCAAAGAGTGCTTGAAAAAAATCATTTTATTTTAGAAGGCAAATTTGAAAAAACCTTTTTTAAAAACAATGAAATGCTGGATGAGTATGTTTATGGTTTTAGGCGAAAGCAATGGAATATGAAACATACTTAAAACATTTACTTCTAAGAACACTGCTAGTGTGGGTTTGCCACCCGTGCTTCATTATTTCATTTCGCTCATCATTCAGTAATAAATTTATTTTCATGTCACCCACAATATATAAGTACTATAATCTCTTGAACTTCTTTAAACATATAATTCTAGCTTGTTCATGTAAGTAAAGTTCTCTAATCATATACCAATTATTGAGTGATTACTTGTGTTGCACGGGTTGCAAACCCGCGCTAGCCTTTGAGGTTTAGAAAGTATCTTGTAAATGCGCGATTCAGCCAGGTGCTAAAGCCTCGTTTTTGCCAAACCTATCATGATGCAAATTTATTTATCTTTCTTTTATAGTTTCTTCAAGTTTTGAAGGATTTTGTCTAGTATCCCAAATGGAAAGTATATGAATCGTATCATCCTTAATTCGATACACAATAAAATAATCACGAACAATTCTCAATTTCGTATCTGGTCTATTTGTTGGCTTGCCAACTTCAGGAGATTTTTTTATTGAACTGATGGCTCCTTTAATAAGTAGCAAAAGTTTCTTGCTATAAATATTTGACTTGTTATGCCAATTCCAATAGGCGATAATGTTATTTCTTTCAGTTGAAGCTTCTTTTGCCCAAACTATTTTTTTAACCATTCTTCAGCTTCTTTATCTGCTTCTTCCTCAGTTAAATAAATACCTTTTTCAATTCGAGAATCGCGTTCATTTAATATGTTCATTTGCGGTTCT
The DNA here is from genome assembly GCA_964609875.1 of uncultured Bifidobacterium sp. Classification (GTDB taxonomy): domain Bacteria; phylum Bacteroidota; class Bacteroidia; order Chitinophagales; family Chitinophagaceae; genus OLB11. The sequence continues at coordinate 2,891 of CAZSUF010000340.1, forward strand.
GTAAATGAATAAATTACATTATCATTTGTTGAGATTTGTAGCAATCTATAAATTTCATCTAAAATAACTTCATCATCAAAGGTCTTCAATCTCTCTACAACCTGTTTCTTTAATTCTTGGGTTGACATGGTATCAATTTTTATCAAAAATACATTTAATTACTTTAATTGCGCGAAACTTTAGGCCAACACAAAAGTAATACCGATTGGAATTTTGTAACACCGTTTGGTATTGCTGTAATCTTCCTTCGTCATCAACATCAATATCATCGGCA
>CAZSUF010000341.1:0-3136 GCA_964609875.1 uncultured Bifidobacterium sp.
GAATGGCCTTTTTATATAATAATTCAGCTTCACTAAATTGACTCAGTTTTTCATAGGCATCAGCTAATAAAAAGTAATCGTCTAGTATATTATAATTACTATTTTTAAAAGCTTGAAAAATACAAGACTCAGCCGAGGGATTCCCTTTTAAAAATTTTAGTGCATCATCACAATAAGTTTCAAATGCCTTATCATCTAAATGATACTTAATGGCGAAATTCAAGTAAATATCAACCTCTTGCCACCTTTGTTGACGCCACATAATCATGCCTAAATAATGATAAGCCAAAGGATTTTCCATGTCTATTTCAATGACATATCTAAAAGCTTTTTCCGCGCCAATAGTATCTCTCTTTCGAAGTAACTGTATGCCTTTAACAAAATAAGTCACATAATCATAATTCGCAATTTTCTTAGGAATGTCGCAATCTGGTGCTGGAGGAGAAACTATTGTTGATTCGTCAAAAGGCCATGAAGCTGCAATATTCGGCCCTACATTATACCCTAACTTTCTAATTTCAGCTTCGTAATAAAAACTATCAGCTAATACGTATTGTGTATGATGAGTATAAATATCCGCTAACTTTTCGAAGGGTAGATAATGTCTCGAATTGACATAAATAGCCTTTTGTAAAAGTTCTTCTGACATTAAAAAGTTACCTAGTTCTAAATAAATTATACCTGCATTGACATTGGCTGCTTGTAAATCAGGTTGTAAGGCCTTTGCTTTTTCTGTAGCCTTTAAAGCTTCTTTATATTGTTTCTTTTGAATATAAAGTGCCGAAAGTGTTGACCAAGGTATGGCCCAAGTAGGCGCAATGTCAATAGCCAATTTAAGAGATTGTTCAGCACTGGTAAAATTGCCTTTTAAGTAATATAATATGCCAAGCTCTGCATGGATATACGCTGCATTTTCTTCAAGCATCAAAGCTCTTTGTTGACAACGAAAAGCACTATCTATTAAACCCGTAGTGTCCTTAGCAATCGGAAGTTGTAGTCTTGTATTCACTCCATTAAAATAATGATACTTAATCTGTAGCATGTTGGCCAAAGGACTTTTTTCGTCACAAAGCTTTATGGCTACAGCAAACATGTGAGTATATTCACCATAGTCGTTGTCTAAACTGTTATAATAGCGTCGTTTTTCAAGCTCTTCGGCATTTCCATTCAAATACAAATTAATCACCTCTTGTCCTCGAGTACTGATTACATTGACTAATTTTCTGTTGAATCGTTTTACAGCATCTGGATTGCTTTTTAGTTCATTTTCTAATTCCAAGATTTTTGCTCTCCAAGTACTATCATGACTTGATTTAATATAAAAATCATAATCCTTAAACATGGCAAAAGGAATTTCTTGGGCAGTGAGTAAATGCAGTTTGTTGAAGTTGAAACTTTTTTCAATTTCTTTATCAATTTTTTCAAAAAAATATGAATTTAAATCCTTAGGCAAGGGCATGAATTGTAGAGCGCGGGGTATTGAATCTTGTGACAGTTTTTTTAGTTCAGTCGCATTTACTTTGGCTAATGAAAAATTGTCATTGCCTTTAATTACAGGTGTTTGTTTATGATCCTTGGCCTTCAACACAAAATCATTTTTTAAAGCTGTATTCAAGTAAGTAGATAATTCCTTGACAGTTACACTTCCATCTTTTTCTTCATCAGCAAATCCTTTTAACCCTTTTAAAAGATAATAGGTAAATACACCCGAACCGCCACCCCATTTTTGATCTTCAACCGAAAGTTGATCTGGGGCACAAGAAGTAATTCTAATTTCATTATTCAATACTGTCTTTAATTGTTCTCCGATCAAAAAACTAGCTCGACTATTTTTATCCGCTATGTTTCCGCTATGACAAGCATCTGTAATGATCACCACTTTGGCTTTTGTTTTTATAGACAAAGTATTAGCATAATTATTTACATCTTCGATCCGTATGGCATTGTTGATGAAATTTGATTTGGGTGTATTATGCGATATCAAATACCCTAGCTTAAAGATGGTGGTATTTTCCATATCGCCATGCCCTGAAAAGAAAAAGTATACTAAATCTCCTTCCTTGCATTTTTCTACTAATTGATCGAAGGCTTGGTAAACCGCTGTATATGTTGCACTTTCATTTTTAAGTAAAATAATATTTGAATCAGGAACCAATCCGCCAGATGCTGAACTTAAATAGGCTGCGAAAGATTCGGCATCTTTATGGGCGAAATTTAATTGGTCAATACCTTCATCCTGATACGTAGAAATGCCTATGACGATTGCATATACATTGCCTTTTATTTGTGTTGATGGATTATTTTGGGCCTGAACAAGCAAAGGCATGGCGCAAATCAGTATCAAGCCTTGTAAGACGGTACACTTTAGTAAGTTGAAAAATTTCTTCATCGATTTCGTTAGGCTGTACTAGGTTAGGTAGGTGAAATCTTTTGTAAGATAATAAGAAAACTGTCAATTGCAAACAATCAATTAGGCTTTAGAAAATCTGCGTTATCAAATGGAGTTATGCTAGCCTTTGAGCGAATCAGCAGACTCGATATAAAGAAAAGACGCAAAAAGATTAAAATCAGTCAAATTTCATGTGTAACAAATGGTTGCTTGACAAAACTGCAAGGGTTTTCTACTTAAAGATTTTAATATTTAAAAATATCAAACTATTCCGGTTTGCCGTCCTGAATAATATTTTTCACATATTTATACATAGGATCAGTGTAAAAAGTTGGTCCCCAATTTACAATCATACAAACAATATTTATGACTCCAATCATAATCATTTGCATTCCAATGGCATGATAATTAGATTTAAAAAGCCCATACATAATATGTATAAGAAGAAATAAGGTTATAAGAAAAGCTGAGATTTTCATTCCCCAGGATCCTGTTCTATCTAGTTCCTTTTCTGATGTAATTGTAATATCTATGGAGTTTTCCATTTTTGTAATTTTTGCGATTACAACGTGTCCATCGAAACCGTAGCTCCTATCGAAATCAAATTCTATTTGCTTAGTCACCAATATTTGTTCTTCTTCAAATAAAATAGACATTGAATCTATTTCATGATCATACAATTCCTGCCTCTTAATTTTGAATTTATCCATGATGGATTGCCAATCCTCTTCTAACTTGAGAGAATAA
>CAZSUF010000342.1:0-2669 GCA_964609875.1 uncultured Bifidobacterium sp.
TCATGGGGGTACTCATAAGGGCTGACTTTCATGCGTGTTTCGGTCATAGAATACATCTTATAAGAGCCATAGTTTCTTTGAACACGGTACTGTGGCAACGATTGACGTGGAAAGCCCGGATCCCGAGAGGCTTCACGATATAAAAATTCTACATGAATGATGCTAGCCGATTCGGGAGAGGACTTGCAACAGAAAGCGTGTCTGCCACCCAAAAAAAAATAATTGATTTATTCGATAGACTTTACTGAATGTAAGCCGATTCGTGCATTGAAATAGTTGGCATTAAACATACCGATGCTCATTCCCAATATGCCCCCAACCACTACATCAAAGGGGTAATGCACGCCTACATACACTTGGGAAAAAGACACTAAACAAGCCCAAAACAAGGCGAAGAATTTTACATAACGATAGCGAGCAGCCAAGGTGCCAATCATAAAAAATGACAAGCCAAAATGATTGGTGGCGTGAGAAGAAGGGAAGCTAAAACCGCTACCGCAAGTTACAAGATGTCGGATAAAAGAAGTGAGCGTTAGATCATTACAAGGTCGAACTCTTTGCACCAAAGGCTTGATGATACTCGCGCTTAAAGCATCGCAAAAAACAAAGGTGAGCAAGAAAAACAAACACCACCATAAACCTTTAACGCGAAATTTTTGCCACATCCAAATTAATAAAAACAAATAAACCGGGGCCCAGAAATAAGGATTACGAAACCAGGGCGTGAGGAAATCACACACGGGATTCGCCATGATTTGATGAATCCATTTAAAAAGAATCAAATCAATATGTGTCAAAAATTGAATCACTTCACTTTCTTTAATTCTAAAATCATTCTAGGTGATAATTCCTGATTGTATTCGCCTAAATGGTAATCGCCATACACATGTTGAAGCGTTAATCCCACTTTAGAAAATAACTCTTGCATGTTTTCTAATGTAAAACTAGCCAAGGTTTCTTTAAATGAAAATTGCTTATCTTGATCATATACATGAATTTCCTTTTCGACGCGAGAATCAGTGTAAGAACGTTTTATTTCAAATCGAACGCCCTCTTTTTCGATAGTTTCAGAGGGATTGTTTTCGATATTTTTTCGGGCAAAGGCACGGTTTACAAAATCGAACATGAGAATACCTTGTGGCTTTAATGCGACTGCCATATTTCGGGCGACTAATTCATGCTCATGTGGATAAAGAAAATAACCAAAACTTGTAAACAGATTGCAGACTACGTCAAAATAATTGGTGCGGAACAACTTGCGCATATCATGCACATAAAAATGTAATTTATCATGCTGAAATTGCAAGGCATGCTCGATGCTATTGGCTGCTAAATCTAAGCCAATCACATCTAATCCAGATGCAGCGAATGCGATAGAATGTCTTCCTTTGCCACAAGCTAAATCAAGCAAACTCGTGTTTGGCCCCAAGTGTAAATAGCTTACCAATGTTTGCACAAAAGCATTGGCTTCAGTTTCACTTCTATTTTGGTACAACATGTGGTAATAAGGTGAATCAAACCAATCTTTAAACCATTCTTGATCCTGCATGTGAAGAAAATTTGTACAAATGTAACCTTATTCCCAAAAGACGAATTTTTTTTTATTAATTTCGCACCTCATTAAAACTGCATACTTTGGCTCTAATTAAATCAATCTCAGGAATTCGTGGTACTATTGGTGGTAGACCCGACGAAGGTCTTACGCCCATAGACATTGTAAAATATAGTGCTGCTTTTGGAAGTTGGGTGATGGAAAAATCTGGAAATTCAAAAATTGTGATTGGTCGAGATGCCCGCATGAGTGGAGAGATGGTAAATCATTTAGTGGTAAGCACCTTACAAGCCTTAGGCATGGAAGTCATAGACCTTGGCTTGAGCACGACACCCACAGTTGAAATGGCAGTGACCATGGAAAAAGCAGGTGGTGGAATTATTTTAACTGCCAGTCATAATCCGAAAGAATGGAATGCATTGAAATTATTGAATCAGCATGGCGAATTTATTTCTGGAGCTGATGGAGAAGAAGTTTTACAAAAAGGCAATGAGAGCAATTTTGTATTTGCTGAGATCAATAAATTAGGGACAGTTCGTTATGATGAAAGTTTCAAAGACAAACACATACAAGCTATACTTGCTCATCCTTTGGTAAATGCAGAAGCTATTAGCGCTATGAATTATGCTGTAGCCGTTGATGGAATTAACAGTTCAGGTTCGATTTATGTTCCTTATTTATTAGAAGCCTTAGGCGTAAAGCAAATCACGGTGATTAATGAAGAAGCGAATGGTAAATTTCAACATAATCCTGAGCCATTACCAGAAAACATTGCTGAGATTTCGAATTTAATGTCTAAACAAAAGCTTGATTTAGGTATCGTAGTTGATCCTGATGTGGATAGATTATGTTTTGTATGTGAAGATGGCACTTTATTTGGGGAAGAGTATACCTTGGTGGCTATTGCAGATTACATACTACAGCATAAAAAAGGTAATACGGTGTCGAATATGTCAAGTACCAGGGCTTTAAAAGATGTTACTTTAAAACATGGTGGCGAATATTTTGCAAGTGCCGTAGGTGAAGTGAATGTGGTGAAGAAAATGAAAGAAGTAAATGCGGTCATAGGTGGAGAAGGGAATGGAGGCATCATAGTTCCAGAACTTCATTATGGTAG
>CAZSUF010000342.1:2725-3082 GCA_964609875.1 uncultured Bifidobacterium sp.
ATATGTCTAAAAATAAGATTGAACTAGAGAAGGGCATGGACGTGAAAAAAATTTTTGAGGGTATTCAGGAGAAATATAAAAAACAACCCATGAATACGGATGATGGATTAAAAATTGAGTTTGTTACAGAATGGGTTCATTTAAGAACTTCAAATACTGAGCCTATTATCCGAATTTATGCTGAAAGCACTTCCGAAAATACAGCTAACCATATTGCACAAAAATTAGTAACTGACATCAAAGAATTGATGAGGGCCTAACAAGTCAAGTCATCTGATGTGTTTAAATATTGGGTAGTATAGCAGTTTATTCAAGGATAATTTTATCTTTATCCTTCATACAATGAATCGAAAACTA
>CAZSUF010000343.1:0-3061 GCA_964609875.1 uncultured Bifidobacterium sp.
GCCATTCGTTCCGTTGTATGTTTCTATTTTTAACCCAGTGGCACCATCTGGCGCATAAGCGCTTAAACATGAAGCAGTATCATTTGATGAAAAGTTGATGGCATGAACTGATGAAGATTTTCCGGTAGCCTTTGTATTTCTAAAAACAGCATTCTCATAGTCACTTTCGTAATTGCTAAAGAAATTATTGCCATCTTGATTCGTAGGGCCTAAAATTGCTAATCCGCCTTGTAAATTTGTAGGAATTAATTTCATTTTCCATAAGGCTGAGGGAGATGGATCATCACCTATGATGACTTGGCTGCTACCTGGAGCCATTTTCGCACCGCCATTCACATCAAGTTTTGCATTAGGTGCATCATTGCCGATACCCACATTGCCACCCTCAGTTACAACAAATCGTCCATTAGGAACGCCTGGGGCATCGACGCCTACAGCTCCAAAACCACCTATGCTCAATGAGTTTATTCCTGTGCCAAAAGCATCAGGGCCTTCAATTCGCACTCTACCTTCACTTCCAATAGTCATTTTTTGTGTTAAATAACCTGTTTGTTTTCTAGTCCAAAAGTTCATATCAGTTGCATCTTGGTTGAAATCATCAAATACAGTTCCAATAAATGCAGCTCTTTGGTCAAATGCTGCTGTTGGTTTATTTACCCAGGTGATTCCTCCAATACTGCCTCCAAATGGAGCATCAGTGGATAAAACTAATTGAGCTTGATCGTTAGACCCAGTGCCATTATTATTTATCTCTAAAATTTTATTAGTACCACCATGACCATATGCAGTGTTGTTAACGTAAGTATTACCAATAGCTACGTTTCCGGTATTGTTGTTTGAAATATCTGTTCCTGAAGTTGTCCATTTTGAGCTACTGTTTGGAGTTTGCCATGAAGCTAACCCAGTTGCGTCGGAAGTTAATACCTTGCCAGCACCTGGCGCACCGCCTGTTATTTTAACTTGACCTGCTACTTCTAATTTTGTTGTTGGAGAAATTGTCCCGATTCCCACATTCCCTGTTGCATCCACTCTCATTCTTTCTGCATTGTTTGTTCCAAAGGCTAAGGCATTATTTTCTCTGTTGTTGATATTTGCCAAAGTGCCTACATTATTAATTTCTAATCCATCACCCACTAAATGCCCAGTCGTGTTATTCGTTAAACGTAGGTCCATTGTTGTTCCATCTGTGTTGTTTGCATGGATACGTGCAATAGGTGTAGAATTACCTCCTATGCCCACATTTTCTGAAGCAAAATCAGCATGGAATTTTAGTTTTGTTATACCCGATTTAAATAAACTTATACCAATACTTCCACCATTAGATATTAAGAAACGGCCAAGTCCATCACCTGCTACTAGTCCATTATTACCAAAAGCTAATAAATTAGCATTTGGATACAATGTGCTCCCTCCATAGTTTCCTGCATAGGTCGTACCATATTTTGTGAAAGTTGCATACGAGTTAGCCCCATTATTATACATCGTGAAACGTCCTGCCCCAGTAGTGCTGAGATTTTGCATACGAAAATGCTCTTGCAACCCTGTTACATTTTGGTTGATATGAAATTTTGTGGCAGGTGAAGTTGTACCTAAGCCTATGCCTGTTCCACTATCATACAGCAGTGAAGTGGAGTTGGCCACACCTGCACCATTTGTTTTTTCGATATAATTGTTTGTCGCACGAGTAGAAGGTGCACTTTCTGTTGCACTACCTGCTCTATCTGAATACAAGGCGTAAGGCACAGATAATAATTGGGTAGTACCAGCATCTACATAATTGCTGCCCCCTGTTGGATCGATGGCTACATGGATATACTTGTTTCCTGTTTCCCATTTCACTGTTTTCATATCGCCTGTAACTATTTGTCCATTGCCAATTTGTAAGGTATATAAACCGAACTCATTGGTTGTGACTAATTGTGTTTCTTCGAACTCAGCTACAGTCGCATCTTGAGTTGGAAGTACAGATAATTTTAGACTCATCTTTTGATTTGTTAAAGGATTTCCTTTAGCATCGCGCGCAATTCCTTGATAATTAAATTTTTGTGGAGCTTGTCCAAAACTTAAGGTACTTATTAGCAAACATGCTAATACCAATAGTTGATTAATTTTTTGTTTCATAAATGTGTAGTTTAGTTTTTATTTAGTTTTTTGAATTTTAAATGACATTTTTTGTGTTTGTTTGGTATCATTTTTCACTACCAAATAATAATTCCCAGTAGCAAATGCGGATAAATCAATGCTTGATTTCATCTCTGTACTTTTTGTGTCTATTAGAATTTTACCTAAAGCATCAAATAATTGAAAAGTTGCATTTTCAGTGTCTATCAATTCTATAAAAAGTAGATTGCTTGTTGGATTTGGATACACTTTTGCGAAATCTTCAAAATCATTTTTTGAAATTACTTCGTCAGTTGTTGAGTTTCTGTAATTGGGTTGCAATACACCTTGAGTGATTATCAAATTTGAAGCTCGTTCAGTGGTTGTCATAGTCATTTCTCCTATGGAGTAATCGTATACGATACCATTGATTGATGCTGAATGACTCGTTACATTGATAGTCGTTTGGGCATTTACTTTCGAAAAGGTGATTATAAAAAATATGAACCCTACTAGTATATTTTTTTGCATATAATGTAAATTTTATACAAAAATATATGTAGGGTATCCTTAAGAAAATATAACGTTTCTTATAGAATTTGTAAGAAATTGAAACTACTGATTCAGGAATTTATTTATCGCCTCAGTTTTATTTGTAACATGTAATCGTTCATATATGGCGTGAATATGTTGAGTTACAGTTCCTTGTGAAATTGAAAGTGTATTTGCAATTTCTTTGTATAAATATCCCTTAGATAACAAGGCTAATATCTCGTTCTGTTTTGCAGTTAATTCTCTTAAAGCTTTAGGTTTTTGCTGAAAAAAACCAATTACTTTTCTGGCAATACTCATATTCATGGGACTTCCTCCTTGGTGCAATTCAAGAATGCTTTCGATAATTTTATGATGGGGTGTTTTTTTTAATAAATAACCGCTAGCACCGGCTTTAATGGCTTCGAAT
>CAZSUF010000344.1:0-2994 GCA_964609875.1 uncultured Bifidobacterium sp.
GGTAAGCCCAATAAGAATTATAGAAGATTCTAGGCACTATTTTGTCCATTAACCCATAAAGCACTAAAATAAATTTGAGTATCCTCGATTTCTATGAAAATTTTACTAAGTTTACGTTCACTAAATCAAATTCAATTATGACAACATCTCAACTTTTTCGCTACGCAATTTGCTTGGCCCTTATGACAACGGCACTTTTATTTAGTACACCTCAACAATCATCAGCCCAGCTTTCATTTAATACGGGCACAGGTGTAGATGGTGTATACAATGCTACAAGTAATACAACACTCACTGGAGGAACGTATAATTTTACCAATTTTACTATACAACCAGGTGTAGTTGTTAATGTTACAGGCTCTACACCCCTCATTATACGTTGTACAGGAGCTGCCTTGATTGATGGACAACTAATTGCCAATGGAGGAAATGGTGCTAATGGCGTTACTTATACTAATGGCGGCGCAGGCGGAGTAGGTGTGTCAGGTGGAGGAAATGGGGGTGGTGGCTCCTTTGCTTCTGCTTCAGGACCGATTGATGGACAAGATGGCGTGGGCGATGGCAGTGCTGGCAATAAAGGAAGGAATTGGAGTGGCGGCGGCGGTGGTGGATATGCCAATAATGGAGGGAATGCAAGTGTTTCAAATGGTATAGGCGGACCAGCAAACGGGAATATTATGGTGACTAATTTGCCTGGTGGTTCTGGCGGTGGTGGTGGTTCAGGTGGTTACGACTGTGGAGCTGGCGGTGGCGGAGCTGGTGGCGGATTAGTTGTAATTAACGCAGCTACAAGCATCACAATTAATGGGTCCATATCAAGCAATGGAGGAAATGGTGGTTCTGATAATTTGGGCAATTGTGGCGGTGGTGCTGGTGGTTCTGGTGGAACTATTTGGTTAGCTTCTCCATCCTTTGTGCATAATGGATTATTGTCTGCCATTGGGGGCATGGGTGGTGCTTCTAATGTCGCAGGTAACCCTTATTTTGGAACAGGTGCTGCAGGATCAGAAGGAAGAATTCGTGTAGATTATGATGGGCCATTGGTGACAAGCGGTACAAATAATCCTGCAATTGGATATCATACATCTATTGTGAATATTCCATTGCCTGTTTTAGTAGGTGCATTTTGGGGTAAACAAGACAATGAGGTGAACGAAATTAATTGGAATAGTTTGAGTGAACTAAATAGTGATTCCTATTTAGTACAACATAGTACTGATGCTTTAAAATTTGAAACTATCACGACATTAAAAAGTAAGTCGATCAACGGCAACAGCGAAGCTTTACTTGAGTATTCGGCTGTGCATGCTAATCCTGCGATTGGGCACAATTACTATCTTCTACAACAAATGGATATTGATGGTAGAATTCAACAAGTCTCAGAAATGATAGATATTTTAAGAGATCAAAAGGGAAATACCTTAAGTGTATTTCCCAATCCTTTTCAGCAAGAATTTACTTGTCGAGTACACACAAACAGCGATAAAATATTGAGCATTCAATTAGTAGATTTACATGGCAATATCATCAACCAAGCTAAGGCAACTCCATTGGCTGGTCAATTATCTTATAAGATGAATGTGACTAATTTGCCTCAAGGCATGTATATTCTTCATGTGTATGATGGAGCTGGATTTTCGATGAAGCAATCCATCAATAAACAATAAGTAAGTTGTTTGTTGATTAGCAGTGGCTATATTCGATTGCTCTTCTGTTGATAGTTGAAGCAACCTTGATTTATTTTTAGCACGATTAGTAGCTCCTACATATGTTTGATAGTGATTATATTGAAAAAAAGTTTAGTTATCTCGGCACTGATTTATTAGGACAAATAAATTCGGTATCCGAAATCAAAACTTTTCCGCCACACACTGAATTAGTTCGAATTGGTCAATTTGTAAAAGTGATTCCTATTGTGCTTGAGGGACTAGTGAAGGTGATGACAAGTTTTGAAGACAAGGAACAGTTTTTATATTATATACAACCTGCGCAAAGTTGCATCATGTCTTTTTCTTCCGCCCTGCATCGTGATGCCAGTAAAATTGCTGCTACCTCGGAAACTGAAACTACTGTGTTGCTTATTCCCTCTGATAAAGTGGCCAGATGGGTGATAGAGTTTCCTTCGATTAATTTATTATTCTATCAGCAGTATGAATTAAGGTATGCCGAATTAATTGATACGATTAATCATTTAATTTATTTTAAGTTAGATAAACGACTCTTTGATTATTTGCAAGAAAAAGTACATGTCACCAAACAAAATCCAATTAAAATTTCTCATAAAGACATTGCGAATGATTTGGGTACAGCCAGAGAAGTTGTAAGTAGGTTGGTAAAGAAACTCGAAAGAGAAGGTAAGTTAGTGCAACATCATGATAGCATAGAATTATTTTTCCTGACTTGTCCGCCCAATAATTTTCGGAATTAAGAATCCTTATTTATCAATAGTTTCAGCGAATAAAATTTTACTTTTGCCGCACTAAGGTTGGTTTACAATGCAAATTAGGGAGGTTAAAACAGGATCTGACAGTATTGCGGTTCAGGTTATTTATTACAAGAACCGTAAAAGAGTAATTTTTAAACATGTCGGTTCTGGCAAAACAACAGAACAAATTATAGAACTTAGATTACTAGCTGAAGATATAATAAAATCCCATTCCAATCAACTTGCAATTTTTGAAGAAGAAGATACTGGAAAAATATTTCATTCAGACCATTGTGAATGCGTTGGTATAGAATATAATTGGCTATACAATATCATTACATCACTTCAAAAGAAAATTGGTTTTGATGTATTCCAATCGACATTGCTTAATGATTTAGTTACTATGCGTATAGTTGAGCCAGCATCTAAACTAAGATCTATGGAGCTTATTTATCAGTATTTTGGGATTAAACACAGAAGACAGAGTTTTTATGAATCAGCCTTAAAATGGTTAGAATTAAAAGAAAGTATTCAGCAAGCAGTAATCGCATTTGCTAAAGAAGAATATA
>CAZSUF010000345.1:0-2662 GCA_964609875.1 uncultured Bifidobacterium sp.
ATTACCGCCATTCATTACGCCTGTTCCAGCAAATGTGTAGTTACTACCGGCATATGAATAAGTTCCACCGTCTGTAATGCTGAATGTGGTACAATTCAAGTTGAAATTACTTCCAGAAAACACCAATGTACCTGCCGCTGTAGCCCCATCCCACAAATCAAGATTCCAGTTACCCGTTACAGCAGGTGCAGTCGTATTGGTATTTGTAGTCGTTGTTTTTTTGTTACATGAAGTAAACAAAATGGTTATTAAGGATAGTACTAGAATAGAGAATTGGGCTGTTTTTTTCATAATTATTTTTTTTCAAATGTATCAGTTTGTTTTTTGTTAGGTAATACCCTTTAGAGGGTATATTAGTAAAAAAGTTAATTGGATAATATTACTTCGATGTATATACGAAGTAAATTAGGAGCAGTTAAGGGGCGATTTTTGATAAGGTTAAAATTAATATTTATACAAAACACACGTACTCCTTGAGTAATTTAGTTCTTCATCTTGGAATTTCTAGAAAAAAAACAAGAAATGATGCAATAGAAAGTTTGGCCTAAGTACATTTGCAATCCAATTCCTTTTACATGTCAATTTCGAATTTCGATACCAACTCTGTTGGCCTTGCAGCAAACAATATTTTTGGATTACCTACTACCGAAGAAAATTCAAAACTTATATTACTCCCTATTCCCTGGGAAGTGACTGTTTCTTATAGAAATGGCACAGCCAGAGGACCTGAGAAAATTAAAGAAGCCTCTTATCAAATTGACCTCTGCGATCCTGATGCCATGAATTTTTGGTCTGAAGGCTATTTCATGCCCGAACAAAGTAAAGAAATCATCAAAAAAAATGATTTCTTAAGACATTGTGCCGAATTAATTATTTCGCACTTGAGTGAAGGTGGGGTCACAGAAGAAAACGATCAATTAAAAAAGAAACTTGATCAAATTAATATTGGTTGTAGCGAACTCAATCAATTGATTTATAACCAAGCGATGGATTTGTATGCCAAAGATAAATTAGTAGCCTTAGTGGGTGGAGATCATAGCACTCCATTAGGTTTAATTAAGGCAGCTGGAAAGCATTTTGGCGAATTCGGTATTCTACAAATTGATGCGCACGCTGATTTGAGAAAAGCCTATGAAGGTTTTACCTATTCGCATGCATCTATTATGTATAATGTACTCAATGAAGTACGCGAAATGACTTAATTAGTTCAGGTGGGCATTCGAGATTTTTGTGATGAAGAATATGAATTAATTCAACATGAACCACGTATAAAAACTTTTTTTGACCAACAAATCAAGGAAAGAATGTATGAAGGAGAAAGTTGGAAGGTAATTTGTGATGATATCATTTCTCAATTACCTCAATTGGTTTATATCAGTTTTGATATTGATGGACTTGATCCTAAATTATGCAAAAATACGGGCACGCCTGTTCAAGGTGGATTTGAAGCAGAACAAATTCAATATCTCTTTAAAAAATTAGTGGCAAGTGGCCGAAGAATTATCGCGTTCGATTTAAACGAAGTAGGTTGTGGCGAAGATAGTCTTGACTCTATTGATGCCAATGTCGGAGCTCGTATATTATACCGTATGTGTAATATGTTTATGAAATCTTCTTCGAATGCATGAGCCCTTTCATTTTAGAATTTTCAGAGAAGATTTAGGCAAAAGATTTAGTCAAAGTAGAGCCATGCATATTATGGCTGGTATTATCTTATTAGTTTATGGCATTCCTTATTTGTGGAGCTCAGATTGGACCATGATATTGGGATATACCCTTCCTGCTCTCATGGTAATTTCTGTTTCCTTATTCAAGAAAAAAAATTTAGAAGTCCCTCAATTCAATCAAGTATTTCGTGTGTTAGAAATTGGGTTTCTAATTATTGCAGCTGAAAATTATGCCAATGAACATCATCCAATCATAGCTAGTTTTTTTATGCTAGCTGCTATTTTAATTGCTTGTATTTTTTGGTTAGAACATAGATTGTTTAACCCACAATACATTGTATTTGAAGAAAATGAAGTTGTTGTACCTGGCTCATTTAAAGATAAAAAATATGCTTATCAAGATTTAGCACAAATTGTCATACGAGAACCTTTTCTTACCTTTCAATTTAAAAACCAGACATTTAGTCAACTTAAAATTCATAACCACTACAATGAATATGAAATTTCAGCCTTTACTACTTTTTGCCAAAGAAAACTGCATACTATTTAATACGATTTTATGGAACAATTGAAACATCCCCCTTATTTAATGTATTCTGACGGCAATGGAAACATCTTCGAAGATAGTAGTTTATATGCCCCTGGAAGAAGCGGCTGGGATGCAGTGGCAGTAGAAGAAAGCGATTGGATTCCTTTACCTGATGGGGGTAATTTGTATGAATTGCCCGGTCGCAGAGGTATTGGCATAGATGTGCAAACAGGTGAAATGCGTTTATGTGAAAAAGGTTGGGCTGTGGCGGCATTTATACCTCCGGCCTATACTGGGTTGTATATTGCAGCTTATGAAACCCTACCTGATGCACCCACCTTACCTTTATTTTGTTATACAGCGGCAGGTTGGTACAACAACCAATTTTATGTAACTGCTATTCGCATTGAAAAAGATATCAGACAAGAGAAAAGTGGTTATGATAGTAATTTAATTCAAGCTGGCG
>CAZSUF010000345.1:2703-2989 GCA_964609875.1 uncultured Bifidobacterium sp.
AACAAAATTTATAGCCGCCTATCCCGAAAACAGATTAGTAAAACATTTGGCAGAAACTTGTTGTAATACTTATCAGTGCCCCGCTGCCAGAAATTTTTTTATCGGTAGATGGGAATGCCCTATTCCCTCTTCACCCGCTTGTAACGCCAATTGTATTGGATGTATTTCTTTTCAGCCTGAAGAAGAAAGTATTGTGTCTTCTCATGATAGACTAACCTTTAAGCCCACTGTGGAAGAAATTGTAGAATATACAGTTCCTCATTTAGAAACTGCGCCCTATCGTATT
>CAZSUF010000346.1:0-2923 GCA_964609875.1 uncultured Bifidobacterium sp.
GAAATGCCCATTTGGTTGAGTTTGCCCATTTTAGTTTTATCCTTCTTACTTATTTTATGGTATTTTGTGATTTACCCTATTTTGCTCAAGCGTTCAGGTATTCAAATAATAGAAGGTGATGTTATTTTTCCGAGTGCACATGATTGAGTTCAAGAAAATATGTTTGATGGGGCTTTGGATGCTTCTTTATTTTTGTTCGTATGGACAAACACAAAATACCTATAGTGAAGGAGATTCGGCGGCAAACATGGAAGAAGAAATCAGTGAGCCACCTCGAGAAATTTCAAAAGAACATTGGGATAAAATTTTGCAGGATAAAGATTTTATCTATAACCACCATAAAAAGAAACCTGAAAAGCAAGCATCAACTGGCATAGATGTAAGTGGATTTTTTGGAAGCGCTTTATTGAAATGGATATTTATTGGATTAGCCTGTCTGATCGTGGGCATCATCGGATTTAGTTTATTTAATAATACTGAGTATAATTATTTTAGAAAGTATCGAAATGGAAATGAGGAATTAGCACCCATGGAGCAAATAGAAAAGTATACAGCTTGGGAAACGGCGTTAAAGGAAGCCTTGTCTATTCCAGATTATCGTTTAGCCTATCGAGTGTTGTATTTGGAAGTATTACAAATGCTGCATCAAAAAAATAAAATTCAGTACGCAGAAGAAAAAACGAATTGGGATTATGTCCGCAGCTTATCAGGTACTTCAATCTATGAGACTTTTCGTTCGTTCACGCATCATTTCGATTATATCTGGTATGGAGAATTTCAGCCAGACCAACAGACTTATAAGAAGTTGGAAGATCAATTGACTTTATTTAAACAAGATATTGCTAGCTCGTGAAAAAGTATAAGTCATATGGCCTTTTAGCAATCTTGCTTCTCTTACTTTCCTGTGATATGGGAAAAGAAACCGATTTATCCAACTTCAACTATAAAAAAAGGAACAGATCTGATGGCGCAAATTAATAAGGCCAATAAGAGTTTCAAGACCTACTCAAGTAGTGGAAATATAATTATAGTCGTATGCTCGCAGTTTAAAATAGATAGTGCAGATTTTGAAAAAATGCTGACCTATATGGATAAAGGCAATGTAGTTTGTTTATTTGCTGATAAATTTTCCAAGCCTGTTTCTGATTATTTTTATCTAAAACCTGATACCCCTATTTTCAATTTTACTGAAGTTTCTGATAAAGATACTGGTCAGGTTCAGAAGCTTTCCTTGTTGTATCAAGATAGTTTAAGTCAGTATACATTTCGCGGAGTGCCTTTGATGCATCAGTCTCTCGATCAACAAGATACTTTAATGAAGGAGGGAGATAGTTTTGATCCCGTCATTGGTCACTATGATACATTAGGAAATCCTAATTTGCTGATTAGGCATGTCCATCAAGGAGCGTTTATGCTCGGAACTTCGCCACTTACTTTTTCGAATTATTTTTTGCTGCAGCCAGGCAATAAAGCCTATTACGAAAATTTACTTTCATGGTATGCCGATTATGGTAATACCGTAACTTGGTATAGTAGTCGTAATATAATAGCGGATTCTTCGTTGGATGATGACAGTATTTTTCATTCTCCTCCTTTATTTTTTGCTTTTCTTTCTATCATAGGTTTGTTTGTATTGTATATCCTTTTCGAAGCCAAAAGGCGGCAACGTTTTATTGAAATTATTCCACCTATAAAAAATAATTCACTCGAGTTTGTAGAAACCGTCGGACAATTATATTTCAACAAAGGAGATCATAAAAATCTGTCGGAAAAAATGTTAAGTCAATACATCGAGCAATTGAGAAATAAGTATAATTTAAAATGGCATCAATGGGATCAGGAATTTGCCAATCAGCTTGCCTTAAGAACAAATTTGTCGAATCAAGAAACTCAAGAATTTGTTTCTTATATCAGGTATATTTGTCAGACTGAAGTCTTGCAAGAAATCGATATTAGAAACCTTTATTTTTTGCTTAAAAAACATAGTTAAACATGGAAATTTTACCTGTCGAAAACAGAATGGATACAAACGCTGTAGCCAATTTTTTAGAAAAAATTAAACAAGAAATTGCCAAGCTTATTGTGGGACAAGAACACATGGTCGAAAGCATATTGGCAGTGATGTTATCTAACGGTCATGTGTTGCTTGAAGGGGTGCCAGGTGTTGCAAAAACTTTAACGGCTAAGCTTATAGCCAAAACTTTAGATGTGAATTTTTCCCGCATACAATTTACACCCGATTTAATGCCGAGTGATGTAATGGGTACAAACGTTTTTAATCCCAAGCAAGTAGAATTTGAATTTAAACCCGGGCCCATTTTTAGCAACTTAGTATTGATTGATGAAATTAATCGAGCCCCTGCAAAAACGCAAGCAGCCTTATTCGAAGTGATGGAAGAAAGAACCATTACGATTGATGGAAAAAGTCATAAATTGGAGTCGCCTTTTTTGGTGATTGCCACACAAAATCCTGTAGAGCATGAAGGTACGTATGCCTTGCCAGAGGCCCAATTGGATAGATTTTCGTGCAAGATTATTTTAGATTATCCTAGCGAATTACAAGAAGTAGAAATTTTGCAAAAGCATCATGCTTTATTTGATTTGCATCATCAGTTGCATCAGATTGAACCTATCATGAAAGCAGAAGATTTTATAAAACTACAGAACGAAGTTAAACAAGTGCATATGGAACCTAAATTATTGGCCTATATCTCCCGCATTGTGCAGCAAACTCGTACCCATCCTTCTATCATTTTAGGGGCTTCGCCAAGAGCATCGGTGACTTTATTGAATACGTCCAAAGCCTTAGCTGCCTTGCGTGGCCGAGATTTTGTAACGCCAGAAGATATCATCGAAATGACCAAGCCAGTATTGCGACATCGTATATCTTTAAGTGCAGAAAAAGAAATGGAAGGCATGAGCA
>CAZSUF010000347.1:0-2890 GCA_964609875.1 uncultured Bifidobacterium sp.
CATAGAAATGTGTCCACACGATAGGATCGCAGCATCGGGGGCAAAAGTGGAAAAGTAAATAGGTAACATTGCGGATAATCATAAATAATTTTTATACACGCAGCATACATCCTTTTTTACCACTTACTAAGCCATGTAGTATTATTCTTTTAAAAAACCTACCACTTACTCATTTCCATTTCTCTATCGAACTTCAGGCTATTATATTTGCCTAGTAAAAATACTACACATGAAAAAAATCATTTTAGCTTGTTGCATCCTAGCAAACATCGCTTTTATTTCAAGTTGCAAAAAAACAACTACCACCACAGAAACTCCTGGACCCACTTCTGTAACTGATATCGATGGAAATGTATATAATGTAATTAAAATCGGCACTCAATATTGGACAACTGAAAACCTAAGAACAACCAAGTATAATGATGGCACGACGATCCCAACAGGATTAAATAATACCGATTGGGCTGCCTTAACAACTGGTTCTTATGCCATCTATAATGATGATCCAATAAACAATACCATGTATGGCAAGTTGTATAATTGGCATGCTGTCAATACAGGCAAACTAGCTCCTGCAGGGTGGCATGTACCCTCTTCAACAGAATGGGATGTACTCATTAGCTACCTAGGGGGTGGTACTGTAGCTGGTGGCAAAATGAAATCTACGTCTTCATTATGGAATGCCCCGAATACAGGAGCTGATAATAGCAGCGGCTTTAATGGACTCCCTGCTGGTTATAGAGGCACTACAGGTGGTTATTCTACCTTAGGGAATACAGGTTATTTTTGGCAAAGCGACGAAAGAAATTCTACTCAAGGTAATTACATCAATTTGCAAAAAAACTATGCATCCACTTTTTCTAATGGTGCTACAAAAACCTTTGGGTACGCCGTTAGATTAGTAAAGGATTAAACAACTAAAGTTTGATTTTTGTAAATAAACAACAGTTTTCAGTGATGAAAATTGATGAGGTATTTCCAATTTTCGGCCTTTTCTAACCAAATTCATTCGAGAAGCTACCATTTACTCAATTGTCATTTACTTGATGTAATTTAAAATTATATTTGACCTTTAATCCAAAAGGCAGCTAACATACTAAAAATTCTCTCATGGCTATTCGTTCTGAACTTATTCTTGATGGCATCACAAATCCCATTACCGTGCATATTTGTAATGTGAATATTAATCAACCTATAGATGCTTCAAATAGACCAAACTCTTCGCCACGTGCGGGCATCATTCGATTAACGATTTCTCGAGTAACCTTACATCATTTAAGAGAATGGGCCATCGATCCGAATATGAGAAAAGGCGGAGAAGTGAGATATATAACAGATTCAGGAAATAGTCAAACTTCTATCCTTTTTCACGATGCTTATTGTATCGATTATTCTGAAAGATTTAATTCTGTAAATACCGAATCCCTTACTGTTGATTTGACCATTTCGGCTCATAGAATTTTATTTGGTGGCAACTTGCGTATTGTAAATTCATGGCCTGGTATTGTGACGCCAGCATCAGCGAGTGAGGATGTAGATTCTAGTCATGCTAATTTTACGAATACAGAATCAAGTTCATCCTCTAGTTCCTCTTCCAGTAGCAGTGCTGCTTCTTCCGATGATGGTCCTATAATGCATCCTTCTGAAATTTAATTTTCTATGCTGGACAATTTTTCAGAAGATATTCTGGCTCCGGAATTAAATAATAGATTTAGAGCTCAATTCAATAGCCAATTAGCCAATGTAAATACAAACCCTGAATTGACTTTACATCTACGTGTATTTTTTCAGCAGGCAATGGATGATGGTTGGGCTTTTGACTCTAATTCTGGAGCTTTTACAGCTAGTCATTGGAACCCTGAGGAATGGGCTCAATATAAACGCACCATTATTCAACAAAGTCAACGTTACTGGAATGGAAAATTTTGGTTGATTCCTCCAGCGCATAGTTTTCATTTAGTGCATTACGATAATCCTAATCCAACTCAACAGAATCTAAATTCAACGGCTAGTTATCCAGCATACTCGCAAAGGCCAGAATATATTGCAGGCATGGCCACTTCATATAATGTGTATTGTAAAACTAGGATTACTGAAACTGCTCATCAAAGTAATGCACACTTAGTAGTTAGTTGTTCGCATGTAAACGATGCTAACTCAGACAATTTTATTAATAGTGTAATATATAGTCAAGGTATTTTTTATAATGGAATCATTCATGCCAGAGACGTAGGTACTGCTCATGGCGGAACTGAACATTTTAGGCAAAGGCAATTCATCCATGAAATTGGGCATGCCATCGGACAAAGGCATGTGGGTTTTTATAGTGATACGGGTATGTGTGAAGAAGTTACAGGACACGCCTCAGGTGCAGGACATAGAGCCTGTTATGAAGGAGATAATCTCGCAGAAGCCGGAAATATCATGGGCTTGGGCAGAGATTTGAGTGACTTTAATGCAATTCCTTGGTTAGAGATCATGGCTAGACATACGCGAACTTCCAGAGCTGATTGGGGCATAGCTAGGCATAGAGTTTACCCAAGAATTGTTATGGGTACCAACACTATTTTTAATTTAAGGCTTTAATCTTTGAAGATAAGTTGAGAAAAATTATTTTATCCTTAACTTGCCTCTATGAGTCAACCTTTAGCAGAGCGATTAAGACCTTTAAAACTCGATGACTTAATTGGTCAAGAACATCTTACAGGAAAGAACAGTATTTTGCGAAATACTTTAGAAAAAGGCTTGGTTCCTTCTATGATATTATGGGGTCCACCAGGTGTTGGCAAAACAACCATAGCCAATATTATAGCCCATACATTAGATGTTCCTTTTTATACTTTAAGTGCTATATCAAGTGGTGTAAAAGATATACGTGAAGTCATTGAAA
>CAZSUF010000348.1:0-2686 GCA_964609875.1 uncultured Bifidobacterium sp.
CCTATATTCGCTCTCAGTAGGTTATTTATGTGACTTTTTCAAAATTAGTGTTCAACGAAAGTTGGACACTATTTTTTTTGTAAAGCTGTTGCCTACATTTCGAAGCCCTCAGTATCATTATCAAAAAATAAAACGAGTAGAATAAAACTTACTCATTCAGAATGACCAAATACTCATTCGAAACAGCCAAATACTCATTCCCTTCTTTTGAAATTTACACCTCGCCTATATTTGCTCTCAGTAGGTTATTTATGTGATTTTTCAAGAAAAGTGTCCAGCGAAAGTTGGACACTATTTTTTTTATCTTAAAAAAAGATTTATATAATTCTTTATTTATCAACTTATTACAACCTAATATTTATTTAGCCTCCATGCTATTTACTCATTCAAAATTACCAAATACTCATTCATAACAACCAAATACTCATTCCCTATTTCATGAATGCACAGCTCGCTTTACATTTGTTCTCAGTAGGTTATTTATGTGATTTTTCAAGAAAGTGTTCAACGAAAGTTGGACACTTTTTTTATTTCTTTAAGCTATCTTGAAATTGATGAATAGTCTCCTTGATTTCCATCGGCAAAAACAAACTACTATCGCCATGATTACGAATTACATCACGTACCATCGTAGACGAATAAGATGAATACTTTGCAGAACACGCCAAAAAGATAGTTTCAATTGTAGGATCAAGCATTTGATTCATGTCTGCAATGGCTTTTTCATATTCAAAATCGCTTACTGTTCTTAATCCACGAATGATAAAATTAGAATTTACTTCTCGACAAAAATTTACGGTTAAGCCTTCATAACTTAGCACCTCTACTTTAGTATTGCCTTTATAAATATTCTTAATCCACTCTATACGCTTTTCTAGTTCAAACATAGGTTGCTTGTTGGTATTCACGCCTACTCCAACAATAACCTTATCAAAAAGGTCAAGAGATCTATCAATAATATCTGTATGGCCAAGAGTTATTGGATCAAAAGTGCCAGGAAACAAAGCTATTCGCATGGTGAGTATTTTTTAGTTTTAATAATTATAAATCTAAAAGTAAGTCTTTCTATCAAGTTCTGATGAATTGATTTTCAAAATTATTTTCCTTAACCGAAGAAATAATTGTGAACACTATCCTAAGACTTCAATTGATTCCACAATTTTAATGGTCATCCAATGACTGTAATTTACATTTGCAAAAATCCTGTAGATTGAAGTCTTTACACAAATATGTAATCAGTGCCTTTATCCCTCCTTTTTTAGGGGCTTTCTTGGTTACATGGTTCATATTCGTGATGCAATTCATGTGGGTTTGGATCGACGATTTTTTTGGCATAGGACTCGATGTGTTAACCATCATCACCTTTCTAGGTTTACTATCCACCACCCTAGTGCCTATTGCATTACCTCTTGGAATTTTGTTTGCTGCAATTATGACCTATGGAAATTTAGGCGAAAATTCCGAATTAGTGGCTATCAAAGCTTCTGGTATTTCTGTGGCAAAATTTACACGACCTTTATTCTTGTTTATTATTTTGTTGGCTTCACTGTCGTTTTTATTTAATAATTATGTAATTCCAAGAGCTCAACTCAAAGCCACCAGATTATTATATGATATCCAAAATAAAAAGCCTGTCATTGCTATCAAGGAAGGTACATTTTACAGAGAAATCCAAAATCATACCATCTATATTTCAAAAAAAGACCCCGACGGCAAAACTGTTTACGACATTAAAATATACGACCATACCTCAGGTAGAGGAAATGATAAAATTGTACTCGCCAAAAAAGGAAAAATGTATGTGACCGAAGATAAACGTTTCTTAATATTTGAATTAGAAGATGGATGGCGATATGAAGAAAAAGTACCTGTAGGCAAAGACGAACATGAACAAATTAGATTCGGATTTAAGTATTGGAAAAAAGTATTTGATTTAAGTGATTTCAACATGCCAAAAACAGATGAAAATTATTTCAAAAACCTACGCAATGTCATGACGGTCGAACAAATTGCTCATCAAATTGATACTTGCCGAAATAATCTCAACAAACTAAATTCCAATACCAAGGAACTTTTTTATCCCTCTTTGTCACTTTCCCGAAGAGACACGATGAAAACCAAATCCGTGTTAACAGCCTCACGAATTTTTAAAGATTCCTTATTGACTTATATCCCAGACACTTTTAAAGTGGGCGTCATTCACACGGCAGAAGCTTCAGTTCGAAGTGTAAAAAGCATGCTTGAAATTAATAAACAAAATCAAAAAATCCAAATTCTAAATTTAACGGATCATCGAATAGAAATGCATAAAAGATTCACATTGCCTGTGGCCTGCATTTTGCTTTTTGTTATCGGCGCTGCCTTAGGTTCTATCATTCGCAAAGGCGGTATAGGCATGCCTTTTATTGCTGCCGTTGTATTTTTTATTATCTATTATTTTATGAATACCATTGGCGAAAATATTGCCAAGGAAATGGTGGTCAGCGTAACCATCGGACTTTGGTTTCCTTCAGTTGTGCTAGGTATCATCGGTGCCTTCTTAATGTATAAAGCCAATACAGATTCTCCTTTGCTAAATAAAGAAGGCTATTTCCGCTTTTTCAGAAAATTTAAACGTAAGCCACGAGCTCTCAAAACATCCTAATCTTCAACAAGTCACGCTATCAAAAATTCATTTTTTTGGGTG
>CAZSUF010000349.1:0-2656 GCA_964609875.1 uncultured Bifidobacterium sp.
TGCGGTTTTCGCGCGAGGGATAGAACGGAAATCGGCCGAGGCTTTGCGAGGGCATTGGAGAGATAGCCCGGTGGGGTTGGGCTTGCAAGAAAGCTTTCGGTGTAGACAAGGTTGCTAAGCCCAACAACACGCGCCCCATTAAGGCATATTGATATCCTTCACTTCTTTAAAATCCCATTCACCCGTCATGCTATTATAAATAAATTGATAAATAGATTCTGGTTTTTTGCTCTGCGCGGCTAAACTAAAATTAAATTCAACCCCATGAATTTGCATATTGCCATACTTGTCGAAACGAATTTTACGTGCCTTGTCATCGCCACGTGGACCACGATCACTTAAACTTACAGCCAATTGCGGCTCACCTTTAAACATGCCTTCTTTATTCAGTTCGATCGAATAAATTTCGGCTGTTCTTGCCTTGCCAAAGTATAATCTTTTTTTACCTGAAATGCCACACACGCAAATACCCATCGCATCGGTATGCTTTAATTGATCAAGAATTTTTCCCGTGATTGGATCAAGTACATAGATGTTTCCATTTTCTTTATCGCGCGTGCTTCCACTCACACTAGAGGCGTAGATTTTTTTTCCATGACAATCAAAATATATCCCCAACAAACCAAAAGGAATGATGCCTTCAACCGAATCGGGCTTGGGTAATTGCGCAAATAATTTCATTTCTCCTGTTTGTCCATCTATTTTATAAATGCTATGTATGGTTTCTAAGGTATGCTCTAAGGTATTTACAAAAGGTATCGGAAAGGTATATGCATTGCCTTGATCATCAGTACTCATAGAAGACATATAACCAAACTTAGCCCAACTAGGATGCTGATATCTTTTGATAGGCGTATCAATAGCGCTTAAAGGACTTTGTATCAACAACACACCTTTGAAATCGCCAATTTCGGTAGAGTAGGCGCAACGTTGAGCATCAAACCCTAAGTTTTTAATAAATGCTGCAGGCACGCGACATGGCTTGATGCCTATCTCAGCAATTTCTTCTGGAGGCATTTTCTCTTCGCAAGAGGAAAAAAGACAGGCAAGTGCCACAACAAATAAGCTAATTTTTTGCATAATTATTTTTTAATAGGGATGAACATGGGGCCTGCTAAACAAGGATACACTTTAGTTTTATACACACCATTCTCTAAATAACTTTCACTCCAACAATATTCCTTGCCCGGCGTGTCGTCATTTTTCATTTGAGATACATACCACAATACAATGTCTGTATTTTCTGTACCTTCAGGATTTGCATCAATAAATTTTTCAGGTCCTTGCTGATAATCTGTATTGCAACAGGGCCCGATAGTTACTAAATCATTTTCGCCTTCGTCTTTATCTGCATGCAATTTAGTAAGATATAAAAAAGGATTATCCCCTCGACCGCCATCGCCAAATTGTCCATGACCAGGTTCTATATAAAAACCACTGCCCGTGTTTGAATACACTTTATATAAAGCTCCATGTGGATCATAACTTGGATTGGGTTGTTGTAATTTCCATTGTTCGTTTTTCCAGTTATTCCATGTACTGCCATTCCATTCCGCAAACGAATTATGATTGCCTGCGAAGGAGAATCGCATCACGGGTCTGTAAGTACCATTATTTCCGCAGCCTCTACCTAGACTTGCTCCGGCTGATCTAAATCTACCATCTTTGTAAAATTCGTATCGTTGCAAATAGTTATAGTTACAAGGCATAGGCCATTGCTCGCTCGAAAAATTTTGTTCTAAAGCAAATCCTATCACTTGTCCATTGTCTATGATATCACTGATGCGCGGATCACTGACTGCTACTACTGCGGCTTGACTAAACTCTGGACAACCTACTGCATCACTATAGCCAAAGCCATCTGTATTGCTATAGCTCACATGCCAGTCTACAATTTTGGCATTATTCAGCACCAAGTTATTTTTATAATATACTTCAGAAATACGCATGCCGTCTGAAGTCGTAATCACATAATTTAATTTCCAATCTTGCTTGTCTATTTTATTAATTTGTTTACAATAGCATTCCATCACCTTGTCGAACTTGAGTCTCTTTTCAGAAATTTTTTGTGTCGATTGTTCCGGTCCTGTATTTGTCCAACGTATACCTACTACACGATGGTCAGTCAAATCGACAATAGCCCACAAGGCTTTATCTCCTTTGGTAAAAGTAGGTGCTACACACAAATGCATACTTCGTTCGCATCTAGTTCTGTTCAGCGCTGTTTTCGTATTAGCCATGAGGGCCTCTTGTTCGCCAGGTTTATAGCCTAAAGCTTTTATAACTTCAGGGTTATTGATCGCAATCGTGGTGGCCAAATTTTTTAAATGTGTTGGAATGTCAGGTTGGGTTTGGGGTATGGTATTGACAGCATGCACAGTTTGTCCTTGAATATCTACCATGGCAGTGGTGGTCAAATTCAAGGCATAATTATACATCTCCACTTTAAAAAATTTTCCTGTTGCATTGGGTTTTTCTTGTGGTCGAGCTTCATACACATTGAAAATTTCATTCCGAAATGGTTGATGTGATTTTTTATCAAACAAATTTTCACAAAATTTGGCATCTTTCATCGCGATAGATTCCGCCATCACTTGCTCGGCATTTAATCCGGGTAATTGAAGAATAGGCGTTGATTGTTGTAATGCATTTTTAA
>CAZSUF010000350.1:0-2614 GCA_964609875.1 uncultured Bifidobacterium sp.
AAGACTGCTAATTTTGGCTTTTCCTTTCTACTCCTACGATGAAAAAAATCATGTGCCACTGCATTTCTTGCCTTATTCTTTTCATCCTCGCTCCAATTTCATTGCGCGCACAAATAGTTTGGCAACAAAAACCTCAAGATTATCAGCTATTTCCCAGAAACGAATCAAATACTAGTATCGTTACATTTGAAGGTCAGGTGTTGAATTCCGCAGTTGATTCACTCATTTTACTTGTTCATAGCTCCGATGGCGAAATTGATACTGTAGTTAAAAAAATGTCGGGACAAGACTCAAGCAAACAATTTAACTTTCAAGTAGAAATCAAAGCTGGATTGATAGAGTATCAATTTATGATTCTTAGAAAATATGGGCAAGAAACAGACACCATAATGACTATTTCTCATGTGTGCTGTGGAGATGTTATTTTTATCACGGGTCAATCCAATGCCTTAGCTATTGTTGAGAAGCATCCTGAAGAAAAATATCCAAGCAATCAATTTGTAAGAAGTTTTGGGAAACCATTTGGCGATAAAACTTCTGACTTTGACAAGGACAGCACTTGGGGTTTAGGGAACGCCTTGTTTGATGAATCCAATACGCATGCTTATATTGGTTTTTGGGGTTATCATGTAGCTGATTCTTTGGTAAAAAAATTTGGCATACCGATATGTATTTTAAATGGAGCTGAAGGAGGAACGAAAATTAGTCAACATCAAAAAAACAAATTGAACCCTAAGGACTGGCAAAACATTTATAATCGATTACTTTTTAGGGCAGAAAAATCTAAGTTGCAATCTTATGCCAAGGCCATCATCTGGTATCAAGGGGAATCTGAAGGTGACATTGATCCCTTGTATTACACCAATCAATTTGAGCAACTTTACCAAACTTGGCTTCAAGATTATTTGCAAGTGAAAAAAGTATATGTGTTTCAAATTCATCACGGATGTGGCAGTTTAAAAACATCCATGTTACGAGAAGAACAAAGAAACTTGTTTAAATTAGATCCAGGTCATATCCAAATTTTATCTACGATGAATATTGAGACAGATGGTTGTCATTATGACTCTATTGGATATAAAAAATTAAGTGATAGGCTGTTTCCCTTGATAGCGCATGATTTGTATCGAATGACGATCAAGCCCAATGATTTTGCGCCCAACATATTACAAGCAGTCTACGTGCAACCTAATACCTTGGCTTTGGTTTTCGATCAACCGATTTTGATGGATACGATGTATAAGCAATTCATGTTGAAAGATTATTTTTTTAATGAACAAGGTGGCAAAAGACTCGTAAAAAATTTACGTGTACATCAGGACACTTTACTTCTTGACTTATATTTTGATTATGCTTTTAAAAAAATAAGCTATACGCCTGATTATGGTTATCATCAAAATACCTTGAATTATGAGGGTCCTTATATTTATAATGATAAAGGCAATGGAGCCTTTACCTTTTATGAATTCCCTACATCAGGTTATGTTGAAAAAGGCCTTATTCAACAGACCCTATTTGTATTCCCAAATCCATCTAAGGCTGGCAACAATCTAAATATTCATTCGATGTACGATTATAGAATTTATGATATATCAGGGAGATTGATGAATGATTTAAATTTATTACCCGGTATTTACTTTATTAGAAGCACGATGAATCAATCGCAAAAAATAATCATTCAATAAAAAAAGCCCCGCAATTTGCAGGGCTTATGATTTAATATGTACAATTACATTTTCTTACGAATTTGTTTGGCTAATGCTTCAGCAACTTGTTGATAGCTTTCTGCTATTCGGTTAGTTACTTCAAAGTTAGACATATATGCTGCACCACGAACTACTCTGCCTGCATCTCCAGGAATAAAACCAGAACCTTTAGGGGCCTGTACTAATCCTTTCACATTCTCCATCTTGGCTTTTGCCAACACATTACTTTTATTGGCAGTTTCAACAATACTTATGGTAAAATCAAGTTCAGCCGGCTTATTTCTCCATGCACTTCCTTTACCCGTTTTCATATTATTGGTTACTACTAGAATTGTATATTTAGATTCAGCATTTTTTCTAACCTTCAAGTCTTCCTTCTTTAATTCGTTATTAAAATTTTCTTCAAATTGTTTTGGATATTTTGTGGTTTTTGCATCATGCCAATGCTTTACAAACTCTTCGCCTTTTCCAGGTTTATCTGCTTCAATTTCTTTTGATTTAGCTTCTAAAAACTCAGCTTCAGTGGTTTCTCCAACTATCATATTTGTAAAATCATATTCAACCAGAATTGTTTTTTCACCTTTTAAAAAGGCTAAATCTTCTCCAGATTCCCAGTTCAACTTTTGAGCAAAGCCATGTTGCGCCATGACCAATAGGCCTGCTAAGGCTAATAATTTCAATGTTTTCATGTATTTTATTTTGGAGCAAATGTAGGGTATGCTTTTTTCTCATCCATACCTTCATTTGGGTATTTTCAAAAACATGTTGGTTAAATTTTTGATTTCTTGATTTGTAAACAAGGTTTTCGACAATTTAAAAAGCTTAATATTTAACCGAATAGATACCCGTTTCCTTCCACTTTTGCCTTAATGCAAAAGTTGAGCAAAAAATCAAGGCTGAAGATTCTT
>CAZSUF010000351.1:0-2599 GCA_964609875.1 uncultured Bifidobacterium sp.
GAAAACACACAAAAAGTGTATGAAGTATTCAGAAATGTGGAGCTGTCCGAAAGTTGTGTCCAGGTGCTGGAAAATTACGTCAACAATTTTGATTATATTGTTGATTATATCGAGACTTCGGTCAAAGATGGTAACTTCCAGTTCAGGAAAGGAATATTCGCCAAAAACATCTTCGAAAATACCCCCGATGTCAACTTTAAGCTTTACGAGGAATTTGTGAAGCTGTACAAATTCGGAGTCGATGGTTATTTCTACTCGATATACACCAAAATCGCAGACAAGGACATTCCCTCAATTAACCCCACCTAACGCCTAAAATAAACAGTAGTTCCTCTGGCTTACCACTAATTTATTTCTAAAAAGCAGGCCAAGATTTGCCCTCCAGCATTGCGAAGTGAACCATAGTTCCATGGCATAGGGGATAGGGTAATTCTGAAAACATTTGAAGTAGGTTATGTGATAGGTATTGATGATTTCAAAATAATTGTGAAATTGGCCAAGAGGAAGGATCCGGTCTGCGTCAACTTCCTTGATGCATTCAATGATAAATGGGTTACCTATCTGATGAAAGAACCTGGAAAATGCTGGGATATGAACATCAGCTATTTTAGTCCTACTCATTACACCAAAGCCAAAAACATAGGAGAGTGAAAGATGAAAGAAGTGAAATATCTTGATGATATGAGTGTAATATCATATTATTTATTGAGAGTAAATTGTAGAACTTTGGAATATTAATAATTTAACATATGTTATTGTCTGATTAAACAGTAATTCAACGATTAATAAATACATTATCATGCAGTCTTCTCAATTTATCAAATTTCCAGTTGCGAATACATTGTTAGGGTCAACTGTTTTCTTGACTCCCTTTAACAATTCAACGCCAGTATCTCCGATACTTCTGGGTAAAAATTTCTTCCTTAGCTTACCCACTCCGTGATGATGAGAAATGCAGCCACCATACTTCATGATTTAATCCCTAGCAGCATCTTCGATCTCTGAGTAAACAGCAACTGGATCCTTCAACCCGTGATACAAGAATCCAAAATATACGTATACAACCGCACCTGTATCATACACTTGCGTAACCCTGTATGAAATGAATGGCTATCTTTTTACCCCATGCTTCTTGCAGTCATCTATTATCCGCTTGTTTACTGCTGCACACATTTTCGATACATCTTTCCAAGGCAGAGAAGTCTAGAAGGATTATGCAATAAAATTATACTTGAATCCGAAGTCCCTTAAATAACCGATCATAAAAGTCAGGAAGTATCCACGTTCACCATTCTAGGCCCCTGCTTTAAAACCTTTATATTTTTTAGCTATTCCGTACACTATCTTTTGTTGATTTTCTACCTAATGTTTCAGGCCTTCAAACAATATCGTGCACAAGCACATTTTGTTTGGATCAAATTTCATGACTTAAGTAACGAAATATTTCTTAGCTGCATTCATCATTTAGTTCATTTTACTTTTTTATTATGTTTTCAGTGCCATACCAAACTGGAATTGCTTATTGTCCATCAGTCTTAAACTAGCTGGCCATACTTTGGATTGCGAAACTAAATGAGATAATGAGTACCTTCGTACATAAACTTAATGCCTAGGTCGAAATCATGGAAGATAATAGACTCGTAGACGTGGGCTTCAGGAATTGGTCTGATTTTTAAAATGCATTCAGTGATGATACCGAAATTACCCTCGTGCCCAAGAATGAATTCATGAATGTCGGGTCCGGAACTGATTCTAGGGGCTTGCTGAACTTTCTGAATTGTGCCTATTGGTGTAGCAATTTTAATACCAATTATGATATCATCAATGTTTCCATATTTATTTTTCTTCATCCCTGAAGCCCTGGTGCTGACCCAACCTCCCAGTGATGAAAATTATATTGAGTCTGGCTCGTGCCCACAGCATACTCCAAATTTGCTTAATTATTTTTCCATATCCTTTCCGATAATACCTGCCTCAATGCATGCCATCATGTTGTTCTTATCAACCCATTTTATTTTGTTCATTCTGGTCATGTCAACTGAGACAATTGTTCTTTTCTCTTAGGGGTTCAACAACAAGGATTAAGTGACATTAGTTCCACTGCATTATAGAATGATTACCCGCCGAATGGAATAAGTACGACGTTGTGTTTTTCAGCCATTTTGATCAAATGCTCGGCCTGCTCGTGGCTGGTGAGGTACACGATATAGTCTACGCACCTGGGCAATTTTGAATTGCGCAACATAAATAACTACTGCAAAGAGTGGCCATGCGAGTGGTTGATCCTGGCCAACTTGGTGGTCACTATTTCATCCACATTACCCTTGATTGATTCGATAAATGCGGGGTTCTCGATTTGGGGGTCGATTGGAATATCTTTCTGTGCTTCGATGGGATTGCTGACATCGATACCGATGACATTCTCGGCCCATTCCTTGAACTTGGGCATTTTCTGTCCTGAGAATTGGTATCGGTTGCCTGTGATGTGAACTGTGCCATCTTCGTTGACCACGAATTATGTGTCCTTGTAGCCCCAACCATTCACCTTGAACCACTGCTCTTTGTTTCTTATCGATTCGCTATTCTTTATTTCCTCCCG
>CAZSUF010000352.1:0-816 GCA_964609875.1 uncultured Bifidobacterium sp.
TTTTTTTCGTATCTTTGTAGAAGTAAAACCTTATTAATGAATCATTATAAAGTAGATGCCGTTCCTCATTTAATTTGTGGAGGATTCTCTAAAGACGAAACAGAAAATGCGCTGATTGATTTAAATTTCTTGGGCATTGATAATGTATTGGCTTTGAGAGGAGATTCACCCAAAAATGAAAAACATTTTATTCCCGAACCTGATGGCAACCATTTTGCGATTGATTTAGTCAAACAAATAGAAAAACTAAATCGCGGTATCTATGTAGAAGATGATATCACTGCTGGCGTAAATACAGATTTTTGTATCGGTGTAGCTGGCTATCCCGAAAAACATTTTGAAAGTCCAAACTTAGACATCGATCAAATTTACCTCAAACAAAAAATTGAAGCCGGCGCTGATTATATTACCACGCAGATGTTTTTTAATAATGAAAAATATCATCAGTTTGTTCAAAAATGCCATGCCATAGATATTAATGTTCCCATCATTCCAGGTCTTAAACCTATCACATCAAAAAAGCAACTATCCGTGTTACCTTCTATTTTTCATGTAGATATCCCAACAGAATTAGCTACAGAAATGATGAAAACAAAAAATGATAAAGATGCTGAATTAGTGGGTGAAGAATGGCTCTTACACCAAACACAAGATTTAATCAAATCTGGTGCACCCGTAATTCACTTTTACACTTTAGGCAAACCACATGTGATTCATAATGTCATGAAAAAAATATTATAGAGCTCCTCATTATCTCTCCGCGCTTGGAGGAAATTTCTTTACTTTCTGAAGCACTTCATTTTCGTGGAGTGCTTT
>CAZSUF010000352.1:826-1789 GCA_964609875.1 uncultured Bifidobacterium sp.
CTTGAATTCTAACATTTTCAATTGCATCTTTGGATCAGCACTTCCCAAAATTTGAGCTGCTAAAATACCTGCATTCTTTGCTGCATTTAAGGCTACAGTAGCTACTGGTACTCCATTCGGCATTTGCAGTATGGACAAAATAGAATCCCAGCCATCTATAGAATTACTCGATTTTACTGGTACTCCAATGACAGGCAATGGACTTAAACTTGCCACCATACCAGGTAAATGAGCAGCCCCACCCGCTCCGGCAATAATAACTCGAATTCCTTTAGTATGAGCTTTCGTGGCATAATCCATCATACGCTTCGGAGTTCTATGTGCCGATACGATTGTACATTCATGAGGTATATCCATAGCATACAAAAAATCAGAAGCGGCCTTCATCACCGGCCAATCACTCTCACTTCCCATAATAATGCCTACGATTGGCTCTTTACTTGCAAGGTTTCTTTTACCCATAATGCTTTTGTTTTTGCTTTTTCTAATGATTGATCTGTGACTGTAACATGGCCCATTTTTCGAAAGGGCCTTGTTTTCTTTTTACCATAAATATGCATATATACGCCTACTGCATGCAAACATGTTTCTAACCCTTCATACACCGTGATATCCTTCACTCCCTAAAATATTTACCATAGCTGAAGGAATCAGCACTTCTGTATTCCCTAAGGGTAAATTTAATATACCCCTTATATGCTGTTGATATTGAGATGTAACCGAACTTTCTATAGTTTGATGACCACTATTATGTGGCCTTGGTGCTACTTCATTAATCATCAAATTATTAGATTTATCTACTAAAAACTCAACCGCCAGCAAGCCACAAATATTAAAATCTTCAATTAATTTTTTAGCAAGTTCTCGAGCTTGATCAGCAAGTTGTTTACTAATCGGAGCAGGATACAACAATAAATCAAGCATATTAGCTCCTTCATGAAAATCCATCGATACGGGATCATA
>CAZSUF010000352.1:1828-2588 GCA_964609875.1 uncultured Bifidobacterium sp.
GTGCATTTCGAGCTGCAATGACAGCAATTTCCGTAAGCAAGTCTGCCTTTTCTTCAACAATACATGCAGTATCCATTAATTGGATCAGCTCGCCTTCATGATGAATAATCGATACGCCTTTTCCATCATACCCATCAGTTCTCGACTTTTGCACAAATGGATACTTTATCAAGTTGTTTTGCAAAGCACTTAAAACTTCTTCTTTATTTTGATATAAACTAAAATCTGCTGTCGGTAAATTGTTACTGACAAAAAACATTTTTTGTTGTCCCTTATCTTGAATAATTTCTAAGGCCATTGGATCTGGATGCACGGTTACCCCTTCAGACTTTAACTTGTGCAGGGCTTGTACATTCACATGTTCAATTTCAATGGTAAGCACATCACAATCTTTCC
The DNA here is from genome assembly GCA_964609875.1 of uncultured Bifidobacterium sp. Lineage (GTDB taxonomy): Bacteria > Bacteroidota > Bacteroidia > Chitinophagales > Chitinophagaceae > OLB11. The sequence continues at coordinate 2,225 of CAZSUF010000352.1, forward strand.
CAAAATCATATACTGTATCATAATCCATTAAACTTCCTTGAACAAATTCGTTACACATAGAAGCACATGAAGCTTGAGCATCCGGATCAAGTATTTTAGTATAAATATCCCAGGTTTGCGTGCATTGTAATAGCATTTTTCCTAATTGCCCGCCACCTAGAATCCCGAGTTTTTTTCGTGTAGAAATAAATGAAGCTCCCATAATTAGGCACAAAGATAATATCTGAACATTACATTCGCACGATGTTCTTTGTCGATTTAATTTAAACAATTCATTGAATTTTCATTTGGCTGGCAAACACGCTTTCACTCATACTCCTCTCCCGATTCGGCTATGAAGTAGCATGTAAAATTTTATTTTGTG